>NZ_JBIDAJ010000016.1:0-193517 GCF_043202395.1 Streptomyces sp. NPDC048197
TCCCCCAACGGGAGGGGACAGACCGGAGGACGAAGTCTGTAGGGCTGGCACCGCACCCAACACCCACCCAGCCCGCCGCAGGCGCAACGGCGAGAAACCACCGCGACGCCGCAGACAGCCACGTACGGGACGCCGCAAAGCGCCACGGCGAGCGAGCCCCGCGGCGGGACAGCCAACTACGTGGGAGGCACCGCAAAGCGCAGCGGAACGGCGGGAGAGACGGGTACGTGCGAGGCACCCTTCTCACCATGCACCCCACCACTGACAAACCCGACGGACCTGCGGAAACGCCCCCGATGCGGCCCGCGTTGCTGCTGTCGATGGGGCCCGGCATCGCCGACCGGCTGCTCGACGCCCGTCACCGCAGCCGCCTCGCGGCGCTCGCCCGCACCGACCCCCACCTCGTCGCGCACGAACTGGCCGACCCGCCCCCCGCGGTCGCCGCCGCCCTCGCCGACGCCGAGGTCCTGCTCACCTGCTGGGGCGCGCCGCCGCTCACCGCGCGGGTGCTGGACGCGGCGCCCCGGCTGCGTGCCGTCATCCACGCCGCCGGTTCGGTCAAACACCACCTCACCGACGCCTGCTGGGAACGCGGCCTCGCGGTCACCTCGGCCGCCGCCGCCAACGCACTGCCCGTCGCCGAGTACACGCTCGCCGCGATCCTGCTCGCCAACAAGGGCGTGCTGCACTCCGCGCACCGTTACCGCACCGTGCGCGGCCCGCACGACTGGCAGCGGGAACTCGCCGGCGCCGGCAACTACCACCGCACCGTCGGCGTCATCGGCGCCTCCCGCATCGGGCGCCGCGTCATCGAACTGCTGCGCCCCTTCGACCTGCGCGTGCTGCTGCACGACCCGTACGTCGACGCCGCCGAGGCCGCCCGTCTGGGCGCCCGGCCGGTGCCGCTGGACACGCTGTGCGCGGACAGCGACGTGGTCACCGTGCACGCCCCGCAGCTGCCCGCCACCCGCCATATGCTCGGCGTACGGGAACTGGCCCTGATGCCCGACGGGGCGACGCTGATCAACACCGCCCGCGGCTCACTCGTCGACGGGACGGCCCTGCTGCCCGAGTTGCTCACCGGCCGCCTCAACGCGGTCCTGGACGTCACCGAGCCCGAACTCCCGCCCCCCGACTCGCCGTTGTACGACCTGCCGAACGTGCTGCTCACCCCGCACGTCGCCGGCTCCCTCGGCACCGAGCTCCACCGCCTGGCCGACCACGCGCTGGACGCCCTGGAACGCTACGCCCGCGGTCTCCCGTTCACCGACCCGGTCCGCCCGGAGCATCTGCACCACTCGGCCTGACCCGCCCGCCCCGGCCGGACCACCGCCCGAGCCGTAGAGCCCCGGAAACCGCGGCCCCACAACCCCGAAACCCGGCCCCGCCGAAGCGGGACCGGGTTCCGTGGGTCAGCGAGGGGCGGCGGGGTGCCGCCCCCGGCCCGTACGGCGCGTCAGTGTGCGTGGCCGTGGCCGTGGCCGGCCTCGGCGGCCTCGTCCTCGGCGGGCTTCTCGACGACGAGGGTCTCGGTCGTCAGGAGCAGCGAGGCGATGGAGGCGGCGTTCTCCAGGGCGGAGCGGGTGACCTTCACCGGGTCGATGACGCCGGCCTTGACCAGGTCGCCGTACTCGCCGGTGGCGGCGTTGAAGCCCTGGCCCTTGTCCTGCTCGGCGACCTTCGCGGTGATGACGTAGCCCTCGAGGCCGGCGTTCTCCGCGATCCAGCGCAGCGGCTCGACGACGGCGCGGCGGACGACGGCGACACCGGTGGCCTCGTCGCCCTCCTTGCCGAGGGAGCCGTCCAGCACCTTGGCGGCGTGGACCAGCGCGGAGCCACCACCGGAGACGATGCCCTCCTCGACCGCGGCGCGGGTCGCGGAGATGGCGTCCTCCAGACGGTGCTTCTTCTCCTTGAGCTCGACCTCGGTGGCCGCACCCACACGGATGACGCACACGCCGCCGGCGAGCTTGGCGAGGCGCTCCTGGAGCTTCTCGCGGTCCCAGTCGGAGTCGGTGGTCTCGATCTCGGCCTTGATCTGGGCGACGCGGCCGGCGACGTCCTCGGCCTTGCCACCGCCGTCGACGATGGTGGTGTCGTCCTTGGTGACGGTCACGCGGCGGGCGGAGCCCAGCACGTCCAGACCGGCCTGGTCGAGCTTGAGGCCGACCTCCTCGGCGATGACGGTGGCACCGGTGAGGGTGGCCATGTCGCCGAGCATCGCCTTGCGGCGGTCACCGAAGCCGGGGGCCTTGACGGCCACCGCGTTGAAGGTGCCGCGGATCTTGTTGACGACCAGGGTCGACAGGGCCTCGCCCTCGACGTCCTCGGCGATGATCAGCAGCGGCTTGGAGCCACCCGCCTGGATGACCTTCTCCAGCAGCGGCAGCAGGTCCTGGATCGAGGCGATCTTGCCCTGGTGGATCAGGATGTACGGGTCCTCGAGGACGGCCTCCATACGCTCCTGGTCGGTGACCATGTACGGCGAGAGGTAGCCCTTGTCGAAGGCCATGCCCTCGGTGAAGTCGAGCTCCAGGCCGAAGGTGTTGGACTCCTCGACGGTGATCACACCGTCCTTGCCGACCTTGTCCATCGCCTCGGCGATGAGCTCGCCGACCTGCTTGTCCTGCGCGGACAGGCCGGCCACGGCGGCGATGTCGGTCTTGTCGTCGATCGGCCGGGCGGTCGCGAGGAGCTCCTCGGACACGGCCTTGACGGCGGCGTCGATGCCCTTCTTCAGGGCGGCCGGGGAAGCACCCGCGGCGACGTTGCGGAGGCCCTCGCGGACCAGCGCCTGGGCCAGCACGGTGGCGGTGGTGGTGCCGTCACCCGCGATGTCGTTGGTCTTGGTCGCCACCTCCTTGACGAGCTGGGCGCCCAGGTTCTCGTACGGGTCGTCGACCTCGACCTCACGGGCGATGGTGACACCGTCGTTGGTGATGGTGGGGGCGCCGAACTTCTTGTCGATGACGACGTTGCGGCCCTTGGGGCCGATCGTCACCTTGACCGTGTCGGCAAGCTTGTTGACGCCGCGCTCAAGGGCGCGACGGGCGTCCTCGTCGAACTTCAGGATCTTCGCCATGGGTTGCTTCAAGTCCTCTCATTGCGATCCTCGGCACGCAGTGGGGACCGCTGTCTCAAACGGAACTGCGCCCCTGCCCCGGGTTGTTTAGACGCGGGAACCAGGGGCGCAGATCACGGCAAATCGGGTGACTTACTTCTCGACGATCGCGAGAACGTCGCGAGCCGAGAGAACGAGGTACTCCTCGTTGTTGTACTTCACCTCGGTGCCGCCGTACTTGCTGTAAAGCACGACGTCGCCAACGGTGACGTCGAGCTCGACGCGCTTGCCGTCCTCGAAGCGGCCCGGGCCCACGGCCAGGACGACGCCCTCCTGGGGCTTCTCCTTGGCGGTGTCCGGAATGACCAGGCCCGAAGCCGTGGTCTGCTCGGCGTCGAGCGGCTGGACCACAATGCGGTCCTCGAGCGGCTTGATGGCAACCTTGGAGCTGGCGGTCGTCACGATCCGACCTCCCCCTTCGGAGATCTCACGGGGTTAACTGTCTGAGGTGGCGACCAGGTGGATCCGTCGTCGCGGGTGCCGGACCTGCCCGTCGCTGTGTGTCTGGCACTCCCCCTCGGAGAGTGCCAACGCCGAGACTATGACGCGGTTAGCACTCGGTCAAGCGGAGTGCCAGCGCGGCGGGGGTGCATCGTGCGACGCGGGTTGACCGCCGGTCCGTACCAGGTGGACGGGCGGCGGTGATCCCCGCCAAATCGGACACACCTTCCCCTTCCCTCGCAACCACGCCACCGGCTGCTTCGTCTACCTCCCCGACTGCCGAGCCGGTGAACCGTGTGCGCCACGCGTGCGACGTCTCCACCCTTGCGAGGTGCCGTGCGCACCACGCAGACGACGCGTGGGGCGTGGGCGACGTGCTTGCGACATGTGCGACCCGGTTCCGGGCCGGCGGCCCTGACCATCGATGGCGGAGGAACCGTGCGTGGACTGACCAGCGCTTCCCGGGCGGCCGGGGAGCCGGAGAGCGATGCCGAACGCACCATGACGTTCGCCGCGCTCGCCCAGGCACCGAACCGCCGGCGGACCGAGGCCCGGCTGCTCGCCCTCGTCGTCGCGATCGCCGTCTTCGGCTACGCGTACACCGGCCTGTCGATGACCGGCCGACTGCCCGGCGGGCTGCCCGGCTTCGCGATCAGCATGCTCTTCGTGGCACTGGTCCCGCACCTGGTCCTGCGCCGCTTCGCCCGGCGCGCCGACCCGCTGATCCTGCCGCTGGCGACGCTGCTGACCGGGATCGGCCTGGTCCTGCTGCACCGCCTGGACGTCACGTACGCCCAGACCCGCCACCCGAAGATCGCCGAGGCGGCCAGCGGGCAGCTGGTGTGGACGGTGATCGGGGTGGCGGTCTGCATCGCCATCCTGCTGGTGCTGCGCGACCACCGCATCCTGCAGCGCTACATCTATCTGACGATGGCGGTGGCGCTGGTGCTCCTGATGGCGCCGGCCTTCTTCGGCGCGGACATGTACGGCGCGAAGCGGTGGATCCTGCTCGGGCCGCTGTCGCTCCAGCCCGGCGAGTTCGTGAAGATCATGATCTCGGTGTTCTTCGCCGGCTACCTCACCGTCAACCGCGACGCCCTGGCGCTGGCCGGCCGCCGCGTCATGGGCATCCAGCTGCCCCCGGGGCGACAGCTCGGCCCGATCTTCACGATCTGGGCGATCAGCCTGCTGGTGCTGATCTTCGAACGGGACCTGGGCACCTCGCTGATCTTCTTCGGCGTCTTCGTGATCATGCTCTACATGGCCACCGACCGCACCAGCTGGGTGGTGTGCGGTCTGCTGATGGCCATCGCCGGCGCGGCCGTCGTCGGCTCCCTCGAACCGCATGTGCACGGCCGGGTCACCGCCTGGCTGGACCCGATGCGCGCGTACACCAAACAGGGCCGAGCCGAGGGCATGTCCCAGCAGCTGGCCGATGCGCTGTTCAGCTTCGGCAGCGGCGGCATCAGCGGCACCGGCCTCGGCCAGGGCCACCCCGAGCTGGTCGGCTTCGCCGGCAACAGCGACTTCATCCTCACCACCGTCGGGGAGGAACTGGGCCTCGCCGGGACGATGGCCGTCCTGATGCTCTACGTCCTGCTCGCCCAGCGCGGCCTGCGGGTGGGGCTGACCGCCCGCGACCCCTTCAGCAAACTCCTCGCGGTCGGCCTCGCCGGCGCACTGCTGCTCCAGGTCTTCGTCGTCTCCGGCGGCGTCACCGGTCTCATCCCCCTCACGGGCAAGGCCCTCCCCTTCCTCGCCAAGGGAGGCTCGTCGCTGGTCGCGAACTGGGTGATGGTGGCGATACTCCTACGCATCAGCGACCACGCCCAAAAACGACGCGAGCCGGTGCGGTGACTTTTCTCCTCCCACGTACTTGGCTTTCCCGCCGCGGTTGTTGCTCGCCGTTGCGCGCTTTGCGGCGCCGCGCACGTAGTTGTCTGTCCCGCCGCGGTTGTTGCTCGCCGTTGCGCTTTGCGGCGCCGCGTACGTGGCTGGCCGTCCCGCCGCGGGGCTTCTCGCCATTGCGCTTTGCGGCGCCGCGTACGTAGCTGGCCGTCCCGCCGCGAGGCTTCTCGCCATTGCACGCTTTGCGGCGCCGCGTACGTAGTTGTCGGTCCCGTCGCGGGGCTTGTTCGCCGTTGCGCCTGGCGGCGGGCGTTTGTGTTTTGGGTGCGGTGCCGGCCCTCCAGACTTCGTCCTCCGGTCCAGCCCCTCCCGTGAGTGGGGGGGAGAGGCCGGTGGGGGCGGGCGTCGTCGTCATGGCTGTGCGTCGCGTCGAGGGTGCCGGGAATACCTCCACCGCCCGTCGAGTTGAGGCTCTGCGAGGGGCGCTCGCGACCCCTACGGGATCTGTTCGACCGTCCCCTACGGGTCCCCAAAACCCCTTGCATCCCCAACGCCCGCCCCCACCCACCGCATTCCCCTCCCCCATCGGGAGGGGACGGGCCGGAGGGGCCGGTTGTGTGGACGTAAAGCGTCAGCAGTCCACACAACCGGCCCCGGAGGCCCGTCACCGCACCCACAACCAACCCAGCCCGCCGCAGGCGCAACGGCGAGAAGCAACAACGGCGGGACAGACGGGTACGTGCGGGGCGCCGCAAAGCGCAACGGCGAGCAACCACCGCGGCGGGACGGCCAAGTACGTGGGAGGCGCCGCAAAGCGCACCGGCGAGACGCCCCGCGGCGCCGCAGACAGGTACGTGGGGAAGGGGGAGACAATGGTTTCGTGACGGACGACCAGGCCCTCGATGACTTCGCTGCTCTCCTTGCCCCGGAGGGGCAGGCCCTGCTGTGGGAGCTGCGGGACCACGACCCCGCCGACGAGCTGGCGGCAGCCACCCGGCTGCGGCGGGACCACGCCGCACCGCTCGTTTCCGCCGCGCTCACCCAAGCGCGGCTCCGGCAGCGGGCGGCCGTGAAGTTCGGGGCCGACGCGCAGCGGATGTACTTCACACCGAACGGGGTCGAGCAGTCCACCCGCGCCTCGGTCGCCGCGCACCGCGCGGCACGGCTGGCCGGGCTCGGCGTGCGAACGCTGGCCGATCTGTGCTGCGGGATCGGCGGGGACGCGCTGGCGCTGGCGCGGGCCGGGATCCGGGTGCTGGCCGTCGACCGGGACCCGCTGGCCTGCGCGGCGGCACGGGCGAACGCCGAGGCACTGGGGCTCGCGGAACTGATCGAGGTGCGCTGCGCGGACGTGACGGAGGTGGACACCACCGGGTACGACGCGGTGTTCGTCGACCCGGCGCGCCGCACCAAGGCCCGCGGGGGCCGGATCTTCGATCCGGAGGCGTACTCGCCGCCGCTGTCATGGGCCGTCGAGGCCGCCCGTACCGCTCCGTTCGCGGCGCTGAAGATCGCTCCGGGGGTGCCGCACGAGGCGCTGCCCGAGGACGCCGAGACGGAGTGGATCTCCTACGGGGGCGAGGTGAAGGAGGCGGTGGTGTGGTTCGCCCGGCCCGGTGGGGGCGGAGAGCCGGTGCCCGGCGGAGGCGAGAAGCCGGTGCCCGACCGGGAAGACGAGCCGGTGCCCGGCGGAGGCGAGAAGCCGGTGCCCGGCGGGGGCGACGCGCCGGTGCCCGGCGGAAGCGGGAAGCCAGTGGCCGGCGGGGGCGACGCGCCGGTGCCCGGTGGGCGTCGGGCGACGTTGCTGCCGGGTGGGGACTCGCTGCTCGGGGCCGGTCTGCCGGATCCGGAGCCCGGGCCGGTGGGGCGCTATCTGTACGAGCCGGACGGTGCCGTCATCCGTGCCCACCTCGTCGCGGAGGTCGCCGCCGGGCTCGGCGGGCGGCTGATCGACCCGACGATCGCGTACGTCACCGCCGACACGCTGCGCCCCACACCCTTCGCGACCGCCTACGCGATCACCGATGTGCTGCCGTTCAACGTGAAACGGCTGAAGGCGCTGCTGCGGGAGCGCGGGGTCGGTGTCGCGGTCATCAAGAAGCGGGGTTCCGCGGTGGAGCCGGAGGAGCTGCGCAAGAAGCTGAAGCTGGGTGGCGGCGGCAGTTCCTGCACGATCTTCCTCACCCGGGTGGCGGGGGCGCCGACGATGCTGCTGGGACAGCCGGCCAACGGGTTCTGACGGGTGGTCAGGCCAGGTCGGTGAGGTCCTCGGCGTAGATCTGGGAGAGCGGCTGCGGGCCGACGTACTGCTGGCAGGTGCACTGGCCGGCCTCGTACTGGACCGGCTTGTGGTCGGCGTCCCAGGCGACCGGGATCTCCACCCGCTCATGACACTTGCCCTTTTTGTCATGCTTCGCAAGGTGGTGGGTGCAGCCGCACACCGGCTCCGGCGGCTTCTGGGAGGCCTCCAGCGCCTGCCGTTCCTGACGGGCGGACGCCAGCCGCTCCATCTTGCGCTCGTGGCGGGTGCGCAGCGCCGTACGGGCGGTGTCCGCGACCTTCGCGAAGCCGCCCGCCATGAAGAAGATGAACACCCACCAGAACCAGTCCACAGCCTGCCGCCTCCCCACACGCCCGGTGCTGCACCAGGGTAAGACCTCGCGGCGGTCGCGGAGTCCGGGGAGGCGGCGGTTGTCACCGATCCTCAGATGTCGCCGGTCCGGAGGCCGACATTCCGGACCGACGCCCCGTCACGAGGGGGAATTGAGGAGCAGCTACCGGGAGATGAGATGACGAGCAGGCTCACGAGTAGAGGTTCTGCTTGCTCAGCTCGTGGACGTGGTCGTGGCCGTGGCCGTCACCGTGGCTGTGACCATGGCCGTGGTCGTGGTCGTGACCGTGGTGGCCGTCGTCCTCGGGCGTCTCCGCCGGGACGTGCGGTTCGGTGACCGGGAGCGAGGAGTCCGCGGACAGGTCCCAGGCGGAGGCCGCGCGGCCGCGCGCCACCATCTCGGCGCCGAGGGCCGCGACCATCGCGCCGTTGTCCGTGCACAGCTTGGGCCGCGGCACCCGCAGCGTGATCCCGGCGTCCTCGCAGCGGCGCTGGGCCATCGCCCGCAGCCGGGAGTTGGCCGCGACGCCGCCGCCGATCATCAGGTGCTCGACGCCGTTGTCCTTGCAGGCGCGTACCGCCTTGCGGGTCAGCACATCCACCACGGCCTCCTGGAAGGACGCCGAGACGTCCGCCACCGGCACCTCCTCGCCGGCCGCCCGCTTGGCCTCGATCCAGCGGGCCACCGCCGTCTTCAGGCCGGAGAAGGAGAAGTCGTAGGCGGGGTCGCGGGGGCCGGTCAGCCCGCGCGGGAAGCGGATCGCGTCCGGGTCGCCCTCGCGGGCGTAGCGGTCGATGACCGGGCCGCCCGGGAAGCCGAGGTTCAGCACCCGGGCGATCTTGTCGAACGCCTCGCCGGCCGCGTCGTCGATGGTCGAGCCGAGCGGGCGCACGTCGGAGGTGATGTCCGGGGCCAGCAGCAGCGAGGAGTGGCCGCCGCTCACCAGCAGCGCCATCGTCGGCTCCGGCAGCGGGCCGTGTTCGAGCTGGTCGACGCAGATGTGCGAGGCGAGGTGGTTGACGCCGTAGAGCGGCTTGCCGAGCGCGTAGGCGTACGCCTTGGCGGCCGAGACGCCGACCAGCAGGGCGCCGGCCAGGCCCGGGCCCGCGGTGACCGCGATGCCGTCGAGGTCGCTCGCCGCGACGCCGGCGTCCTTCAGGGCGCGCTGGATGGTGGGGACCATCGCCTCCAGATGGGCGCGGGAGGCCACCTCCGGCACCACGCCGCCGAAACGGGCGTGTTCGTCGACGCTGGAGGCGACCGCGTCGGCGAGGAGGGTGTGGCCGCGGACGATACCGACACCGGTCTCGTCGCAGGAGGTCTCGATGCCGAGGACGAGCGGTCCGCCGCGTGAGTCAGCCATGGTTGTCAGGTTCCTTGTACGGAGGGTGCTTCGGAGGAGGTCTGGGTGGTGCGGCGCATCACCAGGGCGTCGACGTTGCCGGGCTGGTAGTAGCCGCGCCGGAAGCCGATCGGCTCGAAGCCGAAGCGTTCGTAGAGACGCTGGGCGCGGAGGTTGTCGACCCGTACCTCCAGCAGCACCTCGTGGCATTCGAAGTCCGTTGCGGCGCCGAGGAGTTCGGTCAGCAGCCGGGCGCCGAGGCCGGTGCCCCACTGGTCGCGGGCGGCGGCGATGGTCTGGACGTCGCCGGTGCCGTCGACGGCGGCGAGCCCGGCGTAGCCGACCAGCCGGCCCGCGAGTTCGGCGACCAGGTAGCGGCGGGTGGCCCGCGGGCCGCGGGCGTGTGCCAGCTCGGACCAGAACATGCCGCGCGACCAGGCGTCCTCGGGGAACAGCTGGCGCTCCAGCTCCAGCACCGGGGCTATGTCCCACCAGCGCATCTCGCGCAGCTCGGCGGCCGGCCCGGTCACTTGGGGGTGACCACCTTGTAGTTGGCGGGCACCTGGGCGTCCGGGCGGCGCAGGTACAGCGGCTGCGGCGGCAGCAGCTCCTCGCCCGCGGCCAGCTTGGCGGCGGCCAGTTCGGCGAGCGCGCCGGCGGACTGGTGCTCGGGGGCGTCCCGCCGTACGCCGGTGAAGACGGAGTCGTAGAGCAGCGCGCCCGCACCGACGGCCGGGACGCCGGCCACCTGCTCGGCGATGTCGGCGGGGCGGTCCACGGCGGGCTCGGTCAGGCGCGTACGGGCGTCCTCGTAGCGGGCCCAGTAGACCTCTTTGCGGCGGGCGTCGGTGGCGACCACGAACGGCTCGGTGAGGCCGGAGGCGTGGGCCAGGCCGTCGAGCGAGCACAGGCCGTGGACGGGGACGTCGAGCGCCGCGCCGAACGTGGCGGCGGTCACCAGACCGACCCGCAGTCCGGTGTACGGCCCCGGGCCCACCCCGGCGATGATGGCGCTGACCTCGTCGAGCTTGCGGCCGGCCTCGGCCAGCACCCGGTCGACGGCGGGCAGCAGCAGCTCGCCGTGCCGGCGCGCGTCCACCTGGCGGGACTCGGCGAGGACCCGCTCGCCGTCATGGAGCGCGACGGTGACGGCGGGGGTGGCGGTGTCAAGAGCTAGCAGCAGCACGTCTTTAAGACTACGGCGCGGCGGGTGGTGCCCGTCGCGGTGCTACCGTCGGCCCGTGGTCCAGGCCCGTACGGAAAGGTGGCACAGCGGTGCCCGCTAAGAGCAGCACGATCGTCACCGCGCTGACCACGGCCGCCGTGGTCGTGGTCGGGGTGCTCGGCTACCAGGCCGCGGCCTCCGCCCCGGACTCCCTCGCGCCGGCCCGTAAGGGTCACCACGGCACCGCCAAGGGCCACGAGGACGGCTCCGGGAAGAAGCACCGCAAGCCCGCTCCGACACCGGTCCCGGCGGCCTCCGGCACCGGTAAGCGGGTGGTGTACTCGCTCGCCGCCAAGCGGGTCTGGCTGGTCGGCGCGAACGGCAAGGCGCTGCGGACGTACCAGGTCGCGCCCAGCACGGTGAGCCCGCCGCCCGGCGCGTACGCGGTGACCTCGCGGTCGGTGAGCATCACCGGCTCGGACGGGGTCGCGATCGAGCACGTGGTGCTGTTCGGCGGCGTCGGCGGCGTCCCGGTCGGCTTCAGCGCGGCCGTCGACGGCTCCCGGCCCGACCCCGCCTCCAAGAAGAAGACCGGCGGCATCCGGGAGTCCCGGCCCGACGGCAAGGCGATGTGGGATTTCGCACTCCAGGGCACCAAGGTCGTGGTGGTGGCCTAAGGGCGTCCCCTGGGCGGACCCCAGCGGATTCTTGACCCGTACGGGCTATGCCGCGGTGCGGCCCGGAGTGGACGCCGGGGCGTCCTCGCCGTCCGCCGGCGATTCCTCCGCGGCGGCGGGCCGGTCCGCCGGCCGGTCCTTACGGGCTTCCGGGCGTTCCTTCCGGGACTCCTCGGGGGCGTCGGGGGGCGTGGAAACGGCGCTGGCAGCGGCGCACGCCGCCAGCAGTTCGTTCATCGTCGGCGTCTCGCGCGCGTCGTGCTGGTGGGCCGGCATGGACGCCTCCCGGGGCTCCTGGGGCAAGCGACAGAAGCTAGGCCGCCTCCGAGCTCGGCGAGCTCGTTACTTAGGCTGACCTAACTGGGGTCACATCCCATGTGACCACGCCCGGTACCGGGTACGCAACATCTTGCCGACGGCTTGTCGGAAACTACGGGACCCACGGCCGGATATCCGCCCGCCCAAGGGGACCACCGGCCCGATCGGGCCGGCCGGGATCGTCAGCCGGGCCGGAGCCCCAGGCCGGCCGGATCCTCAGCCGGGTCGGACCCGGATCATCGGCCGGATCGTCGACCGGGTCAGATACCCAGGTCGGCCAGGCCGGCGTCCGCCCAGCGCGCGCCGAAACCGCTGACCGTCACCTCACGGACGTCGTCCACGTCGTCCTCCGGGTGCCCGTGGGCGCCACCCGGGGCATCGGCGCCCACGGCCCGCCCGATGACGACGTGCAGCCGGTCCTCGGAGAGCTCCTCGACCTTGCCCTCACCCCACTCGACGACCACCACCGACTCCGGCAGCGAGACGTCGAGGTCCAGGTCCTCCATCTCGTCCAGCCCGCCGCCGAGCCGGTAGGCGTCGACGTGCACCAGCGCCGGCCCGCCGGTCAGGGAGGGGTGCACCCGGGCGATGACGAACGTGGGCGAGGTCACGGCGCCGCGCACGCCCAGGCCCTCGCCCAGCCCGCGGGTCAGTGTGGTCTTGCCGGCGCCCAGCTCACCGGTGAGCAGCACCAGGTCGCCGGGGCGCAGCAGCGGGGCCAGTCTGCGGCCCAACTCCTGCATCTGGTCGGGGGACTTGACAGTGACATGCGCAACGGGGGCGGTGGTGCTCATGCCGCAAATGGTACGGCCCACCCGTCGCCCGGCCAGCACCCCTGACCGACACCGCTGCGCGGCGGAAGCCTCTCGCGTCGCCCGACCACCACCCCTGACCGACACCGCTGCGCGGCGGAAGCCTCTCGCGTCGCCCGGCCAGCACCCCTGACCGGCACCGCCACGCCGTGGCAGGGCCTCCCGCCGCCCCGGCCGGCCCGCTACGCCCTGGCAGAACCTCGCCTCACGCCCGTGCGTGGCCCGAACTGCGGGCCGCTGCCGCCGCGCGTTCCACGAGGGCCACCAGGTGCTCGTTGACCAGTTCGGGCCGCTCCAGCATCACCAGGTGGCCGGCGCCGGGCACACACACCAGCTCCGCGTCCGGCAGCACCTCCGCGATCGTCCGGCTGTGGTCGGCGGGGGTGATCAGATCGCTCTCACCGGCGAGCACCAGCGCGGGCACCGCGTCGTACGCCACCAGCGCCTCGGTCTTGTCGTGCACCGCGAACGCCGGGAAGAACTCGGCGACCACATCGATCGGGGTGCCCTCGATCAGCCGCTCGCCGAACCGCGCGATGCCCGGGTCGACGTCCTCCGGCGTGCCGAACGAATACCGCTTGACCAACCCGGCGAACAGATCGGCAGTGGCCCGCCGGCCGCGTTCGACCAGCTCGGGCTGCCAGCCCAGTGCCTTGAGCACGCCCGGTGCGAGCGCGTGGAACGCCTTCATGCCCATCGACGGCAGCCCGTAGGTGACCTCGCTGAGCCGGCCCGCGGACGTGCCGATCAGGGCCACGCCGATCACCCGTTCCGCGACGTACTCGGGGAACTGGTCGGCCAGCGCCATCACCGTCATCCCGCCCATCGAGTGCCCGACCAGCACGATCGGCCCCTCGGGCACCGCGGCGTCCAGCACCGCCTTCAGATCCCGGCCGAGCAGGTCGATGGTGACGTTCTCGGTGCCGTCGATCTGGCCGTGGCCGCGGGCCGAGCGGCCGTGGCTGCGCTGGTCCCAGTGGACGGTGCGCACCGTGCCGCGCAGCGCGGCCCGCTGGAAGTGCCAGGAGTCCTGGTTCAGGCAGTAACCGTGGCTGAAGACGACCGTCGGGGCGGCCGACGGGCGCCGGCCCAGCGCCGCCGTCAGCCGCTTGCGCAGTCCGCCCTGGGCCTCCTGGGCGGCCCGGGCCTGCTTGCCGCGGACGGGCCGGGCCGACGGGTCGTTGCGGCCGTGTTTGCCGCCCCGGCGGTCGCCCTTCTCCAGGCGGGCGGGCTCCGCGCCCACCTCGTCGATCTCGAAGTACAGCTCCGTGCCGTCCTCGGAGATCGCCGCGCCGGGCGTGCCGCGCAGCGTGCCGTACGGGCCGGCCGCGTCCAGGGCGAGCCGGGCCCGGCGGCGCATCCCGCGGCCGACCGTCAGCCGCTCTATGGCCACACCGGCCGCCGCCCCGGCCGCGACCACACCGATCGCGGCTCCGGCGATGCCGGCGTGGCGGCCCGCCTTGGCCCAGTTGTTCGCGGCCTCGGCCGCCACCTCGGCGGCCGTCTCGACCGCCTGCACGGCGGCTTCAGTGCCGTCGGTCATGCCGTACCCCCCGTGAGCGCGGTGTCTCCATCGGCCGTTCCGGCTGTCGCGGTGCCGGTTGCCTGGGTCGTTGCGGTGGTCGGTGCGGTGGTCGGTGCTTTGTGTGCTGCGGTGGCCGGTGCGGTGGTCGTCACGGTGCTGATCGCGCTGTCCGCTGCGCTCTCTTCCGTGCCGGCTTCCGTTCCGACTGCCGTTCCGTTCTCTTCGTGTGGCGCCTGTGCCTCTTCTGCCCCGTCTGCCCCGAACACCCCGCCGTCCATCTCGCTGTCCACATAGACGCGCGGGACGCGGGTTCCGATCCGGGTGACGATTTCGTACCCGATGGTTCCGGCCGCCCGACCCCAGTCCTCCGCGGTCGGCTCGCCGCGGTCGCCGGGCCCGAAGAGCACCGCGAGGTCGCCCACCTCGGCGCTGTCGCCGCCCAGGTCGACGACGAACTGGTCCATGGCGATCCGCCCGGCGACCGTCCGCCACTTCCCGGCGACCAGCACCGGGCCGGTGCCCGAGGCGTGCCGCGGGATGCCGTCGGCGTAGCCGAGCGGGACCAGCGCGAGCGTCGTCTCGCCGGGGGTGAGGTACCGGTGCCCGTACGACACGCCGTGGCCGCCCGGGACCCGCTTGACCGACGCGAGCGCGGCCTCCAGGGTCATCGCGGGCCGCAGCCCGAAGTCCTCGGAGGTGCCGACTTCGGGGCTCGGTGAGATGCCGTAGATACCGATACCGGTACGGACCAGGTCGAAGTGGGCTTCAGGGAGGGTGAGCGTCGCCGGGGTGTTGGCGATGTGCCGCACCTCGGGGCGCAGCCCGGCCGACTCCGCCGTCCGCAGCGCCTGGTGGAAGACGTCGAGCTGAGCCGCGATGGAGGGGTGGCCGGGCTCGTCGGCGCAGGCGAAGTGCGACCAGACGCCGGTGACCCGCAGGGCGCCCGTGACCTCGGCGGCGCGGGCCGCGGCGGTCAGCTCCGGCCAGTCGGCGGGCGGGCAGCCGTTGCGGCCGAGCCCGGTGTCGATCTTGAGCTGGACGCGGGCGGTACGGCCGGCCGCCCGCGCCGCGTCGGTCACCTCACGCAGGGCCCACAGGCCGCTCACCGAGACATCGATGTCCTGCTCCACCGCGCGCCGCCAGGGCCCGCCCGGCGTCCACAGCCAGCACATCAGCCGCCCGGTGTCACCGGCCGCGCGCAGGGCGAGCGCCTCCTCGGGGAGCGCGGTGCCCAGCCAGGTCGCGCCGGCCGCCCGGGCCGCCCGGGCACACGGCACCGCGCCGTGTCCGTAGCCGTCGGACTTGACCACGGCCATCAGCTCTGCCCCGGGGGCGCGTTCCCGCAGGGCACGGACGTTCGCCCGCACGGCGGCGAGGTCGACGACGGCACGGGCACGGTTCGCTGTCTCGTTCATCCCCCTCAGTGTCGCAGGCGCTCGCCCGGCGCCCCGGGGGACCGGCACGAAAACCGTGCTCACCCGCTGGGTTTCCGCCCCCAGACGTACACGAGGTCGTGCTTCCTGAGCACGTACCAGAGGTTGCGCGCGTCCGACCAGGTCAGATTGATGCACCCGTGCGAGCCGGGTCCCTCGTAGATGTCGTCCTCGACGCCGTGGAACGCCTCCCCACGGTCGAAGAACTGCGCGAACGGCATCGGCGTGTGGTACAGGTTCGAAATGTGGTTCCTGCGCCGCAGATAGATCCGGTACGTCCCGATACGGGTCTCCATCGTCGGCTGCCCGGAACGGATCGGCACCGGATCGAAGATCACCCGTCCGGCCTGCTGCACCCACATCAGCTGCCGGTCCAGGTCGACGCACGCGGTCCGCTCCGCGCGGACCGGGCAGTGACCGGCCCGGTTGGGGTCCTTCCCGGCCCGCAGCAGCCGCACCACGGCGCCGGTGACCGGCCCCGCGTAACCGGTCGCCGGGGCGATCCGGTGCGCCTGCTGGAACCGCCGGATCGCCCGGCAGTCCCCCCGGCTCTGCCGCCCGTCCGGCTTCCGCCGCAGATAGCGCTCGGCCTGCCGCTGGAACGGCCCGGTGAAGCGGGTGCAGCGCGCCGACCGGGCAGCGTGGCCCGCCTCGGACCGGGGGACGTACTCGATGTGCAGCCGCCCCCCGGGCGCCGGGCGCTGCGGGCCGCGCGGGACACCGGGGACGAGGTCGGCGGCCGCGGTCCGGGTGCGGGCCGGGTACCCGGGTGCGTGTCCGGGTGCGTGTCCGGCGGAGGGCGCGTACCGGGCAGGGGCCGCGGGCCGGGCGGCTGACGGGGCGACGGCCACCGCGGGCGGCCCGGCGAGCGGGAACAGCGAGGCGCCGGCCAGCAGCGCCACAAGCGTGCGTTTCATGCCCTCACGCATGCCGTGGCCGGACCCCCGTCCCGCCCGCCCGGCCACGAGGTTCGCCCTGCTGCCCGCGGCATTCCCCCGCGGGGCGTAACGCGTAACGGCGTCACGCGGGGCGGAAGGTGGGCGGCGGCGGGAGGCGTCAGGCGCGGAGGGGGCGGGTGGCGGGGTAACGCGGGGCGGGGGCGGGCGGCTTGGGGCTCGGGGAGGGGGCGGGGCGGCTTGGGCCCCTACGGGGTGGTCGAACAGACCCCGTAAGGGTCACGAGCGCCCCCTGCGGGGCCACAACGCTGCGCGGAGGACAGGTATTCCCAACAGCCCCCCCCGGACGGCCCCGCGCCGAACCGGCCCCGTACCTGTCACCCCGTCACATCGCGCCAAGCCGCCCCCAGATGGTCCGCCACCTCCGTGGCGAGGATGGGGGCGCCCTCGGGGCCGGCCGCCCGGCGGGCCGCCAGGCCGTGGAGGTACGCGCCGACGGATGCCGCGTCGCGGGCGGGCAGGCCGGCGGCGAGGAGTGAGCCGGTGACGCCCGACAGGACGTCACCGCTGCCGGCCGTGGCCAGCCAGCCGGTGCCGGTGGGGTTCACCCGCACCGGGCCGCTCTCCCGCGCGACCAGCGTCGTCGAGCCCTTCAGCAGCACCGTCGCGGCATAACGCGCCGCCAGTTCCCGTACGGACGCGAGCCGTTCCGCCTCGACCTCGTCGCGGCCGCGGCCCAGCAGCGCCGCCGCCTCCCCGGCGTGCGGCGTCAGCAGCGTCTCGGCGGTGCGCGCCCGGACCCGTTCCGGCGTCAGGAAGCGCAGCCCGTCCGCGTCCACCAGGACCGGTACGTCGGAGGCCAGCACGTCCTCCAGGGCGTCCGATTCGTCGCCGATGCCGGGACCGATCACCCAGGACTGCACCCGGCCGGCCTTGTGCGGCGGCCCGGCGTGCACCAACGTCTCGGGGAAGCGGGCCAGCACCGCGTCCGCGGCCGGGCCGACGTACCGGACCGCCCCCGCCCCGCCGCGCAGCGCACCGGCCACCGCCAGCACCGCCGCCCCCGGATAGCGCGCCGACCCGGCGACCACACCGACCACGCCCCGCCGGTACTTGTCGCTCTCCGCCGCCGGGCGCGGCAGCAGTTCCGCCACGTCCGCGTGCTGCAGCGCCTCGAACTCGGCCTCCCCGGGCAGCGTCAGGCCGATGTCCACCAGCCGCAGCGCCCCCGCCCGCTCCCGGGCCGGATCGATCAGCAGGCCCGGCTTGTACGCCCCGAACGTCACCGTCGCATCGGCCCGTACCGCCTCCCCGCGCACCTCGCCGCTGTCCGCGTCCACCCCGCTGGGCAGGTCGACCGCCACGACGGGCGCCGACTCCCAGGCCACGCGGGCGAGTTCGGCGGCGTCCGGCCGCAGTCCGCCGCGGCCGCCGATGCCCACGATCCCGTCCACGACCAGATCGCACCGGGCGAGGTCCCGCAGCGCGTCGTCCGACACCCGGCCGCCGGCCGCCCGCAGGGCGCCGAGGCCGCCCGGGTGGGCCCGTTCCGGCGAGAGCAGGACGGCGACCACGCCGGCCCCGCGCCGGGCCAGCCGGGCCCCGGCGTACAGCGCGTCCCCGCCGTTGTCCCCGCTGCCGACCAGCAGCACGACCCGGCTGCCGTAGACCCGGCCCAGCAACTCCCGGCAGGCGGCGGCCAGTCCGGCCGCCGCCCGCTGCATCAGGGCCCCTTCCGGCAGACGGGCCATCAGGTCCCGCTCGGCGGCCCGCACGGTCGACACGCTGTAGGCAGTCCTCATGGCCCCAGTGTCACCCCTCGGCGATCACCACGGCCGAAGCGACCCCCGCGTCATGGCTCAGCGAGAGGTGCCACGACCGTACGCCGAGCCGGGCCGCGCACGCCTCGACCGTGCCGCGCACCCGCAGCCGGGGCCGCCCGCTGTCCTCGACGTACACCTCGGCGTCGGTCCAGTGCAGCCCGGCCGGCGCGCCCAGCGCCTTGGCCACCGCCTCCTTGGCGGCGAACCGGGCCGCGAGCGACGCCGTGCCGCGCCGCTCTCCGCTCGGCAGCAGCAGTTCCGACGCGACGAACAGCCGGTCGGCCAGCTCGGGCGTGCGGTCCAGCGCCGCGGCGAACCGGTCGATCTCGGCGACGTCGATCCCCACCCCGATGATCACTCCACCGTCACCGACTTGGCGAGGTTGCGCGGCTGGTCGACCTCGTTGCCGCGGGCGGTGGCCAGCTCGCAGGCGAAGACCTGCAGCGGGACGGTGGAGACCAGCGGCTGCAGCAGCACGGGTGTGTGCGGGATGCGCACCAGGTGGTCGGCGTAGGGCACCACGGCCTCGTCGCCCTCCTCGGCGATCACGATCGTGCGGGCGCCGCGGGCCCGGATCTCCTGGATGTTGGAGACGATCTTGTCGTGCAGTACGGACCGGCCGCGCGGCGACGGGACCACGACGACGACCGGCAGATCGTCCTCGATCAGCGCGATCGGGCCGTGCTTGAGCTCACCGGCGGCGAAGCCCTCGGCGTGCATGTACGCCAGCTCCTTGAGCTTGAGCGCGCCCTCCAGCGCCACCGGGTAGCCGACGTGCCGGCCGAGGAACAGCACGGTGTCCTTGTCGGCGAGGCTGCGGGCCAGCTCCCGTACCGGCTCCATCGTTCCGAGCACCTGGTCGACCTGGGTGCCGATGGCGGCCAGTTCGCGCACCACCGCCCGGATCTCGTCGCCCCACTTCGTGCCCCGTACCTGCGCGACGTACAGCGCGACCAGGTAGCAGGCGACCAGCTGGGTCAGGAACGCCTTCGTGGACGCCACGGCGACCTCGGGACCGGCGTGCGTGTAGAGCACCGCGTCCGACTCGCGGGGGATCGTCGAGCCGTTGGTGTTGCAGATGGCGAGCACCTTCGCGCCCTGTTCGCGGGCGTGCCGGAGGGCCATCAGGGTGTCCATGGTCTCGCCGGACTGGCTGATCGCGATCACCAGCGTGCGCCGGTCCAGGATCGGGTCGCGGTAGCGGAACTCGCTGGCCAGCTCCGTCTCGCAGGGGATGCGGGTCCAGTGCTCGATCGCGTACTTGGCGATCATGCCGGCGTGGTACGCGGTCCCGCACGCCACGATGACGACCTTGTCGACCTCGCGCAGCACCTCCGGCGGGATCCGCACCTCGTCCAGGGAGAGCACCCCCGAACCGTCGATCCGGCCCAGCAGGGTGTCCGCGACGGCCTTGGGCTGCTCGGCGATCTCCTTGAGCATGAAGTAGTCGTAGCCGCCCTTCTCGGCGGCCGAGGCGTCCCAGTCGACGTGGTACTCGCGGACGTCCGCGGGCGCACCGTCGAAGTCGGTGACCGTCACCCCCTCCCGGCGGGCCTCGACGACCTGGTCCTGGCCCAGCTCGATCGCCTCGCGGGTGTGCGCGATGAACGCCGCGACGTCGGAGGCCAGGAATGCCTCGCCGTCGCCGATGCCCACCACCAGCGGGGAGTTGCGGCGCGCACCGACGACCACGTCGGGCTCGTCGGCGTGCACCGCGACCAGCGTGAACGCGCCCTCCAGCCGCCGGCACACCTGCCGCATCGCCTCGGCGAGCTCACCGCACGAGGAGTAGCACTCGGCGAGCAGATGGGCCACGACCTCGGTGTCGGTCTCGGACGCCAAGGTGTGGCCGCGCTCGGTGAGTTCGGTGCGCAGCGCGGCGAAGTTCTCGATGATGCCGTTGTG
The DNA here is from genome assembly GCF_043202395.1 of Streptomyces sp. NPDC048197. Classification (NCBI taxonomy): domain Bacteria; kingdom Bacillati; phylum Actinomycetota; class Actinomycetes; order Kitasatosporales; family Streptomycetaceae; genus Streptomyces; species Streptomyces sp. NPDC048197. The sequence goes on from NZ_JBIDAJ010000016.1 coordinate 19,919, forward strand.
CACCACCGAGACCCGCCCGGCGTTGTCCAGGTGCGGGTGGGCGTTCTCGTCGGTGGGCCCGCCGTGGGTGGCCCACCGGGTGTGCCCGATGGCGGTGGAGCCGGCCGGCAGCGGACGGTCCGCCAGCTCCTTCTCCAGGTTGGCGAGTTTGCCGGCCTTCTTGGCCGCGGCCAGCCCGCCGTCGGCCAGCACGGCGACGCCCGCCGAGTCGTAGCCGCGGTACTCCAGCCGCTTCAGCCCGGCCAGGACGACGTCCAGGGCGCTCTGCCCGCCCACATAACCCACGATTCCGCACATGGGGGCAGCCTACGACGCGGCCCCTCAATACCCGCGTGCTATCCGGTGGTGCGCCTCCCGCACCGTCTCCAGGAACTCCTCGTCGGCCTCCGCGTCGGCTCCGGGTCCGCCGGCCGGCTCGTACCGTTCCAGGAAGTCGGCGAGGTCCTCGCCCAGGTCCTCGTCGGGGAGTTCCTCGGCGAGTTCGGCGTGCACCCGGGCGACGAAGAGGTCCGTCGCCGTGCCGTCCGGTCCGTTCTTCCTGCGCCGGTACCGCAGTCCCGGCAGTGCTGGCTTGCGCGTGCGCACAGCCACCCCCTGTGTCTTCTTCGCGGCCCGGATTGCGGGCCGCCCCCGGGCCGACCGTACCGGGCCGGATCCGTCCGGTACAGAGGGGCAGGTGGCGAAGGCCACACGCCGGGCCGGGGTGGCGTATGACACCCCGGCATGAACGGCGTGTGACGGCTGCGCACAATGGGCGCGTGCCCCTGACGACCGATCCGCCCGCGCGCCGCCGCGCCGACAGCTCCCCCTACGTCGATCTGACGCGCGCCCAGTGGAGCGCCCTCAGGGAGAAGACCCCGCTGCCGCTGACCGCCGAAGAGGTGGAGCGGCTGCGCGGCCTGGGCGACGTCATCGACCTGGACGAGGTCCGCGACGTCTACCTCCCGCTGTCCCGGCTGCTGAACCTCTACGTCGGCGCGACCAGCAACCTGCGCGGCGCGCTGAACACCTTCCTGGGCGACGCCGGCGACGGCCACGGCTCGCAGCCCGGCACCCCGTTCGTCATAGGGGTCGCGGGCAGCGTCGCGGTCGGCAAGTCGACCACCGCCCGGCTGCTGCAGGCACTGCTGGCCCGCTGGCCGGAGCACCCGCGCGTGGAGCTGGTCACCACCGACGGGTTCCTGTTCCCCAACGCCGAGCTGCACCGGCGCGGCCTGATGTCCCGCAAGGGCTTCCCGGAGTCCTACGACCGCCGCGCGCTGACCCGTTTCGTCGCGGACGTGAAGTCCGGCAAGGCGGAGGTGTCCGCGCCGGTCTACTCGCACCTGATCTACGACATCGTGCCCGGCGAGCGGCTCACCGTGCACCGTCCGGACATCCTCATCGTCGAGGGGCTCAACGTCCTGCAGCCGGCGCTGCCCGGCAAGGACGGACGCACCCGCCTCGGTCTTGCCGACTTCTTCGACTTCTCCGTGTACGTCGACGCCCGCACCGAGGACATCGAGCAGTGGTACCTCGGCCGGTTCCGGAAACTGCGCGAGACCGCCTTCCAGAACCCGTTCTCGTACTTCCGCAAGTACACCCAGGTCTCCGAGGACGAGGCCCTCGACTACGCCCGCATGATGTGGCGCACCATCAACAGGCCCAACCTGCAGCAGAACGTGGCCCCCACCCGCGGCCGCGCCAGCCTGGTGCTGCGCAAGGGGCCGGACCACAAGGTGCAGCGGCTGTCGCTGCGCAAGCTGTAGGAAGGGTGCGCGGACCGTGCTGCATCTGCGACTGATCGTGCCGGCGGACCGTACCGACGCGACCCTGGAACTGCTGGGGACGACGGTCGGTACGGCCCATGTGGCGGTACTGGCCGGGGCCGCCCGGGACCCGCGGGGCGACGTGGTGCTGTGCGACGTCGCCCGGGAGGCCGCCGACGGGCTGCTGGCCGGGCTGCGGGCGCTGGGCCTGCACAAGGACGGCTCGATCGCGATCGAGAACATCGACCTGTCGCTGTCCGTACGGGCCGAACGGGCCGAGGACGAGGCGCCCGGCGAGGGGGCCGACGCGGTGCTGTGGGAGTCGCTGACCGACGCCACCCACGAGGAGTCCACGCTCTCCGCCACCTACCTGGCGTTCCTGACGGTCGCCACGATGATCGCGGCCTGCGGTGTGGTCCTCGACAACGCGATCCTGATCGTCGGCGCGATGGCGGTGGGCCCGGAGTTCGGCCCACTGGCCGGTATCTGCACCGCGCTGGTGCAGCGGGCACCGCGGCTGGCCTGGCGCTCGGTGACGGCACTGGTCGTGGGCTTCGCCGCGGCCATGGTCCTGACGGTGGGCTTCAGCCTCTTCATGGACGCGATGGGCCTGTTCCACGCCGGGGCGCTGGCGGCGGAGCGGCCCAACACGAACTTCATCTACCGGCCGGACTGGTTCTCGTTCGTCGTCGCCGTGCTGGCCGGGATCGCCGGGGTGCTTTCCTTGACGTCCGCGAAATCGGGCGCCCTGGTAGGAGTGGCGATCTCCGTGACGACCGTCCCGGCCGCCGCCAACGCCGCGGTCGCGCTCGCCTACGGGGCGTACGGCCAGGCCTGGCACTCCATGGAGCAGCTGCTGCTGAACCTGGCGGGGATCATCGTGGCCGGAACCCTGACCCTGGTCGCCCAGAAACTGCTGTGGGCCCGGCACGACACGGGCCCCGCCCGCCGGCTGCGCCACTGACGGCACGCCGGGCGGGCGGGGCCCAAGTGCCTTATCCCAGCGCGGACTTGACCACGTCCGCGAGCCGGCCGGCCACCGCCCGCGCCTGCTCCTCGTCCGCGGCCTCCACCATCACCCGGACCAGCGGCTCGGTGCCGGACGGCCGCAGCAGCACCCGCCCGGTGCCGCCGAGCTCCCGCTCGGCCTCGGCGACCGCCTGGGTCAGCTCGGGCGAGGTGGCCACCCGCGACCTGTCGACGTCGGGGACGTTGACCAGGACCTGCGGCAGCCGCTCCATGACGCCCGCCAGGTCCCCGAGCGGACGGCCGGTCGCCGCGACCCGGGCGGCCAGCATCAGCCCGGTCAGCGTGCCGTCGCCGGTGGTGGCGTGGTCCAGCACGATGACGTGCCCGGACTGCTCGCCGCCCAGCGCGAAGCCGTGCGCCTTCATCTCCTCCAGGACGTACCGGTCGCCGACCGCGGTCTGCACCAGGTCGATGCCCTCGCGCTCCATGGCCAGCTTGAAGCCCAGGTTGGACATGACGGTGGCGACCACGGTGTTCTTCCGCAGCGCCCCGGCCTCCCGCATGCCGAGCGCCAGCACGGCCAGGATCTGGTCCCCGTCGACCTCGTTGCCCTCGCGGTCCACGGCCAGGCAGCGGTCCGCGTCCCCGTCGTGGGCGACGCCGAGGTCGGCGCCGTGCTCGACGACGGCCGCGCGCAGCTGCGCGAGGTGGGTGGAGCCGCAGCCGTCGTTGATGTTCAGGCCGTCGGGGTCGGTGCCGAGGGTGACGACCTCGGCACCGGCCCGGGCGAACGCCTCGGGCGAGACCCGCGCCGCCGCGCCGTGCGCACCGTCGATGACGACCTTCAGCCCGTCCAGGCGGTTCGGCAGGACACCGACCAGGTGCGCGACGTAGTTGTCGAAGCCCTCGTCGTAGACGGTGACCCGGCCCACGCCGCCGCCGGTCGGGCGCTCCCACGGCTCGCCGGAGCTGTGCGCCCGGTAGGTCTCCTCGATCCGGTCCTCCAGCTCGTCGGCGAGCTTGTGGCCGCCGCGGGCGAAGAACTTGATGCCGTTGTCGGGCATCGGGTTGTGGCTGGCGGAGAGCATCACACCCAGGTCCGCGCCCAGCGAGCCGGTCAGGTACGCCACCGCCGGGGTCGGCAGCACGCCCACCCGCAGCACGTCCACTCCGGCGCTGGCCAGCCCGGCCACCACCGCCGCCTCCAGGAACTCCCCCGACGCCCGCGGATCCCGCCCGACCACGGCCACCGGCCGGTGACCCTCGAATGTGCCCGCCTCCGCAAGCACATGCGCCGCAGCGACCGAGAGACCGAGCGCCAGCTCCGCCGTCAGGTCCGCATTGGCGACGCCGCGCACACCGTCCGTGCCGAAGAGTCGTCCCACTGGTGTCCTCCGAGTTTCTGAGCTTGGACCAGAGCGTCACGTCCAGGTATACGCCCCTGGACGTGGATCTACGCCGCCCGGTCCCGGATAGCCGAACGCCCCGGCAGCACGGGAAGTGCCACCGGGGCGTACGCCACGAGCTGCATGATGCAGCGCGTGATTAGCGCTTGCTGTACTGCGGCGCCTTGCGGGCCTTCTTCAGACCGGCCTTCTTGCGCTCGACCGCACGGTCGTCACGCTTGAGGAACCCGGCCTTCTTCAGCGCGGGGCGGTTGTTCTCGACGTCCGCCTCGTTCAGCGCACGGGCCACGCCCAGGCGCAGCGCACCGGCCTGGCCGGAGATGCCGCCGCCGGCGATGCGGGCGATGACGTCGTAGCGGTTGTCGAGCTCGAGCACCTTGAAGGGCTCGTTGACTTCCTGCTGGTGCACCTTGTTCGGGAAGTAGCCCTCAAGGGTGCGGCCGTTGATCTTCCACTGGCCGGAGCCCGGAACGATCCGGACGCGGGCGATGGCGTTCTTGCGACGGCCCAGGCCGGCGGCCGGCTGCGGGTCGCCGAAGCGGGACGCGAGGGACTCGGAGGTGTACTCCGACTCCACGACCTCGGTCTCGGTGGTGTACTCCTCGACCTCGTCCAGCGGGGTCTCGGGGGTGGTCTCAGCCACGATGCTCCTTAAGAATTCTCTGTCGTCTTAGGGGGTGGCCGGACTTACTGCGCGACCTGGGTGATCTCGAACGGCACCGGCTGCTGCGCAGCGTGCGGGTGCTCGGCGCCCGCGTAGACCTTCAGCTTCGAGAGCATCTGACGGCCGAGGGTGTTCTTGGGGAGCATGCCCTTGATGGCCTTCTCGACGGCCTTCTCGGGGTTCTTGTCGAGCAGCTCGTCGTAACGGACGGAGCGCAGACCACCCGGGAAGCCGGAGTGACGGTAGGCCATCTTCTGGGTCTTCTTGTTGCCGGACAGGTGCACCTTGTCGGCGTTGATGATGATGACGAAGTCACCGGTGTCAACGTGCGGTGCATACACCGGCTTGTGCTTACCCCGCAGGAGGGACGCGGCCTGGCTGGCCAGACGGCCCAGGACAACGTCCTGCGCGTCAATGATGTGCCACTGGCGCTGGACATCGCCGGGCTTGGGGCTGAACGTACGCACGGTCGTAGCCTTCGCTTCTTCAGTGATGGGACCCCCGGGCCGTGAGGACTCGGGGGTGGGTCCTGTACTGGTCACCACGATCGATCACGCAGCAGGGCGGCACTACGGGTGACGCAACCCGATCGTCTGCCGCTGGTGATCGGTCCGGTGGACCGGCGTAAGGGCCCCTCACGTGAGATAGAGCAAGCCAATACGCATAACGAACCAGCAGAATACCGGGCCGTCCCCGGCGGGGTCAAAACGCCCCCCGAACCGCCTCCCGGCGCCCCTCCCCGACCCCCCTCCGGCCCCTCCCCGGGCCTGCCGGCTACCGCTCCCGCTCCACCCTCCGCTCGTCCCACACCGGCTCCGCCGTCTCCCGCACCACCCCGTCCGCCCCGAACACCAGGAACCGGTCGAAGGAGCGCGCGAACCACCGGTCGTGCGTCACCGCCAGCACCGTCCCCTCATACGCCTCCAGGCCCTCCTGCAGCGCCTCCGCCGACTCCAGGTCCAGGTTGTCGGTCGGCTCGTCCAGGAGGAGGGCCGTCGTGCCGGAGAGCTCCAGGAGAAGGATCTGGAAGCGTGCCTGCTGGCCGCCGGAGAGGCGGTCGAAGGGCTGCTCGGCCTGCTTCTCCAGTTCGTAGCGGCGCAGCGCGGACATCGCCTGGCCCTTGTCCTTGGCGTGTTCGGTCCACAGGATGTCGAGGAGGGGGCGGCCCACCAGCTCGGGGTGGGCGTGGGTCTGGGCGAAGTGGCCGGGCACGACCCGGGCGCCCAGTTTCCAGCTGCCGGTGTGCGCCACCGGGTCGTCGGCGTCCCCGGCCAGCAGGCGCAGGAAGTGCGACTTGCCGGAGCCGTTGGAGCCCAGCACCGCGACCCGCTCGCCGTAGAAGACCTCCAGCGAGAACGGCTTCATCAGGCCGGTCAGCTCCAGGTCCTCGCAGGTCACGGCCCGGACGCCGGTACGGCCGCCGCGCAGCCGCATCGTGATGTCCTGCTCCCGCGGCGGCTCCGGCGGCGGCCCGGCCTCCTCGAACTTCCGCAGCCGGGTCTGCGCCGCCGCATAGCGCGAGGCCATCTCATGGCTCACCGCGGCCGCCTGCCGCAACGTGACCACCAGCTTCTTGAGCTGGGCGTGCTTCTCGTCCCAGCGCCGCCGCAGCTCCTCGAAGCGGGCGAACCGCTCCCGGCGCGCCTCGTGGTACGTGTCGAAGCCACCGCCGTGCACCCAGACGTCCGAGCCCGCCGGGCCCGGCTCCACACTGACGATCTTCTCCGCGGCCCGGGCCAGCAGCTCCCGGTCGTGCGAGACGAACAGCACCGTCTTACGGGTCTGCCGCAGCTGCTCCTCCAGCCAGCGCTTGCCCGGGACGTCCAGATAGTTGTCCGGCTCGTCCAGCAGCAGCACCTCGTCCGTGCCGCGCAGCAGCGACTCCAGCACCAGCCGCTTCTGCTCGCCCCCGCTGAGCGTGCGCGCCTGGCGCCACTGCGCCTTCTCGTACGGGACGCCGAGCGCGGCCGTGGTGCAGATGTCCCAGACCGTCTCGGCCTCGTAGCCCCGGGCCTCGGCCCAGTCGCTGAGCGCCTGCGCGTACGCCATCTGCGCGGCCTCGTCGTCCTCGGTCATGAGCGCCAGCTCCGCGGCGTCCACCGCCGCGGCCGCCTCCCGGATCCGCGGCTGGGCCACCGACACCAGCAGGTCCCGCACCGTCCGGTCGTCCCGCACCGAGCCGACGAACTGCGGCATCACGCCCAGCCCGCCGCTGACCGTCACCGCTCCGCCGTGCGGCGCCAGCTCACCGGCGAGCAGCCGCAGCAGCGTCGTCTTGCCCGCGCCGTTGGCCCCCACCAGCGCGACCGTCGCGCCCTCCGCCACCCGGAAGGACACGTCCCCCAGCAGGACCCTCCCGTCCGGCAGGTAGTACTCCAGGTGCCCGGCTTCCAGATGTCCCATGAGCGGGATTGTGACCGGCCTATAAGCGTTCCACCAACCGCATTAGGATGCGCGCCATGAGTTTTGGGCAAGGCGGGCCCTTCGACGGCCCCGGGGGATCTTTCTCGTCCACGCCGGACTGGGACGCGCTCGCGGAGGAAAGCGAGGCGCAGTCCCGCCGCAAGCGGTGGATGTGGATCGGCGGCGGAGCACTGGCGACCGTCGCGGTGGCCGGCATCGTCGCCGCCGCGGTGATGGCCGGCGGCGACTCCCCCGGCGGCAACCCGACCGCCGCGCCCACCTCGTCCGGCCAGGCCGCGGCCCCGGACGACAAGCCGTCCTTCCCGGACGTCTCCGTACCGCCGCCGCCCAACCCGCAGGACTACATCTCCGACCCCAAGAAGGACACCGCGCCGCTCACCCCGGCCACGCTCTTCCCGCAGAAGACCATGGTCGTCGGCGAGCACAGCTACCCGCGCACCAGCACCGCCTCGACCAAGGACTGCACCGCCGGAGCCCAGGGCGCGCTGGTCTCCTCGCTGTCCCACAACGGCTGCAAGCAGCTGCTGCGCGCCACCTACGCCAAGGGCGGAGTGGCGGTCACCATCGGCATCGCGGTCTTCGACTCGCCCGCCAAGGCCACCAAGGTCATGAACGAGAACCGGACCAACCTCATGCCGCTGCCCGGCGGAGGCGTCCCCTCGGACTTCTGCCAGGGCCACAAGTGCCGGATGGCCACCAACGCCACCGGCCGCTACGCCTACTTCACGATCGCCGGCTACCTCAACGGCAAGGACGTCACCACCTCGGAGACCAAGGCCCGGCAGATCGCCCGGGACGGCGGCTCCTACGCGTTCACCCAGATCACCCAGCGGGGCAAGGACCAGGCCGCCAAGGCCGCCGAACGGCAGCTGGCGGAAGCCCGGAAGAAGGCCGGCCGGTCGTCCTGACCGGCCGGCTCCCCGGCGGGCGGCTCAGCAGCAGCCGCCCGCCGGCAGTGCCCGCTTGTTCCGGGCCTCCTTGTTGCGGGCCGCCAGCAGCCCGTCCGCCGGGTACCCGACCTCTTCGAGCGTCAGCCCGTGCGGCCGGACCACGTGCACGGCCGAGTCGCGTATGCCGGCCGCGAGCACCTTCTGGGGCCAGTCGGCCGGCCGGTGCCCGTCCCCCACGAACAGCAGCGCCCCGATCAGCGAGCGCACCATGTTGTGGCAGAAGGCGTCGGCCCGCACCGTGGCGGTGACGATCCCGTCCTCGCCCCGCACCAGGCTCAGCTCCTGGAGCGTGCGGATGGTCGTCGCGCCCTCGCGCTTCTTGCAGTACGCCGCGAAGTCGTGCTCCCCGAGCAGCCGCCGGGCCGCCTCGTTCATGGCGTCCACGTCGAGCGGCCAGTCGTGCCACAGGACGTGCCCGCGCAGCAGCGGGTCGACCCCGCCGGGGTTGTCGGTGACGCGGTAGGCGTAGCGCCGCCAGATCGCCGAGAAACGCGCGTTGAAGCCCTCGGGGGCCTCGGTGAGGCGCCAGATCCGCACGTCCTTCGGAAGCCGCCCGGCGAGCCGCTTCAGCAGCTTCTCCCGGTGCTCCGCCCACAGCTCCCCGGGCAGGTCGACGTGCGCCACCTGGCCCCGCGCGTGCACCCCGGCGTCCGTCCGCCCGGCCACCGTCAGCTCGTACGTCGTCTCCCCCGACCGCGTCACGGTGCGCAGGGCGTCCTCGATCTCGGCCTGCACGGTGCGCCGGCCGCCGGCCTGCTTGGCCCAGCCGTGGAAGGCGGAGCCGTCGTACGACAGGTCCAGGCGGATCCGGACGTGTCCGGGCCGTACTTCGTCACTCACGGGGAGATCCTCTCCGGGCAGATCCCTTGGGAAAGACACGAAAGCGGGCCCGCCCTCTCGGACGGACCCGCTTCACGCGAGGTCAACCTCAGGCGTCCTTGGACTCCTCGGCGGGCGCCTCGGCCGGAGCCTCGGTCGCCGCGGCCTCATCGGCTTCCTTCACCGCGCGCTTGGTCGCGGCCTCGGCCTCGGCGACGGTCGCCTTCTTGGCGATCTCGCCCTCGACCAGCTCGATCACGGCCATCGGGGCGTTGTCGCCACGACGGTTGCCGATCTTGGTGATACGGGTGTAGCCACCCGGACGCTCCGCGAACCGCGGCGCGATCTCCGTGAAGAGCGTGTGCACGACGCTCTTGTCCGAGATCAGCTGCATGACCTGACGGCGGTTGTGAAGGTCGCCCTTCTTCGCCTTGGTCACCAGACGCTCCGCGTACGGACGCAGACGGCGGGCCTTGGCCTCGGTCGTCGTGATGCGGCCGTGCTCGAAGAGCGCGGTGGCCAGGTTGCGCAGCATGAGACGCTCGTGCGCAGCGCTGCCGCCCAGACGGGCACCCTTGGTGGGCTTCGGCATGGTGTATCTCCTTCATTGCTGCACCGGCCGTATCAGGTACCGGTGTCAGTTCCCACGAGGCGGCCGCCCCGCGGAAGATCACACGGCAGGGGCCCGGGAAGGCTCCCGGACCCCTGCCGGTCGAACTCAGTACTGCTCGGTCTCCACGAACCCGGCGTCCGCGTCGTCGTCGGCGCCGAAGGCGTCGGCAGCGGCGGTCGGGTCGAATCCGGGCGGGCTGTCCTTGAGGGCCAGGCCCATGCCGGCCAGCTTCGCCTTGACCTCGTCGATGGACTTCGCACCGAAGTTGCGGATGTCCAGCAGGTCCGCCTCGGAGCGGGCGACGAGCTCACCCACGGAGTGGATGCCCTCGCGCTTGAGGCAGTTGTAGGAGCGGACGGTGAGCTCCAGCTCCTCGATCGGCAGCGCCAGGTCGGCGGCCAGGGCGGCGTCCGTGGGGGACGGGCCCATGTCGATGCCCTCGGCGTCGATGTTCAGCTCGCGGGCGAGACCGAACAGCTCGACCAGGGTCTTACCGGCGGAGGCCATGGCGTCGCGCGGACGCATCGCCTGCTTGGTCTCGACGTCGACGATCAGCTTGTCGAAGTCGGTGCGCTGCTCGACACGGGTCGCCTCGACCTTGTACGTGACCTTGAGCACCGGCGAGTAGATGGAGTCGACCGGGATACGGCCGATCTCCTGGCCCACCTGCTTGTTCTGCACGGCGGAGACGTAGCCGCGACCGCGCTCGACGGTCAGCTCCATCTCCAGCTTGCCCTTGCCGTTGAGCGTGGCGAGGACCAGGTCGGGGTTGTGCACCTCGACACCGGCCGGCGGCGCGATGTCCGCGGCGGTCACCAGGCCCGGGCCCTGCTTGCGCAGGTACATCACGACCGGCTCGTCGTGCTCCGAGGAGACGACCAGCTGCTTGATGTTGAGGATGAGGTCGGTGACGTCCTCCTTGACGCCCGGCACGGTGGTGAACTCGTGCAGGACACCGTCGATGCGGATGGACGTGACCGCCGCACCCGGGATCGAGGAGAGGAGCGTACGACGCAGGGAGTTGCCGAGGGTGTAGCCGAAGCCCGGCTCCAGCGGCTCGATCACGAACCGGGAGCGGTATTCGTCCACGACCTCTTCGGTCAGGGAGGGACGCTGAGCAATCAGCATGTTTTTCGGTCCTTCAGTCGTGGGCGCCCGCTATTTGACGCCCGCTGTACCGACAAGGGTACGGGCGGTACGACGCCGAAGCTCCGTACCGCCCACACCCAGCGGCCCCCGACGTGACGGGGGCCGACGAGCCTTACTTCGAGTAGAGCTCGACGATCAGCTGCTCCTGCACCTGGGTGTCGATCACCTGGCGCTCGGGCAGGCTGTGCACGAGGATCCGCAGCTGCGAGGGGATCGCCTCCAGCCACGCCGGAACGGTCTTCTCGCCGGCCTCGGCCTTGGCCACCTCGAAGGGGGTCAGGTTCCGAGAGCCCTCGCGGACCTCGACGATGTCGTTCACTGCCACACGGGCCGACGGGATGTCGGTCTTGCGGCCGTTCACGGTGATGTGTCCGTGACGGACCAGCTGACGGGCGTGGTCGCGGGACTTGGCGAAGCCGGCCCGGTAGACCACGTTGTCGAGGCGGGTCTCAAGGATGCGCAGAAGGTTCTCACCGGTCTTGCCGGTCTTCTGGTTCGCTTCCTTGTAGTAGTTCACGAACTGCTTCTCAAGGACACCGTAGATGCGGCTGCACTTCTGCTTCTCACGAAGCTGGAGCAGGTACTCGCTGTCCTTGGTGCGCCCGCGACCGTGCTCACCCGGGGGGTAAGGACGGATCTCGATCGGGCACTTCGCGCTCTCGCACTTGCTCCCCTTGAGGAAGAGCTTCTGCTTCTCCCGACGGCAACGCTTGCAGTCGGCCCCGGTGTAACGCGCCATTGTCTAGTTGTCTCCTACTTCAGATGGTCAGACGCGGCGGCGCTTGGGCGGGCGGCATCCGTTGTGCGGGGTGGGGGTGACGTCCTGGATCGAGCCGACCTCGAGGCCGGTGGCCTGGAGGGAGCGGATCGCGGTCTCACGGCCGGAGCCGGGACCCTTGACGAAGACGTCGACCTTGCGCATGCCGTGCTCCTGCGCGCGGCGGGCGGCCGACTCGGCGGCCATCTGCGCGGCGAAGGGGGTGGACTTGCGCGAGCCCTTGAAGCCGACGTGGCCGGCCGAGGCCCAAGAGATCACGTTCCCGGTCGGGTCGGTGATCGAGACGATCGTGTTGTTGAACGTGCTCTTGATGTGAGCGTGCCCGTGGGCGACGTTCTTCTTCTCCTTGCGGCGCACCTTCTTGGCGCCGGCCGTACGGCCCTTCGGAGGCATGAATTTCTCCCGTGGAGGTGGTCGGTCCTACAGCGAAGACCGCTGGTGAGCGTCCTGCTGAGGACTACTTCTTGCCCGGCTTCTTCTTGCCGGCGATCGCGCGACGCGGACCCTTGCGGGTACGGGCGTTCGTGCTGGTGCGCTGACCGTGCACCGGCAGACCGCGACGGTGACGCAGACCCTGGTAGCAGCCGATCTCGACCTTGCGGCGGATGTCGGCCTGGATCTCGCGACGGAGGTCACCCTCGGTCTTGAGGTTGTTGTCGACGTACTCGCGGATCTTGACGAGGTCTTCCTCGGCCAGATCGCGGACCCGGGTGTTCGGGTTCACGCCGGTGGCGGCGAGGGTCTGCTGCGAGAGCGTCCGCCCGATACCGAAGACGTAGGTGAGGGCGACCTCCACACGCTTTTCGCGCGGGAGATCAACGCCTGCGAGGCGTGCCATTGATGTGGCTCCTGATGGCTATTCGGAGGTCTTCCGCAGCACCGTTCCCGTAAGACTCTGCAGAATTACGAGCCGGGTCCCCGGCCTCCGAGCCGGGGGTGTCGTCCCCACGCCGCTGGTGCGGGGGGTCGGGTGACTGCGTATGAACGTGTGGTGCTTGCGTCGCGCGAACTGCGAAATGCAGGTGGTCGGCGTGCGTCAGCCCTGGCGCTGCTTGTGGCGCAGGTTGTCGCAGATGACCATGACCCGGCCGTGGCGGCGGATCACCTTGCACTTGTCGCAGATCTTCTTGACGCTCGGCTTGACCTTCATGGGATGTGAGGTTCTCCGGGTCAGTGCCGTCACCCCACGGGAGCGGGGTGCCGACAAGATCTACTTGTAGCGGTAGACGATCCGCCCACGCGTCAGGTCGTAGGGAGAGAGCTCCACGACGACCCGGTCATCCGGAAGGATACGGATGTAGTGCATCCGCATCTTGCCGCTGATGTGCGCGAGGACCTTGTGACCGTTCTGAAGCTCCACCTTGAACATCGCGTTCGGGAGGGACTCGATCACGGTGCCCTCGATCTCGATGGCACCTTGCTTCTTGGCCACGCTTCGCCCTTCGAATCGGCTACCTTTTGGCGGCTGTCATTCGCAGGTGAAACACCTGCAATGCGTCCGGACCCTTTAACAGGCATACGGATGCACGAGAGCCGACGCGTCAGTCTACGTCAGGGTCCGGGAAAAGACGAATCCAGGATTATTGCCCATGCGGGGAGATCGTTACGCCAGCGGGTCCGGCGCCGCGGTGATCCCGAGCTCCGCGAGCCGGGCCTTGCCGCCGTCGGGCGCGGTCAGCACCAGCGGGCCCTGCTCGGTCAGCGCGACCGAGTGCTCCCAGTGCGAGGACCAGCTGCCGTCGTTCGACTTCACGGTCCAGTCGTCCTCAAGGACATGGGTCTTCGGGGTGCCGAGGTTCACCATCGGCTCGATCGCGATGCAGAAACCGGGCACCAGCTTGGGGCCGCGGCCGCGCTTGCGGTCGACGTAGTTCAGCAGGTGCGGGTCCATGTGCATCTGCGAGCCGATGCCGTGGCCGCCGTAGTCCTCGACGATGCCGTACTTGCCGCCGGCCGGGCGGGGCTGGCGGCGGATGTAGCCCTCGATCGCCTTGGAGATGTCGACGAGCCGGTTGCCCTTGGCGACCGCGGCGATGCCCGCCCACATCGAGCCCTCGGTGACCCGGCTGAGCTCGACCAGCTCCGCGGAGTGACCGGAGCCGACGAACGCGGTGTACGCGGCGTCGCCGTGCCAGCCGTCGACGATCGCGCCGCAGTCGATGGAGATGATGTCGCCGTCCGCCAGCACGGTGTCGGTGTCCGGGATGCCGTGGACCACGACGTCGTTCACCGAGGTGCAGATCGTCGCGGGGAAGCCGCCGTAGCCGAGGAAGTTGGACTTCGCACCGTGCTCGGCGAGCACCTTGCGCGCCGCGTCGTCCAGGTCCTTGGTCGTGGCGCCCGGCACCGCGACCTCCCGGGTCGCGGCGTGGATGGCGGCGACCACCAGCCCCGCCTCGCGCATCTTCGCGATCTGCTCGGGGGTCTTGATCTCCACCATCGCGGCTTACGCCCTTCCGATCCGTGCTGTCTGACGTCGTACCCGACCAACAGTACGGCCGCGGTGCCCGTGCTGGACACCGCGGCCGTACGGAGCTGTCCGCTACTTGCCGCCCTGGAGCGCGGCCATCGCGCGCTCCGTGACCTCTTCGACCTTCCCGAGTGCCGGGATGGTCACGACCAGGTCCTGGGCCTTGTAGTAGTCGATGATCGGCTCGGTCTGCGTGTGGTAGACCTCCAGCCGCTTGCGGACGGTCTCCTCGCTGTCGTCGTCACGCTGGTACAGCTCGCCGCCGCAGACGTCACAGACGCCCTCCCGCTCCGGCGCGCTGTAGGTCACGTGGAAGACGTGGCTGGAGTCCTTGCGGCAGATGCGGCGGCCGGCGATGCGCTTGACCACCTCTTCCTCGGGGACCTCCAGGTCCAGGACCGCGTCGAGCGTGACGCCGTCCTCCTTGAGGGCCTCGTCGAGCGCCTCGGCCTGCGAGACGTTGCGGGGGAAGCCGTCCAGCAGGAAGCCGCCGGCGGCGTCCGGCTGGTTCATCCGGTCGCGGGCCATGCCGATGGTGACCTCGTCGGGAACGAGTTCACCGGCGTCCATGAACGCCTTGGCCTGCTTGCCGAGGTCGGTGCCCTGGCTGATGTTGGCCCGGAACAGGTCCCCCGTGGAGATGTGCGGGATCACGAGGTTCTTGGCAAGGTACGCAGCCTGCGTACCCTTGCCGGCCCCCGGGGGCCCGACGAGGACGATTCGCATCAGCGGAGGAACCCTTCGTAGTTGCGCTGCTGAAGCTGGCTCTCAATCTGCTTCACGGTCTCCAGACCCACACCCACGATGATGAGGATGCTCGTCCCGCCGAACGGGAAGTTCTGGTTCGCGTTGAACAGCACCAACGCCACTGTTGGTACGAGCGCGATCAGCCCCAGGTACAGCGAGCCCGGCCACGTGATCCGGTTGAGCACGTAGCTGAGGTACTCGGCCGTCGGGCGACCAGCCCGGATACCCGGGATGAAGCCACCATACTTCTTCATGTTGTCGGCAACTTCTTCGGGGTTGAAGCTGATGGCGACGTAGAAGAAGGCGAAGAAGACGATCAGCAGGAAGTACGTAACGATGTAAACCGGGTGATTTCCCTTGGTGAAGTTGGTGGCGATCCAGGTCGCCCATGCCGCCTTCGACCCGCTGAACTGTGCAACCAGGGCTGGAATGTAGAGCAGCGACGACGCGAAGATGACCGGAATCACACCCGCCTGATTCACCTTGAGCGGGATGTACGTGGACGTACCGCCATAGGACCGGCGGCCGATCATCCGCTTCGCGTACTGCACCGGGATGCGCCGCTGGGCCTGCTCGACGAAGACCACCAGGGCGACCATCGCCAGACCCACCGCGATCACCGAGAAGAACTCGATCCAGCCGTCCGCGAGCTTGCCGGTGAGCTTGATCTGCCACAGGGCGCCCGGGAATCCGGCGGCGATCGAGATGAACATCAGGATGGACATGCCGTTGCCGATGCCGCGGTCGGTGACGAGCTCACCGAGCCACATGATCAGGCAGGTGCCGGCGGTCATGCAGATGACCATCGTGATGGTGGTGAAGATCGAGTCGCTGGGCACGATCTCGCTGGCGACCGGGCAGCTCTGGAAGAGCGCGCCGCTGCGGGCGGTGGCCACCAGGCCGGTGCCCTGCAGGACCGCGAGCGCCACGGTCAGATAGCGGGTGTACTGGGTGATCTTCCCCTGGCCCGACTGCCCCTCTTTCTTGAGGGCCTCCAGCCGGGGGATGACCACGGTGAGCAGCTGGAGGATGATGCTCGCCGTGATGTACGGCATGATCCCCAGCGCGAAGATCGTGATCTGCAGCAGCGCACCACCGCTGAACATGTTCACCAGGGCGAACAACCCGCTGTTGCCGCCGGCCTGCTTCATGCAGGTCTCGACGTTCGCGTAGTTCACCCCAGGGACCGGGACGTGCGCTCCGATCCGGTAGAGCACGATGATGCCCAACGTGAACAGCAGCTTCTTGCGCAGGTCGGGCGTCTTGAACGCTCGGGCGAACGCGGTGAGCACGGTGCCTCCTGCGCCCCCCGCCCCGCGGGCGAGAGGTAACGGTCTTGAGGATCGACGAATACGTAACGGCCGGAAACCGCACGGGCACGGCCCATGCGGCGGGGGCCCGGGGCATTGGCCCCGGAAAACAACAGTGCATGCCACCTTACCGGCGACCGTACCCCCGTGGAACGACCAACCGGGGATGCCCCAATCGATGGGCATCCCCGGTCAGTTGAACCAACGAACTCAGATGAGCTCGGTGACGGTGCCGCCGGCGGCGGCGATCTTCTCCTTGGCGGAGCCGGAGACGGCGTCAACCGAAACCTGCAGCGCCACGGAGACCTCGCCCTGGCCCAGGACCTTGACGAGCTCGTTCTTGCGCACCGCGCCCTTGGCAACCAGGTCGGCCACCGTGACCTCGCCACCCTGCGGGTAGAGCTCGGCCAGCTTGGCCAGGTTCACGACCTGGAACTGCTTGTGGGCGGGGTTCTTGAAGCCCTTCAGCTTCGGGAGGCGCATGTGGAGGGGCATCTGCCCACCCTCGAAGCGCTCCGGAACCTGGTAACGGGCCTTGGTGCCCTTGGTACCACGACCGGCGGTCTTACCCTTGGACGCCTCACCACGACCGACACGGGTCTTGGCGGTCTTGGCGCCCGGGGCGGGCCGGAGGTTGTGGACCTTCAGCGGGTTCTGCTCCGCCATGTCAGTCGACCTCCTTGACCGACACGAGGTGGCGGACGGTGTGCACCATGCCGCGGAACTCGGGGCGGTCCTCCTTGACAACCACGTCACCCAGCCGCTTCAGGCCGAGCGAACGCAGCGTGTCGCGGTGGTTCTGCTTGCTGCCGATGTAGGACTTGGTCTGCGTGATCTCCAGGCGAGCCATTACGCGCTCACCCCTGCACGCGCCCGCAGCAGAGCGGCGGGAGCCACGTCCTCCAGCGGCAGGCCACGACGGGCCGCGATCTCCTCGGGGCGCTGCAGGCCCTGAAGCGCGGTCACCGTGGCGTGCACGATGTTGATCGGGTTCGACGAACCGAGCGACTTGCTCAGCACGTCGTGGATGCCCGCGCACTCCAGAACGGCGCGCACCGGGCCACCGGCGATCACACCGGTACCGGGGGAAGCCGGCTTGAGCAGGACGACGCCCGCAGCCTTCTCGCCCTGGATGGGGTGCGGGATGGTGCCCTGGATACGGGGGACCTTGAAGAAGTTCTTCTTGGCCTCTTCCACGCCCTTGGCGATGGCAGCCGGAACTTCCTTGGCCTTGCCGTAACCGACACCCACGGTGCCGTCACCGTCGCCCACCACGACCAGCGCGGTAAAGCTGAAGCGACGACCACCCTTGACAACCTTGGCGACGCGGTTGATCGCGACTACGCGCTCAACGTACGCGGTCTTCTCGGCGGCAGCGCCACCGTCGCGACCCTTCCGGTCCCGCCGCTCGCCGCCACCGGCACCGCTGCCGCGGCGCTGGGGTCCAGCCATTGGATTTACCTCTCTCTGTTACGTCCGCTAGCTCCGGAACCGGGGCTTAGAACTTCAGCCCGGCTTCGCGGGCGGCGTCGGCCAGAGCGGCAATCCGCCCGGCGTACTGCTTGCCACCGCGGTCGAACACGACGGCCTCGACACCGGCGGCCTTGGCACGCTCGGCAACCAGGGCGCCGACCTTCTGGGCCTGGGCGCTCTTGTCGCCCTCGCCACCACGGATGGACGCGTCCAGGGTCGACGCCGAAGCCAGGGTGTGGCCCTGGATGTCGTCGATGACCTGAGCGGTGATGCCGCGGTTGGACCGCGTCACGACCAGACGCGGACGCTCCGGGGTACCCGAAATCCGCTTACGGATGCGGATGTGGCGACGCTTGGCAGCGGCGCGCTTGTACGCGTTGCCCTTAGCGATCTTCACACCGTATGCCATGGCTTACTTACCAGCCTTTCCGACCTTGCGGCGGATGACCTCGCCGGCGTACTTGACGCCCTTGGCCTTGTACGGGTCAGGCTTGCGCAGCTTGCGGATGTTCGCCGCCACCTCGCCGACCTTCTGCTTGTCGATGCCCTCGACGCTGAGCTTGGTCGGGGACTCGACCTTGAACGAGATGCCCTCGGGGGCCTCGATCAGGATCGGGTGGCTGTAGCCCAGGGAGAACTCCAGGTTGGAGCCCTTCGCCTGGACGCGGTAACCGACACCGCTGATCTCGAGCGCCTTGCTGTATCCCTGGGTCACGCCGGTGATCATGTTCGCCACCAGCGTGCGGGACAGGCCGTGCAGGGCCTTGTTCTGACGCTCGTCGTTCGGGCGGGTGACGTTGATGACGCCGTCCTCACCCTTGGCGACCTCGATGGGAGCCGCGACGGTGTGCGAAAGGGAACCCTTGGGACCCTTCACGTTGACCGTGCGGCCCTCGATGGTGACGTCCACGCCAGCGGGAACCTGGATGGGCAGCTTGCCAATGCGCGACATTAGCTCTTCCTCCGTTCCCGGGTTACCAGACGTAGGCGAGGACTTCCCCACCCACGCCCTTCTTCTGCGCCTGCTGGCCGGTGAGGAGACCGTGCGACGTGGAGATGATCGCCACGCCCAGGCCGCCGAGCACCTTCGGCAGGTTGGTGGACTTTGCGTAGACCCGCAGGCCCGGCTTCGAGATCCGCTTGATGCCGGCGATCGAGCGCTCGCGGTTCGGGCCGAACTTCAGCTCGAGGACGAGGTTCTTGCCGACCTCGGCGTCCTCGACGCGCCAGCCGGTGATGTAACCCTCCTGCTGGAGGATCTCCGCGATGTGCGACTTGATCTTGCTGTGCGGCATCACGACGGTGTCGTGGTACGCCGAGTTCGCGTTCCGCAGACGGGTCAGCATGTCTGCGATGGGGTCAGTCATGGTCATGAATTGGCCTTCGGCCTCTCTCGCCGGGGTTTCCTATGTGCGCCATCCCTCTCCCCGATCAGAGTCGGGACGGGTGCGGCGCGGGGACCTACGGCGTAGTAAGCGACGTTATGCGGGCTCGGCCCGCGGTCGGTCTCGGGCGGCGGGACACCCAAACCCCTCCACCCTACGGGAAAAGGGGGCAGGTGCCCGCCGACCGACTGCTTACCGAGAGTCTCCGGGTTATCCCAACTGGGGGATTACCAGGAGCTCTTGGTCACGCCCGGCAGCTCGCCACGGTGAGCCATCTCACGAAGGCACACGCGGCACAGGCCGAACTTGCGGTACACGGAGTGCGGACGGCCGCAGCGCTGGCAGCGGGTGTACGCGCGCACACCGAACTTCGGCTTGCGAGCAGCCTTGGCAATCAGAGCCTTCTTCGCCATCTCGCTCACGCCTCCTTGAACGGGAAGCCGAGGTGACGAAGGAGAGCGCGGCCCTCATCGTCGTTGGTCGCCGTGGTGACCACGGTGATGTCCATACCCCGGGTACGGTCGATCTTGTCCTGGTCGATCTCGTGGAACATGACCTGCTCCGTGAGACCGAAGGTGTAGTTGCCCCGACCGTCGAACTGCTTCGGGGACAGACCACGGAAGTCGCGGATGCGCGGGAGCGCGAGCGACAGCAGACGGTCCAGGAACTCCCACATGCGGTCACCGCGGAGGGTGACGTGGGCACCGATCGGCTGGCCCTCACGCAGCTTGAACTGCGCGATGGACTTACGGGCCTTGGTGACGGCCGGCTTCTGGCCGGTGATCGTGGTGAGGTCGCGGATGGCGCCCTCGATCAGCTTGGAGTCGCGGGCGGCGTCGCCCACACCCATGTTGACCACGATCTTGGTCAGACCGGGGATCTGCATGACGTTCTCGAAGGAGAACTCGTCCTTCAGCTTCCCGGCGATCTCTTCGCGGTAGCGCGTCTTGAGACGCGGCGCGTTGGTGGTGGCAGTCATCAGATGTCCTCACCGGTCCGCTTGGCAACGCGGATCTTGTTGCCCTCGTCGTCGAAGCGGTATCCGACGCGGGTGACAACCTTCTGGCCGTCCTTCTCCACCACGAGCTGAACGTTGCTCACGTGGATCGGGGCCTCGGTCGTCACGATGCCGCCGGTCTTCGAACCACGAGCGGTCTGGCCGGCCTTGGTGTGCTTCTTGACCCGGTTGACACCCTCGACCAGGACGCGGTCCTCGCGGGGGAAGGCCTGGATGACCTTGCCCTGCTTGCCCTTGTCCTTACCGGTGATGACCTGGACCAGGTCGCCCTTCTTGATCTTCATCGGTTACAGCACCTCCGGCGCGAGCGAGATGATCTTCATGAACTTCTTCTCGCGCAGTTCCCGGCCCACGGGGCCGAAGATGCGGGTGCCGCGGGGGTCGCCATCGTTCTTGAGGATGACGGCCGCGTTCTCGTCGAAGCGGATGTACGAGCCGTCCGGACGGCGGCGCTCCTTGACGGTGCGAACGATGACGGCCTTGACGACGTCACCCTTCTTCACGTTGCCACCGGGGATCGCATCCTTGACGGTGGCGACGATGACGTCACCGATGCCCGCGTAGCGGCGACCGGAACCACCGAGAACACGGATGCAAAGGATTTCCTTCGCACCAGTGTTGTCGGCGACACGCAGTCGCGACTCCTGCTGGATCACGTCTATCTCCTGAATGTCTGCCGGTTCCCGGCGAGAAGCGCGAGTGCTTCGCGCTTCTCGCCGAGCCTGGCGGAACTGTTCCTAGGGGGTCCCCCTAGGAGGGATTACTTGGCCTTCTCGAGGATCTCGACGATGCGCCAGCGCTTGGTGGCGGACAGCGGCCGGGTCTCCATCAGGAGGACGCGGTCGCCGACACCGGCAGCGTTCTGCTCGTCGTGCGCCTTGAGCTTGTTGGTACGGCGGATGACCTTGCCGTACAGCGCGTGCTTGACGCGGTCCTCGACGGCGACGACGACGGTCTTGTCCATCTTGTCGCTGACGACCAGACCCTCACGGGTCTTGCGGAAACCGCGCTCGTTCGTCTCAGTCACATTCTTCTCGCTCATCAGGCGCTCTCCACCGTCTCGATGCCGAGCTCGCGCTCCCGCATCAGGGTGTAGATCCGGGCGATGTCCTTACGGACGGACTTGAGCCGACCGTGGTTCTCAAGCTGTCCGGTCGCCGCCTGGAAGCGGAGGTTGAACAGCTCCTCCTTGGCCTCACGAAGCTTGGCAACGAGGTCCTCGTTGTTCAGCTCGCGCAGCTCGGTCGCCTTGGTACCGGCCGCCATCACGACTCACCTGCCTCGCGCCGCACGATGCGGCACTTCATCGGAAGCTTGTGGGCGGCGCGGGTCAGCGCCTCCTTGGCAACCTTTTCGTTCGGGAAGGACAGCTCGAACATCACCCGACCGGGCTTGACGTTCGCGACCCACCACTCCGGAGAACCCTTACCGGAACCCATGCGGGTCTCGGCCGGCTTCTTCGTCAGCGGACGGTCGGGGTAGATGTTGATCCACACCTTGCCGCCACGCTTGATGTGACGGGTCATGGCAATACGAGCGGACTCGATCTGCCGGTTCGTCACGTAGGCCGGGGTGACGGCCTGGATTCCGTACTCACCGAAGGCCAGCTCGGTGCCACCCTTGGCCATGCCGTTGCGCTTCGGGTGGTGCTGCTTGCGGTGCTTGACCCTGCGAGGGATCAGCATGTCGGTCAGGCCTCCGTTCCGGGGGTCTCAGCCGGTGCAGAGGCAGCAGCCGCCGACGACTCCGTCTTGGGGGCCTCGGCAGCGGCGCTCTGCTGCTGCGGCTTGCGGCCGCGGCCGCCACGCTCGCCACCGCGGCGCGGGCGGTCGTTGCCACCACCGCGGGCCGGGCGGTTGCCCGCACGGGCGGCGGCGTTCTCGGCACGCACCTCGGCGATGTTCTTGACGTCGCCCTTGTAGATCCAGACCTTCACGCCGATGCGGCCGAAGGTGGTCTTGGCCTCGAAGAAGCCGTAGTCGACGTTCGCGCGGAGCGTGTGCAGGGGCACACGGCCCTCGCGGTAGAACTCCGAGCGGGACATCTCGGCGCCGCCGAGACGGCCACCGCACTGGATCTTGATGCCCTTGGCGCCGGCCTTCATCGTCGACTGCATGCTCTTACGCATGGCGCGACGGAAGGAGACGCGGGAGGACAGCTGCTCGGCGACGGCCTGGGCCACCAGCTGGGCATCGGTCTCGGGGTTCTTGACCTCGAGGATGTTCAGCTGGACCTGCTTGCCGGTCAGCTTCTCCAGCTCACCGCGGATGCGGTCGGCCTCGGCGCCGCGGCGGCCGATGACGATGCCCGGGCGAGCGGTGTGGATGTCAACGCGGACGCGCTCACGGGTGCGCTCGATCTCCACCTTCGAGATACCGGCGCGCTCCATGCCCTTCGTCATCATGCGACGAATGGCGACGTCTTCCTTGACGTAGTCCTTGTACAGCTTGTCGGCGTACCAGCGGGACTTGAAGTCCGTCGTCACGCCGAGGCGGAACCCGTGCGGGTTTACCTTCTGGCCCATTACCGGGTTCCTTCCTTGCTGCTGACGACCACGGTGATGTGGCTGGTCCGCTTGCGGATCCGGTAGGCACGGCCCTGGGCACGCGGACGGAACCGCTTCAGGGTCGGGCCCTCGTCGACGTACGCCTCGCTGATGACCAGCGTAGAGGCGTCCGTGTGGTCGTAGTTGTGCGCGGCGTTGGCAATGGCGCTGTCCAGCACCTTGCCCACCGGCACGCTCGCGGCCTGCGGGGCGAAACGCAGGACCGCCTGAGCCTCCGTGGCATCCATGCCACGGATAAGGTCCACCACGCGGCGGGCCTTCATGGGCGTGACGCGGATGTACCGCGCCTGGGCCCTGGCTTCCATGGTTGTCCCTTCGGTGTCAGTCATAGTCTTCGCACTCCGGTCGATCAGCGACGACGCGACTTGCGGTCGTCCTTCTCGTGGCCGCGGAAGGTGCGGGTCGGCGCAAACTCGCCGAGCTTGTGGCCGACCATCGACTCGGTGACGAACACCGGGACGTGCTTGCGGCCGTCATGCACCGCGATCGTGTGGCCGAGCATGGCCGGGACGATCATGGAGCGGCGGGACCAGGTCTTGATGACGTTCTTGGTGCCGGCTTCGTTCTGCGTGTCCACCTTCTTGGAGAGGTGGTCGTCGACGAAGGGCCCCTTCTTGAGACTGCGCGGCATCTAAACCCGCTCCTAGCGCTTCTTGTTCGTCTTGCGGCGGCGGACGATGTACTTGTTGCTGGCCTTCTTCGGCGAGCGAGTACGACCCTCCTTCTGGCCCCAGGGCGAGACCGGGTGGCGACCACCGGAGGTCTTGCCCTCACCACCACCGTGCGGGTGGTCGACCGGGTTCATCACGACACCACGCACGGTCGGGCGGACGCCCTTCCAGCGCATGCGGCCGGCCTTGCCCCAGTTGATGTTCGACTGCTCGGCGTTGCCGACCTCGCCGACGGTGGCGCGGCAGCGCACGTCGACCAGGCGGATCTCACCGGACGGCATACGAAGGTGGGCCATCGCGCCCTCCTTCGCCAGCAGCTGCACGGAGGCACCGGCCGAGCGGGCGAACTTCGCACCGCCGCCCGGACGCAGCTCGATCGCGTGGATCGTCGTACCCACGGGGATGTGGCGCAGCGGCAGGTTGTTGCCCGGCTTGATGTCGGCGCCAGGGCCGTTCTCAATCCGAGCACCCTGGACCAGGCCACGGGGCGCGATGATGTAGCGCTTCTCGCCGTCTGCGTAGTGCAGCAGCGCGATGCGCGCGGTGCGGTTCGGGTCGTACTCGATGTGCGCGACCTTGGCCGGCACGCCGTCCTTGTCGTGACGACGGAAGTCGATCACGCGGTAGGCGCGCTTGTGGCCACCGCCCTGGTGGCGAACGGTCACACGACCGGCGTTGTTACGGCCGCCCTTGCTGTGCAGCGGGCGGACCAGCGACTTCTCCGGCGTGGACCGCGTGATCTCGACAAAGTCGGCGACGCTGGAGCCACGACGGCCCGGGGTCGTCGGCTTGTACTTGCGGATACCCATTTCTCAGTCCTCGTCCGATTCCGGACGACTCGGACTCCGTTAGGAGACCGGGCCGCCGAAGATGTCGATACGGTCGCCCTCGGCGAGGGTCACGATGGCGCGCTTGGTGTTGGCGCGCTTGCCGTAACCGGTGCGGGTGCGCTTGCGCTTGCCCTGCCGGTTGATCGTGTTGACCCCGGTGACCTTGACCGAGAAGACCGCCTCGACGGCCTGCTTGATCTGGGTCTTGTTGGCACGCGGGTCGACGACGAACGTGTACTTGTTCTCGTCCAGCAGCGCGTAGCTCTTCTCGGAAACCACCGGCTTGACGAGAATGTCACGCGGGTCCGTGAAGGTCTTGCTGGTGACGACGGCCTCAGTCATCAGGCGTCGCTCCCTTCGGTCTCAGCGTTGGCCTTGGGGCCGGACACGAAGGACTCGAAGGCGGCCTTGGTGAAGACCACGTCGTCGGAGACGAGCACGTCGTACGTGTTCAGCTGGCCCGGCTCCAGGATGTGAACCTGGGGCAGGTTGCGGGCGGACAGCCACGCGGCCTCGTCGCTGCGCTCGGCGACCAGGAGCACGTTCTTGCGCTCGCTGACCTTGCCGAGGAGAGCCTTGGCGGCCTTGGTGGAGATGTCGCCCTCGACCACGCCGGAAACGACGTGGATGCGGCTGTTGCGGGCCCGGTCGGTGAGGGCACCGCGCAGGGCGGCGGCCTTCATCTTCTTCGGGGTCCGCTGGCTGTAGTCACGCGGCACGGGGCCGTGGACGATGCCACCGCCGGCGAACTGCGGCGCACGGGTCGAACCCTGGCGCGCGCGGCCGGTGCCCTTCTGGCGGTAAGGCTTCTTGCCACCGCCGCGGACCTCGCCGCGGGTCTTGGTCTTGTGCGTGCCCTGACGGGCCGCGGCCAGCTGCGCAACAACGACCTGGTGGATCAGCGGGATGCTGACCTTGGCGTCGAAGATCTCCGCAGGGAGCTCGACGGACCCGGCCTTGTCGCCAGCAGGCGAAAGGATGTCAATGGTGCTCATCGGTTACCTCAGGCCCCCTTGGCCGCGGTACGGACCAGGACGAGGCCGCCGTTCGGACCAGGAACTGCGCCCTTGATGAGCAGCAGACCCTTCTCCGCGTCAACGGCGTGGACGGTCAGGTTCTGGGTGGTGACCCGCTCATTGCCCATACGGCCGGCCATCCGCATGCCCTTGAACACGCGGCCCGGGGTGGCGCAGCCACCGATGGAGCCCGGCTTGCGGTGCACGCGGTGGGCACCGTGCGAGGCCTTGCCGCCGCCGAAGCCGTGACGCTTCATGACACCGGCGAAGCCCTTGCCCTTGCTCTTGCCGGTCACGTCCACCTTGACGCCGGACTCGAAGGTCTCAGCGGTCAGCTCCTGGCCGAGGGTGTACTCACCGGCGTCGGGAGTACGGACCTCGACGAGGTGACGGCGGGGGGTGACGTCGGCCTTCGCGAAGTGGCCCTTGAGGGGCTTGTTCACCTTGCGCGGGTCGATCTCGCCGAAGGCGATCTGGACGGAGTCGTAGCCGTCCTGGTCATTGGTGCGCACCTGGGTAACGACACAGGGCCCGGCCTTGACGACGGTGACCGGAACAACGCGGTTGTTCTCGTCCCACACCTGCGTCATACCGAGCTTCTCGCCCAGGATGCCCTTGATCTGCTTAGCCATCTCTCAGATCACCGACCCTCAGAGCTTGATCTCGATGTCGACACCGGCCGGGAGGTCGAGTCGCATCAGGGAGTCAACGGTCTTCGGCGTCGGGTCGAGGATGTCGATCAGGCGCTTGTGCGTGCGCATCTCGAAGTGCTCGCGCGAGTCCTTGTACTTGTGCGGCGACTTGATGACGCAGTACACGTTCTTTTCAGTGGGCAGCGGCACCGGGCCCGCGACCGACGCACCAGTGCGGGTCACCGTCTCGACGATCTTCTTCGCCGAGGAGTCGATGACCTCGTGGTCGTAGGCCTTGAGCCGGATGCGGATCTTCTGTCCCGCCATGGCTACTTCGTAGTCCTGTCTCTCGTAACGCTCTGGGACCCGGTGTGCTGCGCCTCAGAAGAAGCACCGTCCTTCTCCGACCCACGCGGTCGGGCGTGTCGCACCCCTTCTCGTAAATCTCCGCACGGAAGATCCCTCAAGAAGGAGGAGGCGGGGGAAGGACACCCACCGGGCGCCTGGCCGAGGCACCCCGCTGACGCTTCCCGGAAGATTCCCGTACTTCCGCCCCTGAAGAGGGACGACGAATACCTGGGACTCGCTTCCGGTCCTCCCGGCGGGAGGCGCGCAGCATCGGCACTCAACCGAGCAACCTGGACAGTGTGCCATACGCCCGGCACCCAAGGCCAATCGATCCCCAACTGTCAAGGAGCCCCGCCCACCTTGCGGTGTGCGGGGCTCCTTGGGGTGCTCCGGGGAGCTACCAGGTCGAGCGGACCGTCTTACTTGACGATCTTGGTGACCTGGCCGGCGCCGACGGTCCGGCCACCCTCACGGATGGCGAACTTCAGGCCCTCCTCCATGGCGACCGGCTGGATCAGCTGGACGGACATCTCGGTGTTGTCGCCCGGCATGACCATCTCGGTGCCCTCGGGGAGGGTCACAACGCCCGTCACGTCCGTGGTACGGAAGTAGAACTGCGGACGGTAGTTGTTGAAGAACGGCGTGTGGCGGCCACCCTCGTCCTTGGACAGGATGTAGGCCTGCGCCTCGAACTCGGTGTGCGGGGTGACCGAGCCCGGCTTGATGATGACCTGGCCGCGCTCGACGTCCTCGCGCTTGATGCCGCGGAGCAGCAGACCGACGTTCTCACCGGCCTGGCCCTCGTCGAGCAGCTTGCGGAACATCTCGATACCGGTGACCGTGGTGGTGGTCTTCTCGGTCTTGATGCCGATGATGTCGACGGTCTCGTTGACCTTCAGGACACCGCGCTCGATACGACCGGTGACGACGGTGCCACGACCGGTGATCGTGAAGACGTCCTCGATCGGCATCAGGAACGGCTTGTCGACGTCACGCTCGGGCTGCGGGATCGACTCGTCGACGGCCTTCATCAGGTCGAGGACGGACTTGCCCCACTCGGCGTCGCCCTCGAGCGCCTTGAGCGCCGAGACCTTGACGACCGGAACGTCGTCGCCGGGGAACTCGTACTCGGAGAGGAGCTCACGGACCTCGAGCTCGACGAGCTCCAGGATCTCCTCGTCGTCCACCATGTCGGCCTTGTTCAGGGCGACAACGATGTACGGAACGCCGACCTGGCGGGCCAGGAGCACGTGCTCCTTGGTCTGCGGCATCGGGCCGTCGGTCGCGGCGACCACGAGGATGGCGCCGTCCATCTGCGCCGCACCGGTGATCATGTTCTTGATGTAGTCCGCGTGACCGGGGCAGTCGACGTGCGCGTAGTGACGCGACTCGGTCTGGTACTCGACGTGCGCGATGGAGATGGTGATACCGCGCTGGCGCTCCTCAGGAGCCTTGTCGATCTGGTCGAAGGCCGAGGCCTCGTTCAGGTCCGGGTACGCGTCGTGCAGCACCTTGGTAATGGCGGCCGTGAGGGTCGTCTTACCGTGGTCGATGTGACCGATGGTGCCGATGTTGACGTGCGGCTTAGTCCGCTCGAACTTCGCCTTCGCCACTGGGGTCCTCCTGTGGAGTGGTTCTGTACGCCTTACTCATCGGCGCCAGGTGATCTTTGCTGGGGTGCCGGCTGACGGGGGCAATCCTCACGGTTTGCGGGGATTACCCCCATCAGACGGTGTCAAGCCTAAAGCGTGTTGCGCTCCGGTTCTTACGGGACCGGAGTTACTCGCCCTTGGCCTTCGCGATGATCTCCTCGGCGACGTTCCGCGGAACCTCGGCGTAGGAGTCGAACTGCATCGAGTAGCTCGCGCGACCCGACGTCTTGCTGCGGAGGTCTCCGACGTAGCCGAACATCTCCGAGAGGGGAACCAGGCCCGTGACGAGCTTGGCACCGCTGCGGTCCTCCATGGACTGGATCTGACCACGGCGGGAGTTGATGTCGCCGATCACGTCGCCCATGTAGTCCTCGGGCGTGGTGACCTCGACCTTCATCATCGGCTCGAGCAGGGCCGGGGAGGCCTTGCGGGCGGCCTCCTTGAAGGCCATCGAGCCGGCGATCTTGAAGGCCATCTCGGACGAGTCGACCTCGTGGAACGCGCCGTCAAGCAGCGTGACCTTGACGCCGGTCAGCGGGTAGCCGGCGAGAACACCGAACTCCATGGCCTCCTGGCAGCCCGCGTCCACGGACGGGATGTACTCCCGCGGGATACGGCCACCGGTGACCTTGTTCTCGAACTCGTACCCGTCGCCCTCGAGGGGCTCCAGCGCGATCTGGACCTTCGCGAACTGACCGGAACCACCGGTCTGCTTCTTGTGCGTGTAGTCCAGGCGCTCGACCGCCTTGCGCAGGGTCTCGCGGTAGGCGACCTGCGGCTTGCCGACGTTGGCCTCGAC
This sequence comes from Streptomyces sp. NPDC048197, assembly GCF_043202395.1. NCBI lineage: Bacteria > Bacillati > Actinomycetota > Actinomycetes > Kitasatosporales > Streptomycetaceae > Streptomyces > Streptomyces sp. NPDC048197. Next base: position 48,356 of record NZ_JBIDAJ010000016.1, read on the forward strand.
CCGGAACTCACGCTTCATACGGTCGACCAGCACGTCGAGGTGCAGCTCGCCCATACCCGCGATGATGGTCTGGCCGGTCTCCTCGTCGGTGTGCACCTGGAACGAGGGGTCCTCTTCGGCGAGACGCTGGATGGCGACACCCAGCTTCTCCTGGTCGCCCTTGGACTTGGGCTCGATGGCGACCTGGATGACCGGGGCCGGGAACTCCATCGACTCCAGGATGACCTGGTTGGCGGAGTCACAGAGGGTCTCACCGGTGGTGGTCTGCTTCAGACCCATGACGGCGACGATGTCACCGGCACCCACCGAGTCGATCTCCTCACGCTTGTTCGCGTGCATCCGGTAGATCTTGCCGATGCGCTCCTTCTTGCCCTTCACCGAGTTCTGCACCTGCGAGCCGGCCTCGAGGCGGCCCGAGTACACCCGGATGAAGGTGAGCTTGCCCAGGTGGGGGTCGCTCGCAATCTTGAACGCAAGGGCGGCCAGCGGCTCGTCCTCGGACGGCTTGCGCTTGACGACCTCCTCCGGGTCGTTGACGGCGTGGCCCTCGATGGCCTCGACGTCGAGCGGGGAGGGGAGGTAGCGCACGACCGCGTCGAGCAGGGGCTGGACGCCCTTGTTCTTGAACGCGGTACCGCAGAACACCGGCGTGACGGTGGTGACGTCAGCCTTGCCGGAGGCGATGGTGATCCGGCGGATCGCCGCGTAGAGCTGCTCCTCGGTGGGCTCCTGGCCCTCCAGGTACAGCTCCATGATCTCTTCGTCGTTCTCGGCGACGACCTCGAGGAGCTTGCCGCGCCATTCGTCGGCGGCCTCGATGTGCGTGTCCGGGATGTCGACGGTGTCGTACATCTCGCCCTTGGCGGCCTCGGCCGACCAGACGAGAGCCTTCATCTTGACGAGGTCGACGACACCCTTGAAGTCCATCTCGGTACCGATGGGCAGCTGCATCACGATCGGGGTCGCGCCGAGGCGGTCCGTGATCATGTCGACGCAGCGGTGGAACTCGGCGCCCGTACGGTCGAGCTTGTTGACGAAGCAGATGCGCGGAACGCCGTAGCGGTCCGCCTGACGCCAAACGGTCTCGGACTGGGGCTCCACACCGGCAACACCGTCGAACACCGTCACCGCACCGTCGAGCACGCGCAGCGAGCGCTCCACCTCGACGGTGAAGTCGACGTGGCCCGGGGTGTCGATGATGTTGATGGTGTTGTCGACGTTGTCCAGCGGCCAGTGGCAGGTCGTCGCGGCAGACGTGATCGTGATGCCGCGCTCCTGCTCCTGCTCCATCCAGTCCATCGTGGCAGCGCCGTCGTGGACCTCACCGATCTTGTAAGAAACACCGGTGTAGAACAGGATCCGCTCGGTGGTGGTCGTCTTGCCCGCGTCGATGTGGGCCATGATCCCGATGTTGCGGACCTTGGCCAGGTCAAGCGAAGTGGTAGCCATAGTGGCTCAATCTTCTCTCGGTCTCGATGTGGGTTGCGACTACCAGCGGTAGTGCGCGAAGGCCTTGTTGGACTCGGCCATCTTGTGCGTGTCCTCACGCTTCTTGACCGAAGCGCCGAGGCCGTTGGAGGCGTCGAGCAGTTCGTTCATGAGGCGCTCGGTCATGGTCTTCTCGCGACGGGCGCGCGAGTAGCCCACGAGCCAGCGGAGCGAGAGGGTGGCGGCACGGCCGGGCTTGACCTCGACCGGGACCTGGTAGGTCGCGCCACCGACGCGGCGGGACTTGACCTCGAGGGTCGGCTTGATGTTCTCGAGCGCGCGCTTGAGGGTGATGACCGGGTCGTTGCCGGTCTTCTCGCGCAGCCCCTCCATGGCGCCGTAAACGATGCGCTCAGCGGTGGAGCGCTTTCCGTTCAGCAGCACCTTGTTGATGAGGGAGGTCACCAGAGGAGAACCGTAGACCGGGTCGATGATGACCGGGCGCTTCGGGGCGGGGCCCTTACGAGGCATTCTTACTTCTCCTTCTTGGCGCCGTAGCGGCTGCGAGCCTGCTTGCGGTTCTTGACGCCCTGCGTGTCGAGGGAGCCGCGGATGATCTTGTACCGAACACCCGGCAGGTCCTTCACACGGCCGCCACGCACGAGCACGATCGAGTGCTCCTGGAGGTTGTGGCCCTCACCCGGAATGTAAGCGGTGACCTCGATCCCGCTGGTCAGACGCACACGCGCGACCTTACGCAGGGCCGAGTTCGGCTTCTTCGGGGTGGTGGTGAAAACACGCGTGCAGACGCCGCGGCGCTGGGGGGAACCCTCGAGTGCGGGCGTCTTGTTCTTCTCGACCTTGTCCTGCCGGCCCTTGCGGACCAGCTGCTGGATCGTAGGCACCGTTTCTCCGGTTTCTGTGTGCCAGTCTCGGTAAAGCTAACCTGGAACGCTCCCGACCCACGCGGTCGGGTGTGTCGAATACTGCAGTCCGGTCCCCGCTGGAACGAGAAGGCGGCAGATTGCGGTGTCGAGACCCGGCTTCCGTGCTGGTGGCCTCCCGGCCGGTGGCTTGGGGAGATTGCGCGCACGGCAGCCCAGGGACACCCCAGGCACAAGGTCAGAGCGTACCTACCGCATTGGCTGCGGTCAAAACAAATGCACACGCGAAGGACACGCCGGACTCGTCACGGCGCTGCCGCCACCGTAGTGCGCGAGCGGCGCGTACGGAAGAAGGCGCGGGCGGCCCCGCAACACCGTCAGAGATTGACCGCCGCGAGCAGGATCCACACCAGGAACATCAGCGCCCAGCCACCGATCGCCAGCCAGCCCAGGATCAGTCCGGTGAGCGCCTGCCCGTCCCCGCGCTCCCCGGTGCGGCGGATCTCGGCGCGCGCCTTGTGGCCCAGGATCACCGCCGGGATCGCGGTCAGCCCCCAGGTCACCGGCGTCATCAGCCCGCAGACCAGCGCACCGGTCGCCGAACCGTTGGTCGCCTGCGGCGGCGGCATCTGCATCGGCATGAACGTCGCCGGCACCGGCCGCTGCGGTACGAACTGGGCCTGCGGCACCGGCCCCATCGGCAGGTCCGAGACCAGCATCTGCAACTCGGTGTGGGTCTGCGCCTTGTACGCCCGGGTCAGCCGCTGCTCGTACTCCGGCTGCGACAGCCGCCCCTCGGCGAACCCCGCCTTGAGCACATCGACCGTCCGCTCACGATCGGCGTGCGAGGCACGCATGGCAGGCACCTGATTCCACGGCTGAGCGGGCTGCCCGCCCTGCCACGGCTGGAATGCCACGTCGCGACCCTCCCCCCGCTCGACAGTTCTCCCCATCTTCTCATCAGAGACGCAGGGATGGGAGGACAAGTTCCCCCGCGCGGCCCCCAATGCCGCAGGGCGGCCACCCCGGAGGGTGGCCGCCCTGTGGACGGTGTACGGACCAGGATTACTGGTTGTACGGGCCGTAGTCGTAGTCCTCCAGCGGGACCGCCTGGCCGGAGCCGGTGCCGAAGGGCGAGTAGTCGATGTCGTCGTAACCGACGGCCGAGTACATCGCGGCCTTGGCCTCCTCGGTGGGCTCGACCCGGATGTTGCGGTAACGGGACAGGCCCGTACCGGCCGGGATGAGCTTACCGATGATGACGTTCTCCTTGAGGCCGATGAGGCTGTCGGACTTGGCGTTGATCGCCGCGTCCGTCAGGACTCGGGTCGTCTCCTGGAAGGAGGCGGCCGACAGCCAGGATTCCGTCGCCAGCGAAGCCTTGGTGATACCCATCAGCTGCGGACGGCCGGAGGCCGGGTGGCCGCCTTCCGCCACGACGCGACGGTTCTCGCTCTCGAACTTCGTGCGCTCCACCAGCTCGCCCGGCAGCAGCTCCGCGTCGCCGGACTCGATGATCGTCACGCGGCGCAGCATCTGCCGGATGATGATCTCGATGTGCTTGTCGTGGATCGCCACGCCCTGGCTGTTGTAGACCTTCTGGACCTCGCCGACCAGGTGGACCTGGACGGCACGCTGGCCGAGGATCCGCAGCACGTCGTGCGGGTTGATCGCACCCACGGTCAGCGGCTGGCCGACCTGGACGTGGTCGCCCTCGCCCACCAGCAGACGGGCGCGCTTGGAGACGCCGTAGGCCGTCTCGTCGCTGCCGTCGTCCGGCGTGACGATGACCTTCTTGGTCTTCTCGGTCTCCTCGATCCGGACGCGGCCGGCCGCCTCCGAGATCGGGGCGACACCCTTGGGCGTACGGGCCTCGAAGAGCTCGACGACACGCGGCAGACCCAGGGTGATGTCGTCACCGGCCACACCACCGGTGTGGAAGGTACGCATCGTCAGCTGGGTGCCGGGCTCACCGATGGACTGGGCGGCGATGATGCCGACCGCCTCACCGATGTCGACCAGCTTGCCGGTGGCCAGCGAACGGCCGTAGCAGAAGGCGCAGGTGCCGACCGCGGACTCACAGGTCAGGACCGAGCGGGTCTTGACCTCCTCGACGCCGTGCGCGACCAGCTGGTCGATGAGCACGTCACCGAGGTCGACGTTCGCGGAGGCGACGACCTTGCCGTCGACGACCACGTCTTCCGCCAGCATGCGGGCGTAGACGCTGGACTCCACGTCGTCCGCCTTGCGCAGGACACCGGCGGCGTCCTTCGAGGCGATCCGCAGCTTGAGGCCGCGCTCGGTGCCGCAGTCCTCCTCGCGGATGATGACGTCCTGGGAGACGTCGACCAGACGACGGGTGAGGTAACCGGAGTCGGCGGTACGAAGGGCGGTGTCCGCCAGACCCTTACGGGCACCGTGCGTGGAGATGAAGTACTCCAGCACGGACAGACCCTCGCGGAACGACGCCTTGATGGGACGCGGGATGGTCTCGTTCTTCGCGTTCGACACCAGACCACGCATACCGGCGATCTGCCGCATCTGCATCATGTTTCCTCGGGCACCCGAGTCAACCATCATGAAGATGGGGTTCGTCTTGGGGAAGTTCTCGTTCATCGCCTCGGCGACCTCGTTGGTCGCCTTGGTCCAGATGTTGATCAGTTCCTGAGTGCGCTCGTCCTTGGTGATCAGACCGCGCTCGTACTGCTTCTGGACCTTCTCGTCCTGGGCCTCGTAGCCCGCGACGATGGCCTTCTTGGCCTCCGGCACGACGATGTCCGACACGGCGACGGTGACGCCGGAACGGGTCGCCCAGTGGAAGCCGGCCGCCTTCAGGTTGTCGAGCGTCGCCGCCACGATGACCTTCGGGTAGCGCTCGGCCAGGTCGTTGACGATCGCGGAGAGCTGCTTCTTGCCCACCGAGTAGTCGACGAACGGGTAGTCCTCGGGCAGCAGCTCGTTGAAGAGCGCACGGCCCAGGGTCGTCCGCAGCCGGAAGCTGTCACCCTGCTGCCACTCGGGCTCGCCCTCCTCCGGAACCGGCGGGGTCCAGCCGCGGGGCGGAACCGTGCCGATCGGGAAGCGGATGTCGACCTTCGCCTGCAGCGAGAGCTCGCGGGCGTCGAAGGCCATGATCGCCTCGGCGACCGAGCCGAAGGCCCGGCCCTCGCCCTTGACCTCGCGCTCCTCTTCATCCGTGGTGAGGAAGAAGAGGCCGAGCACCATGTCCTGGGTCGGCATGGTGACCGGACGGCCGTCGGCCGGCTTGAGGATGTTGTTCGAGGACAGCATCAGGATGCGGGCCTCGGCCTGCGCCTCCGCGGACAGCGGGAGGTGGACGGCCATCTGGTCACCGTCGAAGTCCGCGTTGAACGCGGTGCAGACGAGCGGGTGGATCTGGATGGCCTTGCCCTCGACCAGCTGCGGCTCGAAGGCCTGGATGCCGAGGCGGTGCAGGGTGGGCGCACGGTTCAGCAGCACCGGGTGCTCGGCGATGACCTCTTCGAGGACGTCGTACACGACGGTGCGGCCGCGCTCGACCATGCGCTTGGCCGACTTGATGTTCTGCGCGTGGTTCAGGTCCACCAGGCGCTTCATCACGAACGGCTTGAAGAGCTCCAGCGCCATGGCCTTGGGCAGACCGCACTGGTGCAGCTTCAGCTGCGGGCCGACGACGATGACGGAACGGGCCGAGTAGTCGACGCGCTTACCGAGCAGGTTCTGACGGAAGCGGCCCTGCTTGCCCTTGAGCATGTCGGACAGCGACTTCAGCGGACGGTTGCCGGGGCCCGTGACCGGGCGGCCGCGGCGGCCGTTGTCGAAGAGCGCGTCGACGGCCTCCTGGAGCATGCGCTTCTCGTTGTTCACGATGATCTCGGGCGCGCCGAGGTCGAGAAGCCGCTTCAGGCGGTTGTTGCGGTTGATGACACGGCGGTACAGGTCGTTCAGGTCGGAGGTCGCGAAGCGGCCACCGTCCAGCTGCACCATCGGACGCAGGTCCGGCGGGATCACCGGGATGCAGTCCAGCACCATGCCCTTGGGGCTGTTGCGGGTCTGCAGGAAGGCGGAGACGACCTTCAGGCGCTTGAGCGCACGGGTCTTCTTCTGGCCCTTGCCGGTCCGGATGATCTCGCGGAGGCGCTCGGCCTCCTCCTCCAGGTCGAAGGTCTCGAGGCGCTTCTGCAGCGCCGCGGCACCCATCGAACCGTCGAAGTACGTGCCGAAGCGGTCACGCAGCTCGCGGTAGAGCAGCTCGTCGCCCTCCAGGTCCTGGACCTTGAGGTTCTTGAAGCGGTTCCAGACCTCGTCGAGGCGGTCGATCTCGCGCTGCGCTCGGTCGCGCAGCTGCTTCATCTCACGCTCGGCACCCTCGCGCACCTTGCGGCGCACGTCGGCCTTGGCGCCCTCGGCCTCCAGCTCGGCCAGGTCGGTCTCGAGCTTCTTGGCGCGGGCCTCCAGGTCGGAGTCGCGGCGCTGCTCGATCTGCTGGCGCTCGACGGAGACGTGGGCCTCCAGCGAGGGCAGGTCGCGGGTGCGGCGCTCCTCGTCCACGAACGTGATCATGTACGCGGCGAAGTAGATGACCTTCTCGAGGTCCTTCGGGGCCAGGTCCAGCAGGTAACCCAGCCGGCTCGGGACGCCCTTGAAGTACCAGATGTGGGTGACGGGAGCGGCCAGCTCGATGTGGCCCATCCGCTCACGGCGCACCTTGGCGCGAGTGACCTCGACGCCGCAGCGCTCGCAGATGATGCCCTTGAAGCGGACGCGCTTGTACTTACCGCAGTAGCACTCCCAGTCCCGGGTCGGGCCGAAGATCTTCTCGCAGAAGAGGCCGTCCTTTTCGGGCTTGAGGGTGCGGTAGTTGATGGTCTCCGGCTTCTTGACCTCACCGTGGGACCACTGACGGATGTCGTCAGCGGTGGCGAGGCCGATCCGCAGCTCGTCGAAGAAGTTGACGTCGAGCACTATGCGTCAATCCCTCTCAGGGTCGTATCTAGATGGTCTGAACGGGGTCCGGGGAGCGGCCGGGAACTCCTGGGCAGAAGCTCCCGGCCAGACCCGTCAGACCTCTTCGACGCTGCTCGGCTCGCGCCGGGACAGGTCGATGCCGAGCTCCTCCGCAGCGCGGAAGACGTCCTCGTCGGTGTCGCGCATCTCGATGGACATGCCGTCCGAGGACAGCACCTCCACGTTGAGGCACAGGGACTGCATCTCCTTGATGAGGACCTTGAAGGACTCGGGGATGCCGGGCTCCGGGATGTTCTCGCCCTTGACGATGGCCTCGTAGACCTTCACGCGGCCGGTGACGTCGTCGGACTTGATCGTCAGCAGCTCCTGGAGGGCGTATGCGGCGCCGTAAGCCTCCAGCGCCCACACCTCCATCTCACCGAAGCGCTGGCCACCGAACTGGGCCTTACCACCCAGCGGCTGCTGGGTGATCATCGAGTACGGACCGGTCGAGCGGGCGTGCAGCTTGTCGTCGACCAGGTGGTGGAGCTTGAGGATGTACATGTACCCGACCGAGATCGGGTCCGGGAACGGCTCACCGGAGCGGCCGTCGAAGAGCTGGGCCTTGCCGGAGCTCTTGACCATCCGCTCGCCGTCACGGTTGGGGAGCGTCGACTCGAAGAGGCCGGCGAGCTCGTCCTCGCGCGCACCGTCGAAGACCGGGGTCGCGACGTTGGTGCGCGGCGCGACGTCGTCGGCGCCGATCGCCTGGAGTCGCTGCTGCCACTCCTCGCCGCCCTCGACCTTCCAGCCCTGGCTGGCGAGCCAGCCGAGGTGGATCTCCAGGACCTGTCCCGGGTTCATTCGGGACGGGACACCCAGCGGGTTGAGGATGATGTCGACCGGGGTGCCGTCCTCCAGGAACGGCATGTCCTCGACCGGCAGGATCTTCGAGATGACGCCCTTGTTGCCGTGGCGGCCGGCGAGCTTGTCACCGTCGGTGATCTTGCGCTTCTGCGCGACGTAGACGCGGACCAGCTGGTTCACGCCCGGGGGCAGCTCGTCGCCCTCCTCGCGGTCGAAGACGCGGACGCCGATGACCTTGCCGATCTCACCGTGCGGCACCTTCAGCGAGGTGTCGCGCACCTCGCGCGCCTTCTCACCGAAGATCGCGCGGAGCAGGCGCTCCTCGGGGGTCAGCTCGGTCTCACCCTTGGGCGTGACCTTGCCGACGAGGATGTCGCCGGCGACGACCTCGGCACCGATCCGGATGATGCCGCGCTCGTCGAGGTCGGAGAGGACCTCCTCGGAGACGTTCGGGATGTCCCGGGTGATCTCCTCGGGGCCCAGCTTGGTGTCACGGGCGTCGACCTCGTGCTCCTCGATGTGGATCGAGGAGAGGACGTCGTCCTGCACGAGGCGCTGCGACAGGATGATCGCGTCCTCGTAGTTGTGGCCCTCCCACGGCATGAACGCGACGAGCAGGTTCTTGCCGAGCGCCATCTCGCCCTGGTCCGTGGACGGACCGTCGGCGAGGACCTGGCCCTCGATGACCCGCGCGCCCTCGTCCACGACGACCTTCTGGTTGAAGGAGGTGCCCTGGTTGGAGCGGGTGAACTTGGCGACGCGGTACGTGGTGTACGTGCCGTCGTCGTTGGCGACGGTGATGTAGTCCGCGGAGACCTCCTGGACCACACCGTCCTTCTCCGCCTTGATGACGTCGCCGGCGTCGACCGCGCAGCGGTACTCCATGCCGGTGCCGACCAGCGGCGACTCCGCCTTGATCAGCGGAACGGCCTGGCGCATCATGTTCGATCCCATGAGCGCGCGGTTGGCGTCGTCGTGCTCGAGGAACGGGATCATGGCGGTCGCGGCCGACACCATCTGGCGCGGCGAGACGTCCATGAAGTGCACCTCGTCGGCGGGGACCAGGTCGACCTCGCCGCCGCGGCGGCGGACCAGGACACGCTGCTCGGCGAACCGCATGTCGTCGGTCAGCTTCGCGTTGGCCTGGGCGATGAGGAAGCGGTCCTCCTCGTCGGCGGTGAGGTAGTCCACCTCTTCGGTGACCTGACCGTCGACGACCTTGCGGTACGGGGTCTCGATGAAGCCGAAGACGTTGACCCGGCCGTACGAGGCGAGCGAGCCGATCAGACCGATGTTCGGGCCTTCCGGCGTCTCGATCGGGCACATGCGGCCGTAGTGCGACGGGTGCACGTCACGGACGTCCAGGCCGGCCCGCTCACGGGAGAGACCACCCGGGCCCAGCGCCGACAGACGGCGCTTGTGGGTCAGACCCGACAGCGGGTTGGTCTGGTCCATGAACTGGGACAGCTGGCTGGTGCCGAAGAACTCCTTGATGGAGGCGACGACCGGCCGGATGTTGATCAGCGTCTGCGGCGTGATCGCCTCGACGTCCTGGGTGGTCATGCGCTCGCGCACGACGCGCTCCATACGGGCCAGACCCGTGCGGACCTGGTTCTGGATGAGCTCGCCGACGTTGCGCAGACGACGGTTGCCGAAGTGGTCGATGTCGTCGGTCTCGACGACGATCGTGGTGCCGTTCTCGCCGATCGTCTCGGTCTCGCCGGCGTGCAGCTTGACCAGGTACTTGATCGTGGCGATGACGTCGTCGGTGGTGAGCACACCGGCGTCCAGCGGCTCGTCGCCACCGAGCTTCTTGTTGACCTTGTAGCGGCCGACCTTGGCGAGGTCGTAGCGCTTCGGGTTGAAGTAGAGGTTCTCCAGCAGCGTCTGCGCGGCCTCGCGGGTCGGCGGCTCGCCCGGACGCAGCTTGCGGTAGATGTCCAGCAGCGCGTCGTCCTGGCCCTGGGTGTGGTCCTTCTCCAGGGTGGCGCGCATGGACTCGTAGTCGCCGAACTCCTCGAGGATCTGCTCGGTGGTCCAGCCGAGCGCCTTGAGCAGGACGGTGACGGACTGCTTGCGCTTGCGGTCGATGCGCACACCGACCATGTCACGCTTGTCGATCTCCATCTCCAGCCAGGCACCCCGGGACGGGATGATCTTGGCGGAGAAGATGTCCTTGTCGGACGTCTTGTCGATGGAGCTGTCGAAGTACACGCCCGGCGAGCGGACCAGCTGCGACACCACGACACGCTCGGTGCCGTTGATGACGAAGGTGCCCTTGTTCGTCATGAGCGGGAAGTCGCCCATGAAGACCGTCTGGGACTTGATCTCACCGGTCTCGTTGTTGGTGAACTCCGCCGTGACGAAGAGCGGGGCGGCGTACGTGAAGTCGCGCTCCTTGCACTCGTCGATGGAGTTCTTCGGGGGCTCGAAGCGGTGGTCGCGGAACGTCAGCGACATCGACCCGGAGAAGTCCTCGATCGGGGAGATCTCTTCGAAGATCTCTTCAAGACCGGACTTGGTGGGAACTTCCTGCCCACTCTCCAGCGCAGCCTCGACGCGACCCTTCCATGCGGCATTGCCGAGCAGCCAGTCGAAGCTTTCGGTCTGCAGCGCAAGGAGGTTCGGAACCCCGAGGGGCTCCTTGATCTTCGCAAAAGAGATGCGCAGCGGGGCGGTGCTGTCGCCGTTGTTCGTATTGGCAGTCGAGGCGTTGCGCGAGGCGGCCAAGAGGGGGTCCTTCCGAGGGCTCGGACTCACTACGCGCGTACCGGTCCCGAATCGAGCAGACTGAGGGAAAGCCCAGGTCAGGGCGGATCATCCAGCTTTGCTCGGGCTCGGATATGCCCCTGGTGACGGGCAGGGAGCAGCTAACAGGCAGCGCAAAGGGTCAGTGTAGCCACAAGGCCCACTGATGTCCAGGGCGAGTTTCCGGAGACCGGTTCAGCACCGTGATACCGATCTTCTCCCTCCGGGAAGTCGCGTCCTCCGTCGCGCCGGAGGATCCCCTCGTTTGTTCTTCTCAATGCCCTGCGCCTGCCGAAAGCCCTGCGCCAGTGGCGCACACCGATGCTTCCCTCTTCGTCGGCGATCCATGCCTCGAACCCTGGATCGCTTCAGCGTCGCGTCCCGAGAATTGCGCGCCGCGTCCGGTTCGTCAAGGCCCCCCACCTCTGCGAGATCGTCACATGGGAGCACGTCCGGGCAACGAAGATCACCATACTCGCACTCCGGCCGGAGACAACGCAGCCCGGGCGAGCACGCCGAAGGGCGACCACCCGTATGGGTGATCGCCCTTGGCTGGGTGTCCGTTACACCTCAGGTGACACGGACGTGAGTCGGAGACTCAGTGGGGTCACTTGACCTCGACGGAGGCACCGGCGCCCTTGAGGGCCTCGGCGGCCTTCTCGGCGGCGTCCTTGGCGACCTTCTCGAGGACCGGCTTCGGGGTGCCGTCCACGAGGTCCTTGGCCTCCTTCAGGCCCAGGGAGGTCAGCTCACGCACGACCTTGATGACCTGGATCTTCTTGTCGCCGGCACCGGTGAGGATGACGTCGAACTCGTCCTTCTCCTCCTCGGCGGCGGCGGCCGGGGCACCCGGGGCACCGGCGGCGACGACGGCGGCCGGGGCGGCGGCGGTGACGTCGAACTTCTCCTCGAACGCCTTCACGAACTCGGAGAGCTCGATGAGGGTCATCTCCTCGAACTGCGCGAGCAGGTCTTCCTGGCTGAGCTTCGCCATGATGGGCGGTCCTTCCACTAATTCGGCTGGTGCCGGATGTACATGTGAGGCGGGCGTACGTTCGGGCCCGCTGTGGCCTCCCGGCCTAGGCGTACCTGGGCGCGGGGTGCCAATGTGCGAGCCGAATTACTCGGCACCGCCCTGCTCGGCCTGCTTGGCGCGAAGCGCTTCCGCGGTGCGGACGAACTTCGACGGCAGCGCCTGGAAGAGCGCGGCAGCCTGCGACTGCTTGCCCTTCATGGCACCGGCCAGCTTGCTGAGCAGAACCTCGCGGGACTCGAGGTCCGCAAGCTTCTTGATCTCGTCGGCGGACAGCGCCTTGCCTTCAAGGACACCGCCCTTGATGACGAGAGCGGGGTTGTCCTTGGCGAAGTCACGAAGACCCTTCGCCGCCTCGACCGGGTCACCGGTCACAAAGGCGACAGCCGTCGAGCCACTGAGGTGCTCGTCCAGCTGAATCCCGGCCTCATTGGCCGCGATCTTGGTCAGCGTGTTCTTCACCACACGGTACTGAGCGTTCTCGCCGAGCGAACGACGCAGCTGCTTGAGCTGCGCCACAGTCAGTCCGGTGTAAGAGGTCACAACAGCTGCGTTGGAGTTACGGAGCTTCTCCGTGATCTCCTCAACGGCTGCGATCTTGTCGGACGTCGCCATGAGCCTCGGCCTCCTTCCGGGTGATGAGGACCGCGCAGAAGGGGCTGGGCAAAACAAACGCCCCGGCGCAGGCGCACGGGGCGAGAACTCGACCAGGCTGACGCCCGGGAGCTTTCTTCCAGTCACCTGCGCAGGTCGTCCGCAGCTAGCGGATCCTTCGGCCGCAACACGCCCGAGGTTCGGACGCACGACGACAACCAGCGGTCTTTGGCTTCCCGCATACGGTACGGGAGCGACCTGCGTCAGGCAAATCGGCCGACAGGGGGCGCCGGCCGCGCCCCCTGCCCGCCGTTCAGCGGCTCACTTACGGCTTGCCGACCTTGTCGAAGTCCACCGTGTCACCGGCCGCCGGCACCTGGTCGGGGACCTTGGTGCCGTAGTTCGAGTAGAAGACCGTGGAGTCGTACGGAACCTTGCCGCCGACCAAGTGCTCACGCTTCTTGACCAGCAGGTTGTCCGAGCCGATCCACAGGTCGATGGCCTCCTGGCCCGCACCGGACGCCTTGAGCTGCTGCTGCAGCGCCTGCATGTCCGACTCGCTGACGTTCTTCGACTGCATGCGGGTCAGCTCGGAGATCGAGAGGGTGCCGGTGTAGTGGGTGGCCTGGACGCCGCGGACGTCCTCCTTGCCGGTCTCCTTGACCTTGCCGGAGGCGATCAGCAGCTCCATCGCCCGGGTCGGGTTGTTGTTGTTCATCTGGTCCTTGATCAGGGCGCCGGCCGGGCCCATCTTCTTGGCCAGGACGTCGTAGTCGTACTTGACCCAGGACTTGCCGCCCACCGGCGTGCCCATGTTCATGTACATCGCGTCGGACGTGTAGACCGCCTTCGTGGGCCGGCCGGCCAGCATCCCCGCGGACTGCGTGATGTCGAGGTTCATCCGCATGCCCTGGGACCAGTCCATCGCACCCTTCATCGACTGGGTGGAGGTGGCGTTCTTGAGCGTGCCGTCGACCTGGGCGGACTTCTTGCCACCCGTCTGCTGTGCCGCCGTCTTCAGCGACGCCAGCGCGACCTGGAGCGGGGACTGGCCGGAGCCCGATCCGCCGCTGCCACCGGCGTTGTCGCTCTTGCCGCCGTTACAGGCGGTCAGGCCGGCCATCATGACAACTCCCGCCACCACGGCGGTCATACGCGTGCTGCGCACTGGGCTCCCCCTTAGAAATCCCGTACTGGGCGTCGGGAGGACTTTAGACCAGACGGGTGACACCGCATGCGTCAGGCCCCGCCCTCCGTGCGGGAGAGCGGGGCCTGAAGGCGTTACGCGCGCTGTGAGGCGTCGATCAGGGAGATCAGACGGCCTCGTCCTCGACGAGGAGGTTGCGGGTGCGGTTGCTGTCCACCGGGATGCCGGGGCCCATCGTGGTGGTGATGGTGGCCTTCTTGATGTACCGGCCCTTGGCGGCGGACGGCTTGAGGCGGGTGATCTCCTCAAGGGCCGCGGCGTAGTTCTCCACCAGCTTGGTCTCGTCGAAGGAGACCTTGCCGATGATGAAGTGGAGGTTCGCGTGCTTGTCCACGCGGAACTCGATCTTGCCGCCCTTGATGTCGGTGACAGCCTTGGCGACGTCCGGGGTGACCGTGCCGGTCTTCGGGTTCGGCATCAGACCACGCGGACCGAGCACGCGGCCGAGGCGGCCGACCTTGCCCATCAGGTCCGGGGTGGCGACGACGGCGTCGAAGTCCAGACGGCCCTTGGAGACCTCGTCGATCAGTTCGTCCGAGCCGACGATGTCGGCGCCGGCGGCTTCCGCGGCCGCAGCACGGTCACCGGTCGCGAAGACCAGGACCCGGGCGGTCTTACCGGTGCCGTGCGGGAGGTTCACGGTGCCACGGACCATCTGGTCGGCCTTGCGCGGGTCGACACCCAGACGCATGGCGACCTCGACGGTCGCGTCGAACTTGACGGACGCGGTGTCCTTGGCGAGACGGACGGCCTCGAGCGGGGCGTACAGACGCTCCCGGTCGATCTTCGCGTCCGCGTTGCGAAGAGTCTTGCTGCGCTTCACTTCTGCTCCTGATGCAGTGGGATGGAGTCGTGGTCCGGACCAGCGCGTGGTCCTGCCACGGGGTGCCAAAGGGGCTGGGATCAGCCCTCGACCGTGATGCCCATGGAACGGGCGGTGCCGGCGATGATCTTCTCGGCGGCGTCCAGGTCGTTGGCGTTCAGGTCGGGCATCTTGGTGGTGGCGATGTCACGGACCTGGTCGCGGGTGATCTTGGCGACCTTGGTCTTGTGCGGCTCGCCGGAGCCCTTCTCCACGCCCGCGGCCTTCAGGATGAGCTTCGCGGCCGGGGGGGTCTTGGTGACGAAGGTGAAGGAACGGTCCTCGTAGACCGTGATCTCCACCGGCACGACCATGCCACGCTGCGACTCGGTCGCGGCGTTGTAGGCCTTGCAGAACTCCATGATGTTGACGCCGTGCTGACCCAGCGCGGGGCCGACCGGCGGAGCCGGGTTGGCCGCACCGGCCTGGATCTGGAGCTTGATGAGCCCCGTGACCTTCTTCTTCTTGGGAGGCATGCTCTCTCCGGGTCCTAGTGAGAGGTGTTTCGCCGATCCATCCGGTCATCCGGATGGAGGCATACCGCACAACGATAACGGGTATGGTCGCGCGGCCAAAAACCGACAGGTCAGACAGGCTGGCGCCCGTCTGACCTGGCCGGTGGCTGGTGGTCCGGAAAGGCCCTGCGGCCCTCCCGGATCAGGGGAACTCGATCAGTTCTTCTGGATCTGGTCGAAGGACAGCTCGACCGGGGTCTCCCGGCCGAAGATCTCGACCAGGCCCTTGACCTTCTTCGAGTCGGCGTTGATCTCGTTGATCGTCGCCTGGAGCGTCGCGAACGGACCGTCGGTGACCGTGACGGAGTCGCCCACCTCGAAGTCCAGGACCTGGACCTCGACCTTGCGGGACGGCGCCGGCTTGCCCTCGGCCGCAGCGGCCTCCTTGGCGGCCTTCTCCTCGGCCTCCGGGGCGAGCATCTTGACGATCTCGTCCAGCGTCAGCGGGTAGGGGTCGTAGGCGTTGCCGACGAAGCCGGTGACGCCCGGGGTGTTGCGGACCACGCCCCAGGACTCGTTCGTCAGGTCCATGCGCACGAGCACGTAGCCCGGGAGCTTGTTCTGGCGGACGGTGCGGCGGTCGCCGTTCTTGATCTGGACGACCTCTTCCTGCGGCACCTCGGCCTGGAAGATGTAGTCCTCGACGTTCAGCGAGACGGCGCGCTGTTCGAGGTTGGTCTTCACGCGGTTCTCGTAGCCCGCGTAGGTGTGGATGACGTACCACTCACCGGGCAGACCGCGCAGTTCGTCGCGGAGGGCGGCCACCGGGTCGACCGGCTCCTGCTCCTCGGCCGACTCGTCCTCGGCGACCTCGGCGGTGGCCTCGGCGTCCTCCTCGACGTGCACCGCGGCCTCTTCGGCGGGCTCGCCGGCGGCGGCTTCCTCGGCGTCGAGCTCGTCGACGGTGTCGGCGCCCTCGACGATCTCCTGCGCGGTGTCTTCGCCCTCGACCTCGGCCGAGGCAGCCGCGTCAACGTCGGCCGCTGCCGTCTCGGCGGATTCGGCGGCGTCGTTCAGGTTCGGGTCAGACACGGTGGCTGCTTCTTCCTGGCTTCAAGGGGTTGAACATGCGAAATGGCGCCCGCGCAGGCGCCCTCCGCGGGATCAGCCGAAGACGTACCCGACGACTCGGTTGATTCCCAAGTCAATCACGGTTACGAGACCGATGATGATGACAACGAAGACGATCACCACACTGGTGTACGTCGAGAGCTGGTTGCGCGTGGGCCAGACGACCTTGCGGAGCTCCGCGATGACCTGGCGGTAGAAAAGCGCGAGACGCGCGAAGGGACCCTTCTTGCCGCGCTTGCCGCCGCGCCGGGGCTTCTTCTGGGACTCGGCGGCCTCGTCCTCGGAGCGACCGCGCTCAGGCATGTCGATGGAGCCCAGGGCGTCCGTCACTCGTCCTCACCTGAATCCGGTTCGTGGCCGTGCCGCGCCCTGCCCTGCCGCACGGCGGTGCATTTCATACGTACACGTGCACGCACTGCGGTGAGAGTGCGTGTAGCAGGGCCGGAGGGACTTGAACCCCCAACCGCTGGTTTTGGAGACCAGTGCTCTACCAATTGAGCTACGACCCTTTGTGGTTCCCCCAACCTACCGCATGCGGGCGACTGCACTAAGTGCGTTCGCCGCGGCTGCCTGTTGAGGGCCAACGGTCAGCGAGTGTACGTGTTTCCGGGCCGGGCGTCGAACAGGATCCCTCCGGGTGGTGGCCACAAACCCGCGTACCGGGCCCGGCGGAGGTCTGCAACGATGCATGTATGAGCGCTGCGAACCCTTCCGTTTCGTCCCCCGCCGACCGCCGGGTCTCGGCCCGCGTCGGTTCGATCTCCGAGTCCGCGACCCTCGCCGTCGACGCCAAGGCGAAGGCCCTCAAGGCCGCCGGACGCCCGGTGATCGGCTTCGGCGCCGGTGAGCCCGACTTCCCCACGCCCGACTACATCGTCGAGGCCGCCGTGGAGGCCTGCCGCAACCCGAAGTTCCACCGCTACACCCCGGCCGGCGGCCTCCCCGAGCTGAAGTCCGCGATTGCCGCGAAGACGCTGCGCGACTCGGGCTACGAGGTCGAGGCCGCGAACGTCCTGGTGACGAACGGCGGCAAGCAGGCGATCTACGAGGCGTTCGCGGCGATCCTCGACCCGGGCGACGAGGTCATCGTGCCCGCTCCGTACTGGACCACCTACCCGGAGTCGATCCGGCTGGCGGGCGGTGTGCCGGTCGACGTGGTCGCGGACGAGACCACCGGCTACCGCGTGACCGTCGAGCAGCTGGAGGCGGCGCGCACGGAGCGCACGAAGGTGCTGCTGTTCGTCTCGCCGTCGAACCCGACCGGTGCGGTCTACTCCCGCGAGCAGGTCGAGGCGGTCGGGCGCTGGGCCGCGGAGCACGGGCTGTGGGTCCTCACCGACGAGATCTACGAGCACCTGGTCTACGGCGACGCGCAGTTCGCGTCGCTGCCGGTGGTCGTGCCCGAGCTGCGCGACAAGTGCATCATCGTCAACGGCGTGGCCAAGACGTACGCGATGACCGGCTGGCGGGTGGGCTGGGCGATCGGGCCCAAGGACGTCATCAAGGCCGCGACGAACCTCCAGTCGCACGCCACCTCCAACGTCTCCAACGTCGCGCAGGTGGCGGCCATCGCGGCCGTCTCCGGCGATCTGACGGCCGTCGAGGAGATGAAGGTCGCCTTCGACCGGCGGCGCAGGACGATCGTGCGGATGCTCAACGAGATCGACGGGGTGCTCTGCCCGGAGCCCGAGGGCGCGTTCTACGCGTACCCGTCGGTGAAGGAGCTGCTGGGCAAGGAGATCCGCGGCAAGCGCCCGCAGAGCAGCGTGGAGCTGGCCGAGCTCATCCTGGAGGAGGCGGAGGTCGCCGTCGTTCCGGGTGAGGCCTTCGGCACCCCCGGCTACCTGAGGCTTTCCTACGCGCTGGGCGACGAGGACCTGGTCGAGGGCGTGTCCCGGATCCAGAAGCTGCTGGCGGAGGCCAAGTAGGGACCACCGGTTTTGGTGGCTGAGCGGGCGGCCGGACGCGTTCCGGCCGCCCGCTCGTGCGTTCTTCCGGACACCCCTTCGGGAAAGGGCCTACCGGCGTGCCGCCCTGATACGGCAAGATCCTGGAATGGAGAGCTCTCGTGACCGCGACGGGGCCGCCGCCCGAGACCTGCGCCGGCTGCCGAAGGCCCATCTGCACCTGCACTTCACCGGTTCGATGCGGTCCGCGACCCTGCTGGACCTCGCCGACAAGTACGGCGTCCATCTGCCCGAGGCCCTGCGCAGCGGTGAGCCGCCCCGGCTGCGGGCCACGGACGAGCGGGGCTGGTTCCGCTTCCAGCGGTTGTACGACATCGCGCGCTCGTGCCTGCGCGCGCCCGAGGACATCCAGCGGCTGGTGCGCGAGGCCGCCGAGGAGGACGTCCGGGACGGCTCGCGCTGGCTGGAGATCCAGGTCGACCCGACCTCGTACGCGCCCCGGCTGGGCGGGCTGATCCCGGCCCTGGAGATCATCCTGGACGCGGTGCACACCGCCTCCAGGGACACCGGCCTCGGTCTCCGCGTAGTGATCGCGGCGAACCGCATGAAGCACCCGCTGGACGCCCGGACGCTGGCGCGGCTGGCGGTGCGCTACGCGGACCAAGGGGTGATCGGTTTCGGGCTCTCCAACGACGAACGCCGGGGTTTCGCCCGGGACTTCGACCGGGCGTTCGCGATCGCCCGGGAGGGCGGTCTGCTGGCGGCGCCGCACGGCGGTGAGCTGTCCGGGCCGGCCAGCGTCCGGGACTGCCTGGACGATCTGCACGCCGGCCGGGTGGGGCACGGCGTACGGGCCGCGGAGGATCCCGCGCTGCTGCGGCGGCTGGCCGAGCGCCAGGTGACCTGCGAGGTGTGTCCGGCCTCCAACGTGGCGCTGGGCGTCTACGAGAAGCCCGAGGACGTACCGCTGCGGACGCTCTTCGACGCCGGGGTGCCGATGGCGCTGGGGGCGGACGATCCGCTGCTGTTCGGCTCGCGGCTGGCCGCGCAGTACGAGCTCGCCCGTACCACGCACGGCTTCAGCGACGCGGAGCTGGCCGAGCTGGCCCGGCAGTCGGTCCGGGGCTCGCGCGCGCCCGAGGACGAGCAGCGGCGGCTGCTGGCGGAGATCGACGCCTGGCTGGCCGCGTAGGGCGCCGGCGGACGCCACAGGAGCCCCAGCGGGCTCGTACTGCCTCAGCGGCCCGTGGCGGCCCCCTGGAGCCCGTCTAGAGGCTGACCCCGACCGTCACGGGTTCGTTGACCAGGGTGATGCCGAAGGCCGCGTGGACGCCGTCCCGGACCTCGCGGGCCAGGGCGAGCAGGTCCTCGGTGGTGGCCTCGCCGCGGTTGGTGAGCGCGAGGGTGTGCTTGGTCGAGATGCGGGCCGGGCCGCTGCCGTAGCCCTTGGTGAAGCCGGCGCGGTCGATGAGCCAGGCCGCCGAGGTCTTCACCAGGCCGTCGCCGGCCGGGAAGGCGGGCGGGGCGGTGTCGGGGCCGAGGCGGTCCCGGACGCGCTCCAGGAAGGCGGCGTGCTGGGCCTCGGTGAGGATCGGGTTGGTGAAGAACGACCCGGCCGACCAGGTGTCGTGGTCGTCGGGGTCCAGCACCATGCCCTTGCCGGCACGCAGGGCCAGGACGGTCTTGCGGGCGATGTCCAGCGGGACCCGGTCGCCGACCTCGACGCCGAGGGCACGGGCGGTCTCGGCGTACTTCAGGGGCGCGGAGAGGCCGCCGGCGTCCTCCAGGGCGAAGCGGACCCGCAGGACCACGAAGCGGTCGGGGTCCTGCTTGAAGCGGCTGTCGCGGTAGGCGAAGCCGCACTCCTCGTTGGTGAGGGTGACGGTCTCGCCGGCGCGGCGGTCGTAGGCGACGACCTCGGTGATCGTGGTGGCGACCTCCTGGCCGTACGCGCCGACGTTCTGCACCGGGGTGGCGCCGGCCGAGCCGGGGATGCCGGCCAGGCACTCGACGCCGGCCAGTCCGGCCGCGACGGTGCGGGCGACCGCGTCGGACCAGTTCTCGCCCGCGGCGAGGGTGAGGGCGGTGCCGGCCAGCTCGAAGCCGGTGGTGGCGATGCGCAGGGCCGTGCCGTCGAAGCCCTTGTCGCTGATGACGAGGTTGCTGCCGCCGCCGATGATCAGCAGTGGCGTGCCGGCGTCGTCGGCGGCGCGGACGGCGGCGATCACCTCGTCGTCGGTGGTGGCCGTGACGAGGCGGTTCGCCGGTCCGCCGAGCCGGAAGGTGGTCAGCGGGGCGAGCGGGGCGTTTGCTTCTCCGTGGCGTTCCTGCACGCGCACAAGGGTACGGGGGCGGTCGGACAATCCCGTCCGGCCGCCCCCGGCTCCGCTTCTGCCGCCTCCGGCTCCGCTACTCCGGCGGGCTCAGGCCAGGCGGACGACCGCGCGGGACATGCCCAGCACCTTCTGGCCCGCGCTCATCGCGGTGAGGTCGACCCGGACCGTGCGGGCGTCGTCGTCGAGCTTGGCCGCGACCTTGGCGCTGACCTCGATCAGCGCGCCCTGGTCGTCGTTGGGGACGATCACGGGCTTGGTGAAGCGCACGCCGTATTCGGCGACCGCGCCGGGGTCGCCGGCCCAGTCGGTGACCACCCGGATCGCCTCGGCCATGGTGAACATGCCGTGGGCGATGACGTCGGGCAGGCCGACCTCCTTGGCGAACTTCTCGTTCCAGTGGATCGGGTTGAAGTCGCCGGAGGCGCCCGCGTAGCGGACGAGTGTGGCGCGGTTCACGGGGAAGGTCTGCGCCGGGAGTTCGGTGCCGACCTCGACGTCGTCGTAAGAGATCTTCGCGGTCATCTCAGGCCTCCTCGGCGCGCCGGGCCACCAGCTTGGTGAAGGCGGTCACGACGTGTTCGCCCGCCTCGTCGTGCACCTCGCCGCGGATGTCGATGATGTCGTTGCCCGCCATGGTCTTGATCGCCTCGATGGTGGAGGTGACGGCCAGTCGGTCGCCGCTGCGCACCGGCCGGGTGTAGGCGAACTTCTGGTCGCCGTGCACCACCCGGCTGTAATCCAGGCCCAGTTGCGGGTCCTCGATAACCTGCCCCGCGGCCTTGAATGTGATCGCGAACACAAAAGTCGGCGGTGCGATCACATCGGGATACCCGAGCGCCTTGGCGGCATCCGCGTCGGTGTAGGCGGGGTTGGGGTCCCCGATCGCCTCGGCGAATTCCCGGATCTTTTCGCGGCCGACCTCGTACGGGTCGGTGGGCGGGTACGTGCGTCCGACAAAAGACTGGTCGAGCGCCATGGGCTCGCAACCTCCGTGTACTGATGGTGCTAACGCCGTGAGGCCGCCCCCAGGAATGGGGACGGCCTCACGGACGAGCCTGTGTTATCGCGTCTCGCGGTGCGCGGTGTGCGAGTTGCAGCGCGGGCAGTGCTTCTTCATCTCAAGACGGTCCGGGTCGTTGCGCCGGTTCTTCTTGGTGATGTAGTTCCGCTCCTTGCACTCCACGCAGGCCAGCGTGATCTTCGGGCGGACGTCGGTGGCAGCCACGTGAGTGCTCCTTGACGGACGGATGGACGGATGAACGCAGAAAAGAGTAGCCGATCGAAGGACCGACCCCACAATCGGCTACTGTCAGTAGCGGTGACCGGACTTGAACCGGTGACACAGCGATTATGAGCCGCTTGCTCTACCGACTGAGCTACACCGCTGCGATGCGAGTGGCCCCCGCCCGAAGGCGGGTACCTCACACATCAGAGCCCCAATACGGAATCGAACCGTAGACCTTCTCCTTACCATGGAGACGCTCTGCCGACTGAGCTATTGGGGCGAGCGATGAAGACATTACACGGCCCGCCGCCAAACGTGAAATCCGTATCCGCTCCGCGCCCCAACGGCCCCGCGCACCACACCGGTACGACTATTTCGCGCCTGCGCGAAGCTCCCCCGGCGGCGCCCTACGCTCGGGTCAACGCTGCGTGATCTTGCACGCCCGTGGCTTCGAGGAGCGCGATGTCCGAGAGCAGTTCGCCGCAGCCGCACCCCCAGCCGGGAAAGCCCGGCGGACCCGGCCGGTACATCAGGTCGGACGGTGGCGCGCTGGTCCTGTGCGGCGCCCGGCTCGCCGACGGCCGCACCGTGGACGTACGGCTCGGCGGCGGACGCATCGAGGCCGTGGGCACGGCCGGCAGCCTCGCCCCCCAGGGGGCCCGCGTCGACCTGGCCGGCTATCTGCTGCTGCCCGCCCCCGCCGAGCCGCACGCGCACTGCGACACCGCCCTGACCGCGGACTCCGACGGCCCGGCCTCCGGCTCCCCGGAGGACGTCCAGCGGCGCACCACGGAGGCCGCGCTGCTCCAGCTGGGGCACGGGGCCACCGCGTCCCGGAGCCACGTCAGGATCGGCGACGTACAGGGCCTGCGCTCGCTGGAGGCGGTGCTGCAGGCCCGCCGGTCGCTGCGCGGACTGGCGGACCTGGCGGCGGTGGCGGTGCCGCGGGTGCTGACCGGGCTCGCCGGGGCCGACGGGCTGGCGATGCTGCGGGACGCCGTCAAGATGGGCGCCTCGGTCATCGGCGGCTGCCCGGACCTGGACCCCGATCCGGCGGGGTACGTCGAGACGGTCCTGGAGCTGGCCGGGGAGCACGGCTGCCCGGTGGACCTGCACACGGACGGTGACGACCCGGCCCGGCTGGCCCGGTTCGCGGCGATGTCCGGCGGGCTGCGGTCCGGCGTCGCGCTGGGTCCGTGCGCCGGGATGGCCCGGATGCCGCGCAGTGTGGCCTCGCGGGTCGCCGAGCAACTGGCCGCGGCCGACGTCACCGTGGTGTGTCTGCCGCAGGGCGACTGCACCGGCCTGGAGCGCTACGGCTCCCGGGTGTCGCGGCCGGCTCCGGTGCGGCTGCTGCGGGCGGCCGGGGTGCGGGTGGCGGCCGGCAGCGGGGCGCTGCGGGACGTGGCGAATCCGGTGGGGCGCGGCGACCCGTTGGAGGCCGCGTATCTCCTGGCGTCCCTCGGGGAGGCCACGCCGGAGGCGGCGTACGAGACGGTGAGTTCGGCGGCGCGGACCACGCTGGGGCTGCCCGAGGTGCGGGTCGAGGCGGGCTTCCCGGCGGAGCTGCTGGCGGTGCGCGGCGAGCGGATCGCGGGGGTGCTCTCGCTGGCGTACAGCCGGATCGTGGTCCACCGGGGGCGGGTGGTGGCCCGGACCAGCGCGGTGCGCGAGTACTGCGACTCGGCGGCCGAGGTGGCGCTGGAGCTTCCCCGGCAGTCGCAGCGCTGACGCCGCGGGGCCGGCCCGCCCCACGGCAGAACGCAGAACGCGGTGAGAAGCGCCGCTCCCCCGGCCGGGTCCCCCGCGCCGCGGCGGACCTTCGGCGTACGGTCGGCACCATGCGCATTGTCATCGCAGGTGGACATGGTCAGATCGCGCTGCGGCTGGAGCGGCTGCTCGCCAAGCGCGGGGACGAGGTCGCGGGCATCATCCGCCGGCCGGAACAGGCCGGCGATCTGCTGGCCGCGGGCGCCGAACCGGTGGTCTGCGACCTGGAGTCGGCGTCGGTCGAGGACGTCGCCCGGCACCTGGAGGGCGCCGACGCGGCCGTCTTCGCGGCCGGTGCCGGCCCGGGCAGCGGCACCGAACGCAAGGACACCGTGGACCGCGGTGCGGCGGCGCTCTTCGCGGACGCGGCCGAGGCGGCGGGTGTGCGCCGCTTCCTGGTCATCTCGTCGATGGGCGCCGACCGCGAGCCCCCGGAGGGCACCGATCCGGTCTTCGCCGCGTACCTGCGGGCCAAGGGCGCCGCGGACGCCGACGTACGGTCCCGGGCCGGTCTGGACTGGACGATCCTGCGGCCGGGCCGCCTGACGGACGACCCCGGCACCGGCCTGGTCACCCTGGCCGACGCCACCGGCCGCGGCGACGTCCCCCGCGACGACGTGGCCGCCACCCTGGTGGAACTCCTCGACGAGCCCCGCACCACCGGCCGCACGCTGGAGCTGATCGGCGGCGACGTACCGGTGGTGGACGCGGTGCGGACGGTCGCGGCGCACTGAGGGGCGGCGGGGGCGCGCCCCCGCGAAAGCTCCCCACGCACGAGAAAACCCCCTCCACTGCTGATTCGCAGTGGAGGGGGTTCCTCACTGTGGCGGCGCCAGGATTCGAACCTGGGAAGGCTGAGCCGGCAGATTTACAGTCTGCTCCCTTTGGCCGCTCGGGCACACCGCCGGGGTTTGCTGCCGGGAGAGCCGCTTTTCGGCGGTGCTCGGTGGCAACGACGTAAACCATACCCGATGGCTGGGGGTGGTTCGCCACTCGATTCGCGAGCGCTGGATCTTGGTGGGGTGGCTAGGCTTGGCAAGCGGTCCGGGGACGGTCCGCACCCCTGACGGATCTACGCACGAGGAGCCAACTCAACATGGCCGACTCCAGTTTCGACATCGTCTCGAAGGTAGAGCGGCAGGAGGTCGACAACGCACTCAACCAGGCCGCCAAGGAGATCTCGACGCGCTACGACTTCAAGGGCGTCGACGCCTCGATCGCATGGTCGGGCGAGAAGATCGAGATGCGCGCCAACGCCGAGGAGCGGGTCAAGGCCGTGCTCGACATCTTCCAGTCCAAGCTGGTCAAGCGCGGGATCTCACTGAAGGCCCTGGACGCCGGTGAGCCGCAGGCCTCGGGCAAGGAGTACCGGATCTCCGCCTCCCTCCAGGAGGGGATCTCGCAGGACAACGCGAAGAAGGTCGCCAAGATCATCCGCGACGAGGGCCCGAAGGGCGTCAAGGCGCAGGTGCAGGGCGACGAGCTGCGGGTCAGCTCCAAGAGCCGGGACGACCTGCAGGCGGTGCAGCAGCTGCTGAAGGGCAAGGACCTGGACTTCGCCCTGCAGTTCGTGAACTACCGGTAGCCGGTAGGGCAGGGCTTCGGCCTTCGGGATGGGGCGGCGCGCCACGGGCGTGCCGCCCCACCGGCGTTCCGGGCACCTGCTGCCCGGCCTCCGACCCCCTTTCAGGGATCTCTCTTGACCTCAAGTTTGGTTGAGATAGCAGGCTTCCGGCATGACTTCTCAGGAGAACGTGCAGAGCGGCAAGAGCCTCGTGACCGGTCCCCGCGCGGGCTTGCGCACCGATGTGTTTCCGCAGGTCAGGAGGGCGGGTGTGGGGACCGTACTGATCAGTGAGTGGGATGCCGGGAGCCCGGAGGGGCAGCGGGCCGTCCTGGACGGCGCGGCCCGGGCGTGGGAGGGGACGCCGCTGCCGGCGGGCTTTGTGTCGCGGGTGCTGTTCGCCGGGACGGACGGGCGCAGCGTGCTCGGCTACGCGCAGTGGACGAGCGATGCGGCGTACGAGGAGTTCGTGCGCGGCGGGAACACCGGACCGCGGGAACGGATCGCGGGCGGCGCGCCGGCCGCCGTGGAGGACGGCGGCCGCACCGGTCCCACCCGTTACCGGCTCCACCGCAGTCTGCTGCCCCAGGGTGAGCCGGAAACCCCGGGCTGCATCGTGCGGGTCGCCTTCCGTACGACGGGGCACGACGCGGCCAGGGAGCTCGTCGACGGGCTGCTGGACCTGATCGGTGACGTCCAGCCGGGCCGGGGCGGGATCGCCTCGCATTTCCACATCAGCGAGGACGGCACCCGGGTCGTCAACTACAGCGAGTGGACGACCGCCGAGGCCCACGAGCGGGAGATCGCCGGGAGCCTCCGGCGCGGCGGGCCGGTGATGTCCTTCATCGCGGGCCTGGCCGGTGTGGAACCGCTCGGCTTCCGGCGGTACGTGGGGCCGCGGGGGCTGGTGCGGGTGTGACCGCCGGCTGCGTAGTTACTCGGCGGTGCCGGGAGGCACGGCCGCGGCGGCGGGAGGTCCGCCCGGAGCCTCGTCGACCGGGCTCCGGAACGGGTCCGTCGCCGGCGGTGGCGGCGGCGTCGTGACCCGCGGGAGCACCGTTTCGGGTGCGGAGAACAGCGACGTGGTGTCGATGGGTCGTCTCCCTTTCGGTGGGGGCCCCGCAGCAACGTGCGGAGAGGTGGTGGCGGCGCCGGGACGGGGCGGAACATCCGCCGCGCCCCGACGGCCGCCAGGGCTCAGAGTTTGGTCAACTTGGCGTACGGACTCACGATCCGTGCCTGGAGCGAACCGAAGTCGACAAGTACCGCGACCTCGTCCTCGATAGCGATCACGCGGCCGAGGCCGTGCTCATCGTGAGTGACCCGATCACCGCTCGCGAAGTGCTTGAGTGGCGGCGCGACCGGGGGCTTGAAGGGACTGGACGACAGATGACGCCGGGCTGCGGCTGGCTTTGTCATTGTCGCCAGTATGCGCCCAGGAACGGGCTGCTGGTCCCGGCGGGCGGTGCCCCGGCCGGGAAGAACCGGCTCAGGACACGACCTCCTACTGGCGTATCCGCAGGTCAGGGCAGGTGACCGGAGCACCCGCCCGGCGTGCTCAGCGGGTCGCGAAAGGCTGGTCCGTGGGCACGATCTCGCGGCCGAGCGGCAGCAGGGAGATCGGGATCATCTTGAAATTGGCGATGCCGAACGGGATGCCGATGATCGTCACGCACAGGGCCAGGCCGGTGACGATGTGACCGAGCGCCAGCCACCAGCCCGCGAAGATGATCCAGATGACGTTGCCGATGGCGGAGCCGGCACCGGCGTCCCGCCGGACGACGGTCGTACGGCCGAAGGGCCACAGGGCGTAGCCGGCGATCCGGAAGGACGCGATGCCGAACGGGATCGTGATGATCAGGATGCAGCAGATGACGCCCGCGAGGAGGTAGCCGAGGGCCAGCCAGAACCCGCTTAGGATCAGCCAGAGGACGTTGAGGATGAGCTTCATGATCGGCAGCCTTCCACGGGCACGGCGAACGGGGTAACTGCCGTGCTAGACGCACCGGGGCCGGTGGAGCGTTGCGTTCATGATGCGCCGGTGACCAGGGGTCGGCCAGCGGTGTCCGCGGGGGTCAGGGGCGGTGGTGGCCGGCCATCTGCTCCAGGCGGGCGATGCGTTCGCGCATCGGGGGGTGGGTGGAGAACAGCTTGGACATGCCCTCGCCGGCCCGGAACGGGTTGGCGATCATCATGTGGCCGGCGGTCTCCAGCCGCGGCTCGGGCGGCAGCGGCAGCTGCTGGGTGCCGATCTCCAGCTTGCGCAGGGCCGAGGCCAGGGCGAGCGGGTCGCCGGTGAGCTGGGCGCCGGAGGCGTCGGCCTGGTACTCACGGGAGCGGCTGACCGCCAGCTGGATGAGCGAGGCCGCGATCGGGCCGAGGATGGCGATCAGCAGCATGCCCAGCAGGCCGGGGCCCTCGTCGTCCTCGGAGCGGCCTATGGGGATCAGCCAGGCGAAGTTGACCAGGAACATCACGACGGAGGCCAGCGCGCCCGCGACGGACGAGATGAGGATGTCGCGGTTGTAGACGTGGCTGAGCTCATGGCCGATGACGCCGCGCAGCTCGCGCTCGTCGAGGAGGCGGAGGATGCCGTCGGTGCAGCAGACCGCGGCGTTGCGGGGGTTGCGGCCGGTGGCGAAGGCGTTCGGTGCCTGGGTCGGGGAGATGTACAGCCGCGGCATGGGCTGGCGGGCGGCCGTCGACAGCTCGCGGACCATGCGGTAGAGCTGCGGCGCCTCGAACTCGCTCACCGGGCGGGCCCGCATGGCGCGCAGGGCGAGCTTGTCGCTGTTCCAGTACGCGTAGGCGTTGGTCGCCAGGGCGACGAGAACGGCGACGATCAGGCCAGTACGCCCGAAGAAACTGCCGATGAGGATGATGAGTGCGGACAGTCCCCCGAGGAGTACGGCGGTTTTGAGCCCGTTGTGCCGGCGGTGCACGGTACGCCCTCCAAGCGGTGCGGCAGGGGAACCCTGTGCTGCGTTGCTCCACTCTCCAGTGGACCCTTACTCACTGGTCAACGCGAGATGAACGGGCCGGGTTCCCGCTGGCCGGGCGACGGGCCGGGACGGGCGTCAGGGACCCGTCCGTGGGCCTTGGGCGCCGCTGCCGCCGTACGGGCGGCCGAGGCCCGCCGCGGCCGGTCAGAGCAGCGCGCCGGAGGCGAAGCGCAGGACGAGCTGGGGCGCGCCGGAGAGGGCGAGGCCGAGGACGGTGGCCAGGGCGATGGCGGTGGCCAGCGGGGCCGGGATCCGGGGGGCGGGCGGCCGCGGCCCGGCGGGTGCGGGTGCGGTTTCCTCGGCGCCCCGGAAGAGCACCGCCGTCCACTGCAGGTAGTAGTAGAGCGCGATCACGACGTTGACGGCCATGAGCACGGCGAGCCAGGCCAGCCCGGCGTCGACGGCCGCGGAGAACACCGTGACCTTGGCGAACAGCCCGATGATGCCCGGCGGCAGACCGGCCAGGCAGAGCAGGAAGAAGCCCATGGCGAGCGCGACGAGCGGCCGGCGGGCGTACAGGCCGCGGTAGTCGGTGATGCGGTTGGCGGGGCGCGTACGGGCCACCAGGGCGGCGACGGCGAACGCGCCGAGGTTCACGGCCGCGTACATCAGGGCGTAGGCGACGGTGGCGCCGATGGCATGCGCCGGCCGGTGGGTGTAGCCCGCGGCGGCCAGCGGCACCAGGAGGTAGCCGGCCTGGCCGACCGACGACCAGGCGAGCAGGCGGACCGCGCTGTGCTCCCGGCGCGGGTCCTGGCGGAGGGCGGCGACGTTGCCGACGGTCATGGTCAGCGCGGCGAGGACGGCCAGCGCCGGGCCCCAGACGTCGGCGTACGCCGGGAAGCCCTGGACGGTGACCAGGATCAGGCCGGAGAAGCCGACGGCCTTGCCGACCACGGAGAGGTAGCCGGCGATCGGCAGCGGCGCGCCGACGTAGGTGTCGGGCACCCAGAAGTGGAACGGGGCGGCCGCCGTCTTGAAGGCGAAGCCGACCAGGGTGAGCGCGACGCCGGCGCTGGCCAGGGTGGCGAGGCGGGCGTCGGGGAGGTCGGTGAGGGCGTGCGCCACCCGGGAGAGGTAGAGGCTGCGGGTGGCCGCGTAGACGAAGCTGACGCCGAGCAGCATCACGGCGGTGGCGGCCACAGAGGAGAGGAAGAACTTCAGCGCCGCCTCGGAGGAGAGCCGGTCGCCGCGGCGCAGGCCCACGAGGGCGAAGGCCGGCAGCGAGGCGACCTCCAGGGCGATGACGAGCGTGGCCAGGTCCCGGGAGGCGGGCAGCAGGGCGGCGCCGGCGGCCGAGGACAGCAGCAGGAACCAGTACTCGCCGGCGGGCAGGTCGTGGTCCTTGATGGTGTCGAGGGACAGCAGGGCGGTCAGCAGCGCGCCGCCGAGCACCAGGAACTGGATGACCAGGGTGAACGGGTCGGCGACGTAGCTGCACACGTCGGGGTGCCCGGGGAGGCAGAAGGTGCGGCGGTCGCCGCCCAGGAGGGGCAGCAGGGACAGCGCGGCGAGGACGAGGCCGGCGGTGGCGGCCCAGCCCAGGAGCGGCTTGCGGGCCGCGGGCACGAACAGGTCGGCGACCAGCACCACCAGGGCGACGACCGCGGTGATCGTGGGCGGGGCGACGGCGACCCAGTCGACGGACTGGACCAGAGAGGTGATCGAGCTCATCACTTACCGCCTCCGAGGAGCTGCTGGACGGCCGGGTCGGTGAGGCCGAGGAGGGCCGCGGGCCACAGGCCGGCGAGGACGGTGAGGGCGGCCAGGGGCGACCAGGACGCGTACTCGTAGCCCGCGAGGTCGGGGACGGCTGGGGCGGGGGCGGGGGTGGCCGCCGCGGGCCGCTCCGGGTCGCCGTCGGCGCCGCCGAGCGGGGCGGTGGGGGCGAGGTGCGGGGTGCCGCCCATGCAGACCCGGCGGACGACGAGGAGGAGGTACGCGGCGGTCAGCAGGGTGCCGAGGCCGGCCAGCACCATGAACGTCAGGAAGGCCGGGCGGCTCAGTCCCGCGGCGGGCCGGAAGGCGCCGAACATGGCGAGCATCTCGCCCCAGAAGCCGGCCAGTCCGGGCAGGCCGAGCGAGGCGACCGCCCCGAAGGCGAGCAGGCCGCCGAAGCGGGGGGCCTTGCCGTAGAGGGCGGCGCCGGTGGTGCCGGCGAGGGCGTCGAGGTCGGTGGTGCCGGTGCGGTCCTTGAGGGCGCCGACGAGGAAGAACAGCAGGCCGGTGATCAGGCCGTGCGCGATGTTGGCGAACAGGGCGCCGTTGACGCCGGTGGGGGTCATGCTGGCGATGCCGAGCAGGACGAAGCCCATGTGGCCGACCGAGCTGTAGGCGATCAGGCGCTTGAGGTCGCCCTTGGCGCCCTTGCGGACGAGGGCGAGGCAGGCGAGCGAGCCGTAGATGATGCCGACGGCGGCAAACGCGGCGAGGTAGGGCGCGTAGGTGTGCATGCCCTCCGGGGTGATGGGCAGCGCGATCCGGACGAACCCGTAGGTGCCCATCTTCAGCAGGACGCCGGCCAGCAGCACCGAGCCGACGGTGGGGGCGGCGGTGTGCGCGTCGGGCAGCCAGCTGTGCAGCGGCCACATCGGGGACTTGACGGCCAGTCCGATCCCGATCGCGAGCACCGCGAGGAGCTGGACGGTATGGCTGAGCTGGGCTTTCGGGCCGTTGTCAGTGGCGAGTGCGACCATGTCGAACGTGCCGGATTTCACGCCGATGAGGAGGAGGCCGAGCAGCATCACGACGGAGCCGAGCAGCGTGTAGAGGATGAACTTCCACGCCGCCGCCTGCTTCCCCGCACCGCCCCAGCGGGCGATGAGGAAGTACATCGGGATGAGGACCATCTCGAAGGCGAGGAAGAAGAGCATCAGGTCCAGGACGGCGAAGGTGGCGAGGGTGCCGGCCTCCAGGACGAGCAGCAGGGCCACAAATGCCTTGGGAGACGGGCCCGTTGGCATGTGGAAGTAGGAGTAGAGCGCGCAGAGGAAGGTCAGCAGCGCGGTCATGACGACGAGGGGGAGCGAGATGCCGTCGACGCCGAGGTGGATGCGGATGCCGAGCGCCGGGATCCAGCTGATGTCGGTGGTGGCCTGCATACGCGCCGGCTGAGCGTGGTCGAAGCCGGCGGCCAGCGCGATGCTGGCGGCGAGCACGACACCGGTGACGGTCACGCCGTGGCGCAGTACGGCCTGGTCGGGGTTCTTGCCCTGCAGTCCGGGCGGTGCGGGCAGCAGCGCGGCGAGCGCGCCGAGGAGGGGCAGGGCGACGACGCCCACGAGGAGGATCTGCAGGGTGGTCTGAGTCAGGTGCATCGGTCAGGCTCCCGTGCCCGTGGCGACGAGGACGGCGGCGATCGCCAGGACGAGTGAGCCCGCCAGCAGCGCGCCGAGGTAGGTCTGCACGTTGCCGGTCTGGGCGCGGCGGACGGCGGCGCCCAGCCAGCGCGGGGCGGTGCCCGCACCGCGGACGTAGGTGTCGACGACCTCGCGGTCCAGGAAGCGGACGAGCGTGGCGGCGGCGCGTACGGGCCGTACGAACAGCGCGGAGTAGACGGCGTCCAGGTGGAAGCCGACGGCCGCGTGGCGGTGCAGCGGGCCGAGGAGGAGGCGGCCCGGGTCGGCCGGGTCCGCGGCGCTCGCGTCGTCGCCGTAGACCGGGGCGTGGGTGGCGAGGGCCGTCTCCTCGGCGAGCCCGGGGGCCGCGTCCGGGTCGACGACGACCGCGCCGATGGGGGTGCGGGCGGCGAGCGCGGTGGTGTGGCGCCAGGCGGCGTAGGTGACCAGGCCGCCGACGACCGCGATACCGGTGCCGACGACGGAGGTGGTCAGGGTCGGAGCGAGCGAGCGCCCGTCGAACCAGTCGGGCAGGAGGGGGGCGGAAAGGCCCAGTGCGACGGTGGGGACGAAGAGCACCCACAGGACGGCGTTCATGACGACCGGCTGGGGACCGTGGTCGGGGGCCTCGACGCCCCGGCCCTTGAAGGCGAGCAGCCACAGGCGGGCGGCGTAGGCCGCGGTGAGGAGGGCGGTGAGCAGGCCGGAGACCAGGACGGTCCAGCCGGCCGCGCCGGGGATGCCGTGGGCGGCGCCGGTGGCGGCGTGCTCGGCGGCGCCGAGGACGGCTTCCTTGGAGAAGAAGCCGGCGAACGGCGGGATCGCGGCGAGCGCGAGCAGCGCCACGGTCACGGTCCAGTAGGCGTCCGGGATGCGCCGGGACAGGCCGCTCATCCGGGACATGGCGGCGAGCGAGTTGGTGCCCGCGGCGTGGATGATCACGCCCGCGCCGAGGAAGAGGAGGGCCTTGAACGCACCGTGCGCCAGGAGGTGGAAGAAGGCGGCGCCGCGGTCGCCGACGGCGAGTGCGCCCAGCATGTAGCCGAGCTGGCCGACCGTCGAATAGGCCAGTACGCGCTTGATGTCGTCCTGGGCCAGCGCGGCGAGGCCGGAGCCGACCATGGTGATCGCGGCGATGACGGCCATCACGACCAGGGCGGCCGCGGAGGCCGCGAAGACCGGCAGGAGCCGGGCCACGACGTAGATGCCGGCCGCCACCATCGTCGCGGCGTGGATCAGCGCGGAGACCGGCGTCGGGCCGGCCATCGCGTCCGGGAGCCAGGTGTGCAGCGGGAACTGCGCGGACTTGCCCGCGACGCCGGCCAGTAGCAGCAGCGCGATCAGCGTCGGGTGGTCCAGGCCGCGGTTGGCGACCGAGCCGAGGATGCCGGTGATCCGGAAGGTGCCGGTGTCGGCGGCCAGCGCGAAGATGCCGAAGAGGAAGGGGACGTCGCCGAGCTTGGTGACCAGGAAGGCCTTGAGGGAGGCGGCCCGGGCGGTCTCGGTCTCCCAGTAGTGGCCGACGAGGAAGTACGAGCAGATGCCCATGACTTCCCAGCCGACCAGCAGCACCATCAGGTCGCCGGTGTAGACGACCAGCAGCATCGCGGCGGTGAAGAGCGAGACCAGCGCCGCGTAGGACGGGTAGCGCGGATCGTCGCGCAGATAGCCGGTGGAGTAGATCTGCACACAGGTCGCCACGACGCCGACGAGTACGGCGATCAACGCGGCGAAGCCGTCGATGTGCAGCGCCAGGTCGATCGGGATCGATCCGGTCGGGGTGAGCCGGGTGGCGACGTCGGTGGCCGGTCCGCCGCCCTGGCCGACGGCGACCGCGACGGTCAGCCCGGCCGCGGCGAGCGTCGGCAGCACGGCCAGCGGCCGTACGAAACCGGGCGTGCGCCGCCCCAGGAGGAGACCGGCGACGGCCCCGAGGAAGGGCAGGAGAGGAACGAGAACGGCGGTGGTCGTGAGGGTCACGCGGTGGCCTCCGCCTTGGTGTCCGGCTGCGGGGTCCCGTCGGCGTCGGCGCCGTCCGGCCGCTCGGCGAGGTCACGGAGCCGGTCGATGTCGGAGCTGCCGCGGTTGCGGTAGACGAGCAGCACGATCGCCAGGCCGATGCCGATCTCGGCGGCGGCGATGGCGATGGTGAAGAGGGTGAGCGCCTGGCCGGAGTGCAGGGTGTCGCGCAGCCAGACGTCGAAGGCGACGAGGTTGAGGTTGACGGCGTTGAGCATCAGCTCGACGGACATCAGCACCAGGATCGCGTTGCGGCGGGCGAGCACGCCGTACAGGCCGGTGCAGAAGAGGAGGACGGCGAGGACGGCCGGATAGGCGAGATGCATCAGCGCTGCTCCTCTCGTGGGGCGGTGGCGGGGGCCGCGGAGGCGCGGGCCGCGGCGTCCGGCAGGGCGGCCGCCGGTGCCCTGCCCTCACCGCCCCGGCGGGACAGCACGATCGCCCCGACGAGCGCGGCGAGCAGCAGCACGGACAGCGCCTCGAAGGGCAGCACCCAGTACTGGAAGAGGCTGCGGCCGGAGGCCTCGGTGGAGCCCTGGACGGGCCCTTCGAAGTTGATCCAGGTGGTACGGAAGGCGTCGACGACGACCCAGACCAGGGAGCCGGCCGCGGCGAGCGCGACCACGAGCGCCGCCCAGCGGTTGCCGGAATCGGCATCCGGGGAACGTCCGATGGGTGCCTTGGTCAGCATCAGCCCGAAGAGCAGCAGGACGACCACGGACCCGACGTAGATGAGCACCTGCACCCAGGCGATGAACTCGGCCGTGAGCAGGAGGTATTCGACCGCGACCCCGCCGAGCGCGACGACCAGCCAGAGGGCGGCGTGCACCAGCTGCCGGGTGGTGACGGTGATGACGGCCGCGCCCAGGGTGGCGATGCCGACGAGCAGGAACGCGATCTCGACGCCGGTGGGCGACAGGAAGCCGTGCCCGGCGGCCGTGGCGGCGAGCGTCACGTCCCCTCCTCCTCGGTGTCCGGGTTCTGGTTCTGGCTCTCGTCCCGCGCCGCGGCCTCGGCCGCCTGCTGGGCGGCGAGTTTGTCCGCGGCCTTACGGGCGGCGGCGATCTCCTTGGGCTCCTCGGCCGCCGGGTCGAGCGCCGGCGGCTCGGGCACCGTCCACATCCACTCGCGGAGCTTGTCGCGCTCGTGGGTGAGGTCGTGGATGTCCGTCTCGGCGTACTCGAACTCCGGTGACCAGAAGAGCGCGTCGAAGGGGCAGACCTCGATGCAGATCCCGCAGTACATGCACAGCGCGAAGTCGATGGCGAAGCGGTCGAGCACGTTCCGGCTGCGCTCACGGCCTCCGGGCGCGGCCGGCGGCACCGTCTCCTTGTGGGAGTCGATGTAGATGCACCAGTCCGGGCACTCGCGGGCGCACAGCATGCAGACCGTGCAGTTCTCCTCGAACAGCCCGATGACGCCGCGGGTGCGCGGCGCGAGATCGGGCTGGACGTCCGGGTACTGCGCGGTGACGGAACGCTTCGTCATCGTCCGCAGGGTGACGGCCAGGCCCTTGGCGAGACCGGAACCGGGGAAGCTCATGAGGAGATCACCACCTTGACGACGCCGGTGAGGGCGATCTGGGCCAGCGCGAGCGGGATGAGCCCCGTCCAGGCGAGCTTCTGCAGCTGGTCCTCGCGCAGCCGCGGGTAGGTGACCCGCAGCCAGATGACGCCGAAGGCGAGCAGCGCGGTCTTCAGCAGCGTCCACAGCCAGCCCAGGCCGTCGGCGCCGAACGGGCCGTGCCAGCCACCCAGGAAGAGCACCGAGGTCAGCGCGCAGAGGACGACGATGCCCGCGTACTCGGCGAGCAGGAAGAGCGCGAACCGCAGGCCGGTGTACTCGGTGTACGCACCGAAGATGATCTCCGAGTCGGCGACCGGCATGTCGAACGGCGGCCGCTGCAGCTCGGCGAGGCCCGCGGTGAAGAACACCACGCCGCCGACGAGCTGCCACGGCACCCACCACCAGTGGAACGCCTCGACGATGCCGGGCAGCGAGAGCGTGCCGGCCGCCATCGCGACGGAGGCCGCGGCGAGCAGCATCGGCAGCTCGTACGCGAGCAGCTGCGCGGCCGTCCGCAGGGCGCCGAGCAGCGAGAACTTGTTCGCGGAGGCCCAGCCGGCCATCAGCGAGCCGAGCACGCCGACGCCCATGACGGCGAGCACGAAGAAGATGCCCGCGTCCAGGGCCTGCCCGACGGCGTTGTGCGGCCCTATCGGGATGGCGACCAGGACCAGGAGGTACGGCAGCAGGGCGACGGCCGGGGCGAGCTGGAAGATCCGCCGGTCGGCGCCGGCCGGCACGATGTCTTCCTTCTGCGCGAACTTCACGCCGTCGGCGACCAGCTGCGCCCAGCCGTGGAACCCGCCCGCGTACATCGGCCCGAGCCGGCCCTGCATATGGGCCATGACCTTGTGCTCGGTCTGCCCGATGACCAGCGGGAACACCAGGAACACGACGAAGACGGCGATGAGGCGCAGCGCGATGTCGAGCGCGTCGCTCATGGGGTGTCGCCTCCTGCCGGGTCGTGGGGCTCCTGTGGGGCCTGGGGGTCGTGCGGGGTCTGGGGGTCGTGCGGGGCCTGGGGGTCGTGCGGGGCCTGGGGGTCGTCCGGGGTCTGGGGGTCGTCCGGGGTCTGGGGGTCGTCCGGCTGCGGCTTCGCCTCGGGGGCGGGCTTCGCCTCGGGCTCGGGCTCCGGCTTCGGCTTCGGCTCGGCCTCGGGCTGCTTCTGCGGCTCGTCGAAGGCCGGGCGGGCGTGGTGCCACGGTGCGTCGGAGGAACGCGGGGCGGCCGCCGGAGCCTTGGGGGGCTCGGCGTTCGCTCGGGGCTGGGCCTTGGCCGGAGGCTCGGTGGTCGCCGGAGGCTCGGTGGTCGCCGGAGGCTCGGTGGTCGCCGGGGGTGCCGCCTTTTCCGCCGCCTTCTCCGCTGCCTGCTGCTGGCTGGCCGAACCCTGGCTCGCGGACCGGGTACGGCGTGCCGGCCGCTCCGGCCGCTCGGCGCGCGTCGGGGCCGCCGGGGCCTCCGGGGTTGCCGGAGCCGCGGACGCCGTGGCTCCGGACGACGTGGTCTCCGCCGCCTGCTGGCTGGCCGAGCCCGCGCTCGCCGACCGCGCACGCCGTACCGGACGCTCGCCCGCCGCGCCGCCGGCCGCCCGCGCACCCCGCGCCGGACGTGCCGGCGCGGGCGGCAGCTGGCCCTTCAGCGGGCCCCACTCGTTCGGGTCCGGGACGCCCGGCGGCAGCATCTGACGCCGCTTGGGCCCACCGTGTTCGGACTCCCCCGGCTCCTTGGCCCCCGGCCACGCCTTGGCCACCCGGGCCGCCAGCACGAAGTCCTTGCGCAGCGGGTGCCCTTCGAAGCCCTCCGGGAGGAGCAGAGGTACGAGGTGGGGATGGCCGGTGAAGTCGACGCCGAACATCTCGTGCGTCTCGCGCTCGTGCCAGCCCGCGCCCGCGTACACGCCGACGGCGGTGGGCAACGCGGCCGCGTCGTGCGGCACCGTGGTCCGGACGACCAGCCGGTGGACGGTGCCCGGGCGGGCGACGTCCGCGAGGTGGGCGCAGATACGGAAGCCGGTGCCGGGCTCGTCCACGGCGCTGAGCCAGTCGAAGTAGCGGCAGCCCAGGTCGTCCCGGGCGGCGGTCAGCGCGGTGAGCCAGCCGTCCACCGGGACGTCGACGGTCAGCAGGTCGTAGGCCAGCTCCGCGGTGGCACCGGCGCCGAAGATCTCGCTCGCGGGCCGCGGCAGCCACCCGACGACCGGCTCGGCGGGCTCCGCGGGCTCGGCGGACCCGACCGGCTCGACCGGCTCGACGGCTTCAGGCTGCTGCTCGGGCCGGTCAGCCGGCTGGGGCTGGTCGGGCCGCTGGGACTGATCGGGCTGCTGGGACTGATCCGGCTGCTGGGACTGATCCGGCTGCTGGGGCTGGTCGCTCATCGGGGCTCCTCCCCCGCGGGCGTCGGCGCGGGCGGCGTCACCAGGCCGCTGCGCAGGGCGGCAGCCGAAGGCCGGGCCGCGCCGCCCTTCGCGTACCGCTCGCCCAGGGACTCGCGCGCGATCTTCTCCTGCAGCTTGAGGATGCCCTGGAGCAGCGCCTCCGGGCGCGGCGGGCAGCCCGGCACGTACACGTCGACCGGGATGATCTGGTCGACGCCCTTGGTGACCGAGTACGAGTCCCAGTAGGGGCCGCCGCAGTTGGAGCAGGCGCCGAAGGAGATGACGTACTTGGGCTCGGGCATCTGCTCGTAGAGGCGCTTGACGGCCGGGGCCATCTTGTCCGTCACGGTGCCGGACACGACCATCAGGTCGGCCTGGCGCGGGCCGGGCGCGAACGGGATCACCCCGAGCCGGATGAAGTCGTGGCGGGCCATGGAAGCGGCGATGAACTCGATCGCGCAGCAGGCCAGCCCGAAGTTGAAGACCCACAGGCTGTAGCGGCGGCCCCAGTTGAGGACCACCTTCATCGGTTCGGGCGCGAGCCGGGCCAGGGTGCCCAGGCGGCGCGGCTCCGGAAGGAATTCCGGTGCGGCGCCCCCGGCCGCGGCCGCGGAGCCGTTGGCGGCGGGGGTCACGTCCATTCCAGGACGCCCTTCTTCCATGCGTAGAGCAGGCCGACGGTGAGGAAGCCGAGGAAGATGAACATCTCCACGAGCGTCGTGCCGCCGAAACCGGGGGCGGCGAAGATCGTCGCCCAGGGGAACAGGAAGATCGAGTCGACGGCGAAGATGACGTAGAGGAAGGCGTACACGTAGTAGCGGACCTGGGTGTGCGCCCAGCCCTCGCCGACCGGGTCCACGCCGCACTCGTACGTCAGCATCTTCTCGGGCGTCGGTACGACAGGCCGCAGCAGCCGCCCGGCCCCGAAGGCCACGGCCACGAAGAGCACACCGATTACGGCGATGAGCCCGACGACCGAGTAGCCCTGGAAGTAGTCCGCGGCGACGGTGGTGCGTACGGTCGCGTCCGGCACGTCCGCCCCTCGCTCCCTGACTGCGTTTGTTCAACGACTTCGCCGAAACGACTTCGACGAAACCACTTCGACGATCTGCGATCTGTACGAACCGGAGTCTAGGCCCTGGTCGGCCCGCCCCGAGAAGCCGCGTCGTCGCCGACGGTGAGCTTGTCCGTACTTCGCCCTACCTGGGCGGCTGGCAGCGTAGACGGCGGACCCGGTTGTCTCAGAAGCTGTCTCACGGACCGGACGAACGGGCTGCCGCGGGCAGCCCGCGGCAGCCCAAGGGGCGAGCGCGCTGCGGAGGGCGGCGGAGCTGCGGACGATGATCCCCATCAGCGGACGGTGATCCCCACCGGAGGACGAACCTGCCGACGATGATCCATATCAGTGGATCGGGCCACCGTCGAAGGGGCTGCGCCGGTCGGGGGCGGGGGGCGCCGGAGCGGGGGCCGGGGATGCGGCCGGCGCCGGGGCTGAGGCCGGTGGTGGTGCAGCAGGGGCCGGGGCCGGTGGGGCCGCAGGGGGTGCGTACACCGGTGGCGGCTGGTGGGGCGCAGCTGCTTGTTGCGGCTGAGGCGGCGCCGGATGTGGCTGCTGCGGGTGTGGCTGGTATGGCTGCGGCGGCTGCCCGTTCTGCTGAGGCGGCTGCTGACTCGGCTGGTGGGCCTGGTGGGCCTGCTGGTTCGGCTGACTCGGCTGGTGGGCCGACTGGCCCGGCTGGTGTGGCTGCTGGGCCGACTGGTTCGGCTGGCCCTGCTGGTGGGCCGATGGGCTCGGCTGGTGGGCCGGCTGCCGTGCCTGGTGCTGGCGGCGGATCGGATCCCGGGACACCGCGCGGTCCATCGCCTCGGCCGCGATCCGGGCCGCCGCCTCCCGGGTCCGCTCCCCGAGCAGTTCGGTCCGGATGGCACCGCCGGCCGCCAGATGGCGGTCGTACGGCAGCGGCAGCACCGCCGCCCCACCGGCTCCGAGGTGGTCGGCGGCCTTGCGCACGTCGACGCCGCTGTCGGGCGAGGAGTGGGTGAGCACCACGACCGTGGTGGGCAGCAGGCCGGGGTGCAGCCCGCCGACCCAGTTCAGTACGGAACGGGTGGCCGCGACGCCCTCCGGGGTCGCCGGGGTGACCAGCACCCGCGCCTGCGTCGTCACCAGCGCCGTACGCGCCACCTCGGCGGGCAGCGTCTCGCAGTCGACCACCGTGGCCGCGAAGTGCCGTCGCAGGGAGGTCATCACGATGCGGTACGTGTCGAGGTCCAGG
The DNA here is from genome assembly GCF_043202395.1 of Streptomyces sp. NPDC048197. Classification (NCBI taxonomy): domain Bacteria; kingdom Bacillati; phylum Actinomycetota; class Actinomycetes; order Kitasatosporales; family Streptomycetaceae; genus Streptomyces; species Streptomyces sp. NPDC048197. The sequence continues at coordinate 87,889 of NZ_JBIDAJ010000016.1, forward strand.
CGGGCGCCGATGGAGCCCTGGCTGCCGGGCAGCAGCCAGCCGCCGCCCGCGAACGGCAGCAGATAGCCGGTCAGGTCCGTGATCAGCATCGATGGGTCGACGATCTGTGCCAGGTCCGTCCCGGACCAGCGCACCTCGCGGGCGCCGAGGCGGTGCGGCAGGGTGCCGAGCGCCGGGTCGGCCTCCACGGCGAGCACCGGGTCGGGCCGGTAGTGGGCATAGGTGAGCGCCAGGAGGGCGGCGATGGTGGACTTGCCGGCGCCCCCACGGATGCTCGACACGGCTATCTGCCGGCCGGTCGTCACCGGCTGCTGGATGGCGTACGCGGCCTGCGTGACAGCGGCCGTCTCGGCGGCCGGCGACGAGGCGAACACCCGGCGCAGCGCACGGCCCGCACGCCGGGACAGCGGGTCGCCACGGCGCGGCCGCGGACCGCCGTCGGCCAGTTCCGGCGGCAGGAGCGGAACGGAGACCGGCGTCCGCGCCGGCAGCCCGGGCCCCGGCCGCCCATACCGCCCGGGAGCAGGAGCAGGAGCAGACGCAGGAGCTGAAATCTGGGGCTGGTGGGGGGTGGGGGCCGGTGTGGGTGTCGGTGTGGGGGCGGGGCTGTGGACGGGGGTGGGGCTGTAGAGGGGGGTGGGGGTGTAGACGGGGCCGGTGCCGGGGTCGGCGATGGGGGCAGGGGTGGCGGCAGCGGTCGGCTGCACCGGCATCGGGCCGGCGGCAGACGCCGGCCCGGAAGCGTGCGCCGGCCCGGAAGCAGGCATGGGACCGGGCGCCGCCATCGCCCCGGACACCGGCATCGGCCCAGGGGCAGGAGCCTGGAGGGGTGCGGTGGGCGCGTGTGGGGGTGTGGTGGGCATCTGCGGGGATGCCTCGGACGACACCGACGGGGCTACGGCAGGCTGCGCCGCGGCGGGCATCGGCCCGGCACCCGCGGCACCAGGAACCTGCCCGCCGGCCGACTGCTGGCCACCGGACAGCCCCTGCCCGCCGTTCAACTCCTGGCCGGCGCTCGGCACCTGCCCGCCCGCAGCCGCCTGACCATGACCCGCTCGCTGTTCAGCCACCGGCACGGCTCCGGCCACTGGCGCCGCCCCGGCCACCGGTACGGACTCAGCCCCCGGCACGGACCCGGCCGTCGGCAGGGCGCCGGTACTCGCTCCCGCAGCCCCGTCCCTCGTCGTCACCGCGTCCACGTCCCCTCTTGCTTGCCGTACGGTCCCACCCCCGTGCTCCCCCGCTCCCCCAGCTCCCTCGGCTCTCCGCGCCCCCATCTCCAGATAGGTGCCCGCATACCTGCCCGCATCCGCCCCCGGTCCCGCATCCGCGCGCAGGCCCGCTCCCGCCCCCGCAACCGCCTCCGCATCCGGCCGGGGCCACTCATCCGCCCCCGCCCCCGCGCCCCCCGGCGCCCCGGCAGCCCCACCCGTAGGCACCCCCGCAGACCCACCCGCAGGCGCACCCATAGGCGCTCCCGAAGCCGACATGCTGCCCCCTCCCGGTCAGGACGCGCCGGACAGCAGGCCGTAGAGCCCGAAGGCGCCCAGGGCCGCCGGGATCAGCGCTGCCACGCTCACCGACTCGACCAGGTCCAGCCAGCGGCGCAGACGGGTCCGCAGCGGCTCGGGCGTCCGTATCGCCGGGACCACGACGGGCAGCACCGCCAGCACTCCGAGGGCGGCCAGTGCGGGCGCCGGGGCGCCGCCGTCGGTGGCCCAGAGCAGCACCAGCCGGACGGCTGTCGCCAGGCCGGCCGCGAGCAGCGCGACGACCTCCACCGCCAGCGGGTACGCCCGCGCCCGCGAGCACAGGACGATGCTCAGCAGCAGCGCCGAGAGCACCGTCCACAGGCCGGGGGTCTGCACCGCGAGCACCCCGCCCGCGCCCGCCGAGACGGCCGTCGCCACCGTGACCAGGGAGAGCTCCCGGTGTGCGCCGCCGAGGGCGGCCCCCACCTGGTGGCGGCTGACCGGGGTGCCGCCGGAGCGCTGGTCGTCGAGCCGGGTCAGGCCGGCCGTCATCAGGGCGAGCCGGGGGAGGTACCCGAGGACCAGTACGGAGACGAAGGCGAGCGCAACTCCCGTACGGGCAGGGGTGGTCAGCGCCAGCCCCAGCTCCCACCCGCCGACCGCGAGCACCACCGACGCGGCGCCCATCAGGGCCGCGCGGCCCGCGGTCGTGCAGAGTCCGAGGAGCGCGAGCACGGCCGCGGCGGTGAGGCCGACGGCGGCGAGCCGGGCGCCGCCACCGGAGGTGGCCTGCCAGGCGGCGGCCACCCCGAGGGTGCCGCCGAGCAGCAACAGGGCGCCTGCGGGGGCGTGTTGCCCGCCCCGTACGACACCCGGGGAACCCTGTGCGTCCTTCCCGGCGAGCGCGCCGACGGCCGCTCCGGCCACGGTGACGACGGCGGCGATACCGGCCGCCGATGCGGCGCCGTCCCCGAACCAGCTGTGCGCACAGACCCCGGCGACCGCCGCGAGCAGCACGCTCGCCGTCGCCGCCGTCCATGTCCTGCTGCGGTCGCCCCAGCCCCAGCCGCGGACGTCGAGGGAGGCGGCCACCGTGCCGGTGGCATGCGGCGCCGCGTCAGCCGGCTGCCGTACGGCGGATTCCGGCGTCACCACCAGGCCGTCGTCGCCCCGCGCCATCGCCACTCGCCCCTCCCGTTGTGCATCGCCACACAATAAGGTCCCGCCGGCGCGCCGTGTCCACCGCTGTGGATAACGAGACCGGCACCAACCTGCACCAACGCCCCGTACCGGCTCGCGGATCGGGGCGCGGACCGGTCGCGGATCGGTCGCGGATCAGGTTGCCTTCCCCCTCGCCCCCGCCGCCGCGCCGATGACCTGCGGGAAGGTCCGCGGCGCGAGGCGGGGGGGGGATGGTCCGTCGTCCGGCCCGGCGCGCGGCGCGTGGGGTGGGGAAAACCCCACCGCGGCCGCCCCGGCCACCCCATGGCACAGCGGACCGCGGCCGGGCAGGCTGGGCGCATGACCGTGAGTTCCCGACCCCGTGCCGCCGACGACGCCCTTGACGAGATGTCACCTCCGCCGCCGCGAGCGCCGTTCGACACCGTGACCTGGCGGGAGATCGGCCATCTGCTGGCCAACTTGCCGCTGGGCATCGCGGCGTTCGTGGTGCTGGTGGTGTGGCTGACGCTGGGCACCGGGCTGTCGGTGACCGTCATCGGGCTGCCGCTGCTGGCTCTCGGCCTGAAGGCGTGCCGCCGGTACGGGAGGCTGGAGCGGGCCCGGGCGCGGGCGCTGCTCGGGGTGCGGGTCGCCGAGCCGAGCCCGCTGCGCCCGCGCGACAAGGGGTTCTTCCCGTGGTTGCGGGCGAGTCTTGCGGATCCGGTCGCCTGGCGGCACGCGCTGTTCGCGTTCGTCCGGCTGCCGTGGTCCGTGCTCACCTTCGCGGTCGTGCTGGTCTCGCTCTTCGTGGGCTGGCCGGTGCTGCCCTGGGTGGCGCGCGGGCTGGCGAACGTGGACCGGGCGATGGTGCGCGGGCTGCTGTCACCCTCGGACGAGCTGGAGCGGCGGATCGCCGAACTGGAGGCGGACCGGATGACGGTCACCGACACCGCGGCCGCCGATCTGCGGCGGATCGAACGGGACCTCCACGACGGTGCGCAGGCCCGGCTGGTGGCGCTCGCGATGGGTCTGGGCCTGGCGAAGGAGAAGCTGCTGGAGGGCCGGGCCGACGAGACCGTGGCGGCGATGGTGGACGAGGCGCACGGCGAGGTGAAGCTGGCGCTGCAGGAGCTGCGGGACCTGGCGCGGGGCATCCACCCGGCGATCCTGACCGACCGCGGGCTGGGGCCGGCCCTGGCCTCGCTGGCCGGGCGCTGCACGGTGCCCGCGACGGTGGCGGTGGACCTGGACGAGCGGCCCGCGCCGGCGATCGAGGGCATTGCGTACTTCACCGTCTCGGAGCTGCTGCAGAACGTCTCCAAGCACAGCGCGGCCCGGCAGGCGTCCGTCGAGGTGTGGCGGTCCGCGGACCGGCTGCTGATCCAGGTCGCGGACGACGGCAAGGGCGGGGCGCGGCTGGACGGCGGCAGCGGGCTGGCCGGGCTGGCCGAACGGCTGGGGGCGGTGGACGGGGTGTTCCTGCTGAGCTCGCCGGACGGCGGGCCCACCCGGGTGACCGCGGAACTGCCGTGGCGGGCCCGGCCGGGCGCGGGCGCACAGCCCGCGGCCACGACCGGACGGGCGGCATCCGGTCCCCCGGCCGAGCGGCGGCGGAAGCGCCGCTGACCAGCGGATCGTGCCGGGCCCGCGGTGCGGGGTGGGGAAAACCCCCGGAACGGACTGCGAGCAGCCTCATGGTGCGGGGAAGGGCGGGTCGCGGACGCTGGTCACGGCGCCGCACACCGCAGACGGCCCCCACCGCAGACGGCCCGCACCGCACCCGGCCACCCGGCCACCCGGCAGAACGGACGACGAGACGATGGAATCCGCATACACCCCGCAGCCCCACCCCCACCCCTCCCGGGTGCCGGTGGCGCTGCGCGCCCCCTTTTCCGGGCGCACCTGGCGGGAGTTCCTGTACCTCTTCCTCAGCTACCCGATCGCCTGCGTGCTGTTCGTCTACGCGATCGGGGTGCTCACGGTCGGCGCGGGCCTGCTGGTCACGTTCCTCGGCATCCCGGTGCTGGCCGGCGGTCTGGCCGGGGCCCGGGGGCTGGGCGGCGTGGAGCGGGCGCGGGCCCGGGCGCTGTTGGGGCTGGAGGTGGCCACCCCGGAGCCGGTGCGTCCCGCGAAGCCGGGTCTGATGGCGTGGATCGGGGCCGTCCTGAAGAGCGGGGTGTCCTGGCGGCACCTCCTGTACTGCCTGCTGCGCTTCCCGTGGGCGATCTTCGCCTTCATCTTCTCGCTGACGTTCTGGACGCTCGGCTGGACGCTGCTGTCGTACCCGTTGTGGCGGTGGGTCTTCCCGGCGTACGTGGGGCAGCCGGGCATCCAGTTGTGGGGCGACGGCCTGGGCAACGGCCTCTACGTCGACACCCCGGCGGAGGTCGGGATCGTCAGCGGGGCCGGGCTGCTGCTCGTGCTGGCCGGGCCGTGGGTGATCCGCGGGCTGACCCAGGTGGACCGGGTCCTGGTGCACGGCCTGCTGGGGCCCTCGTCCCTCGCCACCCGGGTCTCGCAGCTGGAGTCGGACCGCGGCGTGGTGGTGGACACCGCGGCCGCCGACCTGCGGCGCATCGAGCGGGATCTGCACGACGGGGCGCAGGCCCGGCTGGTGTCGCTGGCGATGGACCTGGGCCTGGCCAAGGAGAAGCTGGCGGAGGATCCGCAGGCCGCCGCGAAGATGGTCGACGAGGCGCACGGCGAGGTGAAGATCGCCCTCCAGGAGCTGCGTGACCTGGCCCGCGGCATCCACCCGGCGATCCTCACCGACCGGGGGCTGGGCCCGGCGCTGTCGGCGCTGGCCGCGCGCTGCACGGTCCCGGTGACGGTGACCGTGGACCTGGACCACCGGCCGGCCGCGGCGATCGAGGGCATCGCGTACTTCACCGCGTCCGAGCTGCTGCAGAACGTCTCCAAGCACGCCCGGGCCACCGGCGCCACGCTGGACGTCTGGCGCACCGGGGACCGGCTGATGGTCCTGGTGACGGACGACGGCCGGGGCGGCGCCCATACGGACGACGGGACCGGGCTGGCCGGACTCGCCGAACGCCTCGCCGCCGTCGAGGGCCTGCTGATCGTCGACTCGCCGGTCGGCGGCCCGACGCACATCACCGCCGAACTGCCCTGGCGCGGCTGACCCGGACCCGCCGACCCGAAACCGCGCCCGCCCCCGGGCACCCCGGACGCCCCACCCACCTCGCACTCCCCGCCCGCCTCCCCCGCCCCGTCCGGATCCTGAGATGCTGGGGCCCGACAGGGCGGGCGCGTACGAGGCATGGGGGATCCGTGGAGGACGACAAGGTGCGGGTGGTCATCGCCGAGGATTCGGTGCTCCTCCGGGAGGGGCTGACCCGGCTCCTCACCGACCGGGGGCACGAGGTCGTGGCGGGGGTGGGCGACGCCGAGGCGCTGATCAAGGTGATCGGGGAGCTGGCGGACGAGGGCGCACTGCCGGACGTGGTCGTGGCGGACGTACGGATGCCGCCGACGCACACCGACGAGGGCGTACGGGCCGCGATCCGGCTCCGCCGGGACCACCCCGACCTGGGCGTTCTGGTGCTCTCGCAGTACGTCGAGGAGCAGTACGCCACGGAGCTGCTGGCCGGGTCGACCCAGGGCGTGGGCTATCTGCTGAAGGACCGGGTGGCCGAGGTCCGTGAGTTCGTCGACGCGGTGGTGCGGGTCGCCGGGGGCGGTACGGCCCTGGACCCGGAGGTGGTGGCGCAGCTGCTGGGCCGCAGCCGCAAGCAGAACGTGCTGGCGCATCTGACGCCGCGGGAGCGGGAGGTGCTGGGGCTGATGGCCGAGGGCCGGACGAACTCCGCCGTCGCCCGTGCGCTGGTGGTCAGCGACGGCGCGGTCGAGAAGCACGTCAGCAACATCTTCCTGAAGCTGGGCCTGGCGCAGAGTGACGGGGATCACCGCAGAGTGCTCGCCGTCCTGACCTACCTCAATTCCTGAGGACCTGACAGGCTGTCAGACGTCCAGTTCACGGGGTGTTCACCGCCGGACCGGGCCCCCGGACGGAGAACCGGGGGCGGAGTCCGGAGCGTCATGAAGAAGGGGTCACGGGGGCGGTGATTTCATGACAAAACGCACCAGATCGGTGTCTCATGGTGACGTCCACCATGTGATCGAGCCAGGGAAGGGCACCCTTACCCACGTACGATGGTTATGGGACAACCGGTCGGTACGACACGTCCCGAGCCCTGCCTCCGGCGGGGACGCCGCACCCCTTAGAGGGAGGTCCGAAGCAGTGACCAGCCAGGTCAGTAGCCCAGCCGAGCAGGCCGACGCAGCGCTCGTCGGGGGACAGCGCTCCTCCGGCAGTGGCGGCGAGGGCAAAGAAGTCCGGCGCCTGGACCGGGTGATCATCCGGTTCGCCGGTGACTCCGGTGACGGAATGCAGCTCACCGGGGACCGGTTCACATCGGAGACGGCGTCGTTCGGTAACGACCTGTCGACGCTGCCGAACTTCCCCGCCGAGATCCGGGCCCCCGCCGGGACCCTGCCCGGTGTCTCCAGCTTCCAGCTGCACTTCGCCGACCACGACATCCTCACGCCCGGTGACGCTCCGAACGTGCTGGTCGCGATGAACCCGGCCGCGCTGAAGGCGAACCTCGCGGACGTGCCGCGGGGCGCGGAGATCATCGTCAACACCGACGAGTTCACCAAGCGCCCGATGGCGAAGGTCGGCTACGACACCAGCCCGCTGGAGGACGGCTCGCTGTCGGCGTACAACGTCCACCCGGTGCCGCTGACGACGCTGACCATCGAGGCGCTCAAGGATTTCGGGCTCTCCCGCAAGGAGGCCGAGCGCAGCAAGAACATGTTCGCGCTGGGTCTGCTGTCGTGGATGTACCACCGGCCGACCGAGGGCACCGAGAAGTTCCTGCGGGACAAGTTCGCCAAGAAGCCGGACATCGCCGAGGCGAACGTCACGGCCTTCCGGGCGGGCTGGAACTTCGGCGAGACGACCGAGGACTTCGCGGTCTCCTACGAGGTCGCGCCGGCCACCAAGGCGTTCCCGACCGGCACCTACCGCAACATCTCCGGCAACCTCGCGCTCTCCTACGGCCTGGTCGCCGCCTCCCAGCAGGCCGACCTGCCGCTGTACCTGGGCTCGTACCCGATCACCCCTGCCTCCGACATCCTGCACGAGCTGTCCAAGCACAAGAACTTCGGTGTGCGGACGTTCCAGGCGGAGGACGAGATCGCCGGTATCGGCGCGGCGCTGGGCGCGGCGTTCGGCGGCTCGCTGGCGGTGACGACCACCTCCGGCCCGGGCGTGGCGCTGAAGTCCGAGACCATCGGGCTCGCGGTCAGCCTGGAACTGCCGCTGCTGATCGTCGACATCCAGCGCGGCGGCCCCTCGACCGGTCTGCCGACCAAGACCGAGCAGGCCGACCTGCTGCAGGCGATGTACGGGCGCAACGGCGAGGCGCCGGTGCCGATCGTGGCGCCGAAGACGCCCGCCGACTGCTTCGACGCGGCACTGGAGGCGGCCCGCATCGCGCTGACCTACCGCACCCCGGTCTTCCTGCTCTCCGACGGCTACCTGGCCAACGGCTCCGAGCCCTGGCGGATCCCCGAGGTCACCGAACTCCCCGACCTGCGCGTGCAGTTCGCCTCCGGTCCCAACCACGTGACGGTGGACGGCACCGAGGTGTTCTGGCCCTACAAGCGCGACGAGCACACCCTCGCGCGCCCCTGGGCCGTCCCCGGCACGCCGGGCCTGGAGCACCGCATCGGCGGCATCGAGAAGCAGGACGGCACCGGCAACATCTCCTACGACCCGGCCAACCACGACTTCATGGTGCGCACCCGCCAGGCGAAGGTGGACGGCATCGAGGTCCCCGACATCGAGGTCGACGACCCCACCGACGACAGCGGCCAAGGTGCCGGCACCCTCGTGGTGGGCTGGGGCTCGACGTACGGCCCGATCACCGCCGCGGTACGGCGCGTACGGGGCGCAGGGGAGCGCATCGCGCAGGCCCATCTGCGCCACCTCAACCCCTTCCCGCGGAATCTCGGCGAGGTGCTGGCGCGTTACGACAAGGTGATCGTGCCGGAGATGAACCTCGGACAGCTCGCCACCCTGCTGCGCGCCAAGTACCTCGTCGACGCGCGCTCGCACACCCAGGTCAGCGGAATGCCGTTCAAGGCCGAGCAGCTCGCGGAGGTCTTTAAGGAGGCCATCAATGACTGAGACGATCTCGGAGCGGGCCTCACACCCCGAGGCGCTCTCCCTGGTGCCCAAGGCCGAGGCCAAGCAGTCCATGAAGGACTTCAAGTCCGACCAGGAAGTGCGCTGGTGCCCCGGTTGCGGTGACTACGCCGTCCTCGCCGCCGTGCAGGGCTTCATGCCCGAGCTCGGCCTGGCGAAGGAGAACATCGTCTTCGTCTCCGGCATCGGCTGCTCCTCCCGCTTCCCGTACTACATGAACACCTACGGGATGCACTCCATCCACGGCCGCGCCCCGGCCATCGCCACCGGCCTGGCCTCCTCGCGGCGCGATCTGTCCGTCTGGGTCGTCACGGGTGACGGCGATGCGCTCTCCATCGGCGGCAACCACCTCATCCACGCCCTGCGGCGCAACGTCAACCTCAAGATCCTGCTGTTCAACAACCGGATCTACGGCCTGACCAAGGGCCAGTACAGCCCCACCTCCGAGGTCGGCAAGATCACCAAGTCGACCCCGATGGGCTCCCTGGACGCGCCGTTCAACCCGGTCTCGCTGGCCCTGGGCGCCGAGGCGACCTTCGTGGCCCGCACGGTCGACTCCGACCGCAAGCACCTCACCTCGGTGCTGCGCGCGGCCGCCGACCACCCCGGCACCGCCCTGGTCGAGATCTACCAGAACTGCAACATCTTCAACGACGGCGCCTTCGAGGCACTCAAGGACAAGGAGCAGGCCCAGGAAGCCGTCATCCGCCTGGAGCACGGCCGGCCGATCCGCTTCGGCACGCCGGCCGAGGACGGTCTCGGCTCCAAGGGCGTGGTCCGCGACCCGGCCACCGGCGATCTCAAGATCATCGACGTCACCGAGGAGGGCGCCGACAGCGTGCTGGTGCACGACGCCCACAGCCCCTCCCCCACCACCGCCTTCGCCCTGTCCCGGCTCGCCGACCCCGACACCCTGCACCACACCCCCATCGGTGTGCTGCGCAACGTCGACCGGCCGGTCTACGACACGCTGATGGCGGACCAGCTGGACACCGCCGTGGAGCAGAAGGGCAAGGGCGACCTGTCCGCCCTGCTGACCGGCACCGACACCTGGACGGTCGTCGGCTGAGGACCTGAGGGGGCCTGAGGGGCTGCTGAGGACCCGAGGTACTGCTGAGGCCTGAGGGGCTGCTCAGCAGCTGCTCGCGACCTCTTGCGGGTGCCCGTAGGGGAGGCGTCATACGGCGTCCCGCCTACGGGCACCCGCCGTTTCCACGGGCACCCGCCGTTCCGGGGCTCGGCTCCGGCTTCCGGCGCGCGTCCCTTCTGCGCGTCCGGTACGGGTGCCATGCTGGCGGCCTCCGAACCAGGGGGCAGAACATGAGCATCGTCGTCACCGGCGCCACCGGAGCGCTCGGCCGGCTCGTCATCGAGGAACTGCTCACCCGCACCGCCCCGGCCGGCATCGTCGGCCTCGCCCGGGACCCGTCCAGGGCCGCCGATCTTCAGGCGCGCGGTGTCGCTATCAGGCCCGCGGACTACGGCCGGCCCGACACCCTGGAGGACGTCTTCGCGGCCGGCGACCGGGTGCTGCTGATCTCCGGGAACGAGGCCGGGCAACGGGTCACCCAGCACCGCACGGTGATCGACGCCGCCCGGGAGGCCGGCGTGGCGCTGCTGGCGTACACCAGCGTGCTGGGCGGCCCCACCGCCACCTTCTCCCTCGCCGAGGAACACCTCGCCACCGAACAGGCGCTGCTCGCCTCGGGTGTGCCGTACTGCCTGCTGCGCAACGGCTGGTACCACGAGAACTACACCGGGGCGCTCGCCACGACGCTCAAGAACGGCGCGGTGTTCGGCTGCGCCGGCGAGGGCCGGGTGGCCACCGCCGCCCGCCGGGACTATGCCGAGGCGGCCGCCGTGGTGCTCACCGGCACCGGCCACGAGAACACCGTCTACGAGCTGAGCGGCGACACCGCCTGGTCGATGGCCGAGTACGCCGCCGAGGTGTCCCGGCAGACCGACCGCCGGATCCCGTACCGCGACCTGCCGCAGAAGGAATACGTGGCGCGGATGATCGAGGCGGGCATGCCGGCGCTGGGCGCCCGGACGGCCGCCGAGTCGGACGCCGGGATCGCCCGCGGCGAACTGGCCGCCACCCCCGGCGACCTCTCCCGACTCATCGGCCGCCCCACCACCCCGATCGCCGAGGCCATCGCGGACGCACTGGCGCGGCTGGAGCGTTGAGCGGGGCTGCGCGGCGGCGGGAGCGATGCGGCTTGCGCGCTGCGTGGGCGATGCGGCTTGCGTGGCCCGGGGCGGGGGCCCAGGGGCGGGCGATCGGGAAGGGTTCGGTCACGCAAGGGCCCGGGCGGCCCGCGGCCCTCTCGTGCCCACCCCATGCCCGTCCCTCGTGTGACCTGAGTCCGACCCGCCTCCGACCTGCGGCGCCGCCTGTCATCACCGTTTTTTGCATACACACATGACACGCGGCCCGGTCCGGCGCTACCTTCACAGGGTCGACCGTCACCCGAGCCGGCGCAGCACAACCAGGAGGGCCTCTTGCAGTCTCGAAGCGATCAGCGCGCCGGCCTCGTCTTCGGCATCGCCGCCTACACCATGTGGGGCCTGCTGCCCCTCTACTGGCATCTGCTGGACGCCGCCTCGCCGTCGGAGATCCTGGCGCACCGCATGGCGTGGTCGCTGCCGGTCGCGGTCGTCATCCTGGCCGCGATGCGCCGCTGGGCCTGGATACGGCCGCTGCTGCGGCAGCCCAAGCGGCTGGCGCTGGTGCTGGTCTGCGCCCTGGTGATCTCGACGAACTGGTTCCTCTACATCTGGGCGGTCAACTCCGGTCATGTCCTGGAGGCTTCGCTCGGCTACTTCATCAACCCGCTGGTCAGCATCGCCTTCGGCGTCCTCTTCCTGCGCGAGCGGCTGCGGCCGCTGCAGTGGACGGCGGTGGGCGTCGGTGCCCTCGCCGTCGTCGTGATGACCGTCGCCTACGGCAAGATGCCCTGGATCGCGCTCGGCCTGGCCTTCACGTTCGCGACGTACGGGCTGGTCAAGAAGGGCATCAAGCTCGACGGCATCGAGGGCTTCAGCGCCGAGACGGCGATGCAGCTGCTGCCCGCGCTGGGCTTCCTGATCTACCTGGGGGCGCGCGGTGAGTCGGCCTTCGTCAGCGGCGGGGTGGGCCAGGCGCTGCTGCTGGCCGGCTGCGGGGTCGCGACCGCGGTGCCGCTGATCTGCTTCGGCGCCTCGGCGGTCCGGCTGCCGCTGACCGTGATCGGGATGATGCAGTACCTGGCGCCGACGTTCCAGTTCGCGCTGGGCCTCGCCGTCTTCCACGAGGAGATGCCGGCTGAGCGGTGGGCCGGCTTCGGGCTGGTGTGGGTCGCGCTGGTGGTGCTGACCTGGGACGCGCTGCGCACGGCACGGCGGGCCCGGGTGGCGCTGGCCGATGCCGCCGCCCGCGCGGGCGAGGCGGTCGCGGAGCAGGCCCGGGCGGCCGGGACCGCGCAGTCCGGTGCACTGCAGACCGGCGCCCCGCAGTCCGGTGCCCCGCAGGTTGAGGCCACAGTGTCCGAACCCGCGCCGACCGGAGCCGCGCCGGCGTCGGCGGCGGAGGCCGCGGCCACCGGGCCGGCGGACGCCACCGGCCCTACGCCGTGATGTCGCGGGTGGTGAACCGCGCCCAGGCCGCCGAGCCGAACACCGCGGCGTAGAGCGCCTGCAGGCCGAGGTTCTTCTGCAGCTGGTCCCAGTAGACCGGGTCCCGGAGCAGGTCCGCGAACGACAGCCAGTAGTGCGGGAAGAGATACGGCTGGACGGCGCTGAGCTGCGGGATGGTGTCCAGGATCTGCACCGTGATCAGCAGGCCGACCGTGGTCGCCATCGCGGCGATACCGCTGCTGGTGAGCGTCGAGATGAACAGGCCCACGGCGGCCACGCCTATCAGGGACAGCGCCACCGCCACGGCGATGGCCAGCGCCCGCAGCAGCCCCTCGCCGAAGGATATGGACGTCCCGGACAGCAGAGTGACCTCGCCCAGCGGGAAGAGCAGTGCCCCGGTGGCCAGCGCGGAGAACGCCACGACCAGGGTGGCCACCAGGCAGAACGTCAGGGTGGTGGCGTATTTGACCAGCAGCAGGCGGCTACGGCCGGCGGGCGCGACGAGGAGGTAGCGCAGGGTGCCGCCGTGGGCCTCCCCGGCCAGGGAGTCGCCGGCGATCACGCCGATGGACATCGGCAGGAAGAACGGCAGCGTCACCGCGAGCGAGGTGAACACCAGGAACAGGCCGTTGTGGGTGACCTGGGAGATGAACGCCGGGCCGCCCTGGCCGCCCCCGCCGCCCGGACCGCCGTCCGCCGTCTCGATCTTGACGGCGACACCGACCAGCACCGGTACGCCCGCGAGCACCGCCAGCAGGGCGAGCGTCCGCCAGCGCCGGAAGGTCGTGGTGATCTCGTTGCGCAGCAGGCCCAGCGACCACAGCGGTCGGGGCCGGCGCAGCACACCCTCAGCCTGCGACATCGAAGCCCTCCCCGGTCAGCTGCACGAACACGTCCTCCAGCGTGGCCCGTTCGGTGCCGAAGCCGCGCACCCGGACCCCGGCGTGCACCAGCGCGGCGTTGAGGTCGGCGAGCTCGGGCGGGCCGGTCCCGTCGTCGGCTTCCGGCAGCTCGCCCGTGACCCGGTCGTCGGTGGTCCGAAGCCCGGTCAGGCCGTGCTCCTTCAGCACCCGGACCGCGTCCGCCGGGTCCGGTGTGGTGACCGTCAGCCGGCCGGGTCCGCGCGGGCCGAGGACCGTGGCGGAGAGGTCGGCGACCGTGCCCTGGGTGATCAGCCGGCCGCGGGCCATCACCGCCGCGTGGGTGCAGACCTGCTCGATCTCGTCGAGGAGGTGCGAGGAGAGGAAGACCGTGGTGCCGTCCGCGGCCAGCTCACGGACCAGCGCGCGGATCTCCCGCATGCCCTGTGGGTCCAGGCCGTTGGTCGGCTCGTCCAGCACCAGCAGCTCGCGGGGCTGCAGCAGCGCCGCGGCCAGTCCGAGCCGCTGCTTCATGCCGAGGGAGTAGGCCCGTGCCTTCTTCCCGGCCGCCGCCCCGAGGCCGACCCGCTCCAGGGCGCGGTCCACCCGCGCGTCGCGGGTGCGCGGATCGGCGTCCGGGTCGGCGGCGTCGAAGCGCCGGAGGTTCTCCCGGCCGCTGAGGAAGCCGTAGAGCGCCGGGCCCTCGATGAGCGCTCCCACCTTGGGCAGCACCCGGCGGCCCGCGGCGGGCATCGGCTGCCCGAGCACCCGGGCGCTGCCGGCGGTCGCGTCGATCAGGCCCATCAGCATCCGGATGGTGGTGGTCTTGCCGGAGCCGTTGGGCCCGAGGAACCCGAAGACGCTGCCGCGCGGCACGATCAGGTCGAGCCCGTCGACCGCGAGCTGACCCCCTCGGTACGCCTTGGTCAGCCCCCGCGTCTCGATCGCCCGCTCCTCTGCGGGCGGCGCGCCGTCGGGTCCCGTGGCGGGCTGCTGTGGCATCGGCTCCCCCATGTCGTACGGCTGGGCCACCGCCCCGCCCGGACGGGCGGTACGGCGGTCCTGTGCTTGAGGGGCCCGTTACTTCGCGGCGTCGGCCGCGTGGATCAGGGCCTGCTTGTCGACGGCACCGACGTAGACCGTGCCGTTGTCCGTTATCAGGGCGTTGACCAGGCGGGTGCTGAACATCCGGCCGGAGCCGAACGACCCGTTGACCTTCTCGCCGAGGCTGTCCAGGAACTTCCCGGCGTCGCCGGCGGCGGCCTGGTCCTTGCCGGAGGGCAGTCCTCCGCCGGCGCCCTTGATCGTGGCGATGGACGTCCAGCCCTTGCCGATGACGTTCAGCCCGCCGAAGTCCTTCCGCAGGTCCTTCGCGTCCTTGCGGGACCCGAAGTCCTTGAACTTCTTGCCGTGTTCGCGCTGGGCCGCCGCCCGCTGCTTGTTGCCGTCGACGACCTTGGCGCCCTTGGGCGGCGTGAAGGAGAAGAGGTCCGCGGCCGGCTTGGCGAAGTCGACGTTGGTGTAGCCGACGTCGATGGCGGCCGCGCCGCCGCTCTTCGGAGTCAGGGTGAACTTCAGCGGGACGCCGTTGGCGGCGTCCACCGCGACCCGGATCGAGCCGACCGTCGAGGCGGCCTGCTTGGGCTTGATCAGCAGCTGGTAGGCGTCCCGTCCGGCGACCCGGGCGGTGCCGTCGACGGTGACCGAGGTGGTGTCACCGGCGGCCTGGAGGACCTTCTTCGCCAGGTCCTGCGGGGTGGCGTTCTTCAGGTCGCCCGGAAGGCCCTCGGGGGCCCGCTTGTGCGTGCCGTGCCGGCCGGCGTCGGGTGCGGTGCTGTGCACGGCGGTGTTGCTGCCGCTGTCGTACGCCCAGACCTCCTTGCCGTTGTGCACGAGGCTGTACTCGGCGGCCTTGTCGACGATGGACACCCGCTGCTTCTCGGGCCCGTCGGCGGCGACGCGGAGCGTGTGCGCACCGGACGCCAGCTCCATCAGCTTGCTCTGGGGTGCCGCGGACGCGCCGTCCTGGCCGTGCCCGCCCTTCTCGCCGCCCTGGCCGCCGCCGAAGCCGCCGGCCGCCATACCGCCGGGCAGGGACGGCAGGCCGAGGTCCGTGCTGACCCGGACCGTGCCGGACAGCTGCTGGACGTCCGACTTGGCGATCTTGGCTATGAGGTCCTGGGCCGAGATCTTCGGCAGGTCCGGGGAACCCGATCCGGCGAATGCCGGGACCAGCCCGATCGTCGCCGCCGCCACCCCCGCCACCGCGACCGGTACGGCGTACCGCACCGCTTTCCGGCGCTTCGGGGAGCGCCCCCCGTCCGTCTCGCCGGTGACCTCTGTCGGTTCGAACCCTGGCATCTGCCTACCTCCGTCGTCTGCGGCGGCCGCCGAGCTGTCCACTCGCCCTCCCCTGGGGCTCATTGTGGACCGACCGCCGCGCTGTGGTGTTCTCCATCTCACCAATTCGCGCGGCGCATCGCGTCAGCCCGCGGGTCCAACTCGTCCTACTGCTGAGGTATGACGCCCGGTCACCGCACGACGCCACCCGTACGACCTGGGGTTGACCGAACCCTGAGGAGAGGGGGATTGAACCCTTAGGGGTGTCAGCCCGCCCGGTGGACCACCGCGTCGCAGAGGCCCTCCAGGGCCGCCTTGGACGTGCAGGCCGGGAGCGGCGCCAGCGTCGCGCGGGCCTCCTCCGCGTAGCGGACGGTGTCCCGGCGGGCCTCTTCGAGGGCCGGGTGGGCACGCAGCCCGGCGAGCGCCTCGGCGTGCCGGACGTCGTCGGTGAGGTCGCCGGCGAGCAGTTCGCACAGCGCCCGGTCCTCGGGCGTGCCGGCATCGCTCTCGGCGCGGGCCCGCAGCCGCAGCACCGGCAGCGTCGCAATGCCCTCGCGGAGGTCCGTACCGGGCGTCTTGCCCGATTCGTGCGAGTCGCTGGCGATGTCCAGGACGTCGTCGGCCAGCTGGAAGGCGGTCCCCAGCCGCTCGCCGTACTGGGTGAGGATGTTGGCCGTGGACTCCTCGGCGCCCGACATCATGGCGCCGAAGCGGCAGGCGACGGCCACCAGCGAGCCGGTCTTGCCCGCCAGGACGTCGAGGTAGTGGTCGATGGGGTCGCGGCCGTCGCGCGGCCCGGCGGTCTCCAGGATCTGGCCGGTCACCAGGCGCTCGAACGCCTCGGCCTGGATCCGGACGGCCTCGGGCCCGAGGTCGGCGAGGATGTGCGAGGCGCGGGCGAAGAGGAAGTCGCCGGTCAGCACCGCGACGGAGTTGCCCCAGCGGGCGTTGGCGCTGGCCACCCCGCGGCGCACTTCCGCCTCGTCCATCACGTCGTCGTGGTAGAGCGTCGCCAGATGCGTGAGCTCCACGACGACGGCGGAGGGCACCACGCCCGGGCTGTAGGGGTCACCGAATTGGGCGGCCAGCATCACCAGCAGCGGCCGGAACCGCTTGCCTCCCGCGCGCACGAGATGCTGCGCGGCCTCGGTGATGAACGGCACGTCGCTCTTGGTGGCCTCCAGCAGGCCCTCCTCGACAGCCGCCAACCCGGCCTGGACATCGGCCTCAAGAGCCTGGTCCCGCACGCTCAGCCCGAAGGGCCCGACGACGGTCACGAGGGGTACTCCTGTCTGCTGACGATCAAACTGAATGTCGATCTGTCGCTGTCTCCACCATTGGCCAGCGTATCCGGTCGCAGTTCGATCACCGTGAGCGCCCGCCCCCCGAACCACCGGGGAAGCACAGCAACGCCCGGCCCGACACGTTGTTGATCACCGTTGATCACGTTTTGGCGTGGCTTTGACGTCGGAGGGCGGGCCCGGCGGAGGCCGGCAGAACCCCGTGAATCCCAGCAGGCACAGGGGTTACCGATGAGCCGGATATCCACCCCGACCACACGTACTTCAGCCATCTTCGCGACCCGCCGGCCTCACCGGCGACGCGGCGCCACCGGCCCCCACGGGCCGTCAGCCGTATGCCCGCGCCACCGCCCTGGCCAGCCGCGGCCCGGCGAAGGCCGTCCCGCACACGAACCGCATCACCGGGCCGAACGACGCGGCGGCCGGCAGCCCCGTGAAGTACAGCCCCGGTACCGACGAGCCGAACCCGCCGTCCAGAAGAGGACCGCCGGCCCGCGCGGCGATCCCGGTGCGCAGCCCCGGCCCGAGGAAGTCCAGCGCCGCCAGGTCCATCCGGTAGCCGGTCGCCGCCAGCACATGGTCCGCGGCCAGCTCGCCCCCGTGCCCGTCGGCGCCGCGCAGCGCCAGTACGGGGCGGCCGTCGCGGACCGTGGCCCGTACGATCCGCCGGCCCTGCGTGACCCGCACCCGGCCGGTGAACCGGTCCCGCAGCCACCAGGCGCCGAGCGGACCGAGCACCCGCCGCACCAGGGCGCGCCGCACCGGCGGCGGCAGCAACCGGAACGCCCCGGCGTGCTGCGTCAGCGCGTACAGCGACCAGGCGTTGCCGAACGGCGAGGCGGGCCGCAGCCGCGGCTGGCGGTCCGGCGGCGCCCCGAAGCCCACCGCGGCGGGCCCGCGCGCCACGACCCGTACGGCTGCCGCGCCCGTCTCGGCGAGCAGGACCGCGCTCTCCAGCGCCGACTGCCCGGCACCGACCACCACCACGTCCCGGCCCGCCAGCGCGGCCAGGTCGTGGTGCTGGGAGCTGTGCGAGACCGGTCCGGTGGCGGACGGCCCGTCCGGGACCGCGGCAGCCAGGCGGCGGGGCAGATGCGCCAGCCCGCTCAGCCCGGTGGCGACGACCACGGCCCGGGCGCCCACCTGGTCGCCGCTGTCCAGCTTGAGCTCGAAACCGTCCGCCCGCCTGTCCACCGACACCACCCGGACCGGCTCCACATCGGGCAGCAGCCGCCGCTGCAACCACCGCCCGTAACGGACGAACGTCTCGACGGGCAGGAGGTCCCAGTCCGACTCGTACCGCGGCTCGCCCGCCGCGGCGCAGTAGTCGGCGAGGGTGTGGCCCTCCAACGGGACGTCGATGCTCGACGCCGCGGGCGTCGACTTCAGCAGCATGCCCGCGGGCATCTGCTCCTGCCAGCTGGCCATCGGGTGGCCGAAGACCCGCACCGGCACGCCCTGCGCCCGCAGATGGGTCGCCGTCGACAGGCCGTAGGGACCGGCCCCGATGACCGCTACCGGAGTGCTCACTGCGGTTCCTCCCCTTGCCTCGGTGGTGCCTCGTGCCCAGGTGGTGGCTCGCGCCTCGGGGGTGCCTGCCGGGGCGGGGCGGCGCGCCCGGGGGCCTGACCGGGTGGTGCGTCGCTCCTCGGGGGCCGGGTGGTGGCCGCCCGGCGGGCCGCCCGGTGCAGTTGCCACAGGTGCCGGGCGCCCGGCACGGCGGACCGCGCCAGCATGGCGAGGAACGGCAGCGGATCGTCGGCGGCGAACCACGCCGTCTCGGTGCCGCGCGGGCGCGCCGGTACGTGCGGCCCACCGCCACCGCCGCCCCCGTAGGCGAGACGGGCCGGCAGATCGACGTTCTCGACGACGAAGCGGCGCCCCGCCCGCTGGACACCCTCCGGAACGGCGCGCCCCGTGAGGTGCAGATGCTGGGCGCGGACGACATCGACACCGGCCGTGGTTTCGAACAGCCGGAACTGCGCGCCCATACGGGGGTTGAAGTCCAGCAGCTTGTACCGGCCGTCGCGCCGGTCGAACCGCCAGTCCAGGTCGGCGGTCCCGGCGAACCCGATCCGGCGGGCGAACCGCGCGGCCTGCCGCGCCAGTTCGGGATTGTCGACCCCCCACGCACAGGCAGTCATGCCCGCGTGCGGCGGCCACGAGCGCACCTTGACCCCGGTGAACAGTGCCAGCGGCGCGCCGTCCGCCGCGAAGCAGGCGTGCACGATCCAGTCCTCGGCCTGCTCCCGCGGCAGGTACTCCTGCAGGACCACGGCGGGCCGCGGGCCCCAGTCCCGGGCCAGATCGAGCAGGTGCTCCCGCCCCGTGATCCGGGTGGTACCGGCGACCGCGGGCCGGCTGCGCCGGACGAACGCCTCCCGGTTCTTCGCCACCACGGGGAAGCGCGCCCGCCCGGCGTACGCCTCGACCTCCGCGTACGACGCGGGGAAGACGGCGGCCGGCGACGGGACGCCGTGCGTGGCGCACATTTCGTGCAGCCCCTGCTTGCTGGCCAGTCGGCGTGGCAGGCCGGGGGCCGGCCGCGGGAACAGAAACGACCCGGTGAGCGCTTCGGCGTGCTCGGCGATCAGCACGGCCGCCTCGTCGTCGGTGGGCAGCAGCACCGCCGGCCGGCCGATCCGGCGCCCGATCCGCAGCAACCCCGCGACCAGCCGCTCCGGCTCCTCGCGGCCCGTGGTCGGCCAGACGAAGCGGCCGCACAGATAGCGGCAGGCCGCAGCAGGCGTGAAACGGTCCTCCGTCACCGCATACATGGGGACGCCCAGCCGCCCCAGGCTGCGGATGGCGCCCACACCGCCGTGATGCAGGGGGTAGGCGCCGATCTTCACGATCAGGCCCGGAACGCTCCGGTCGACCGCGAGCCGTGCGCCACTGCGAGCCACGTGTCCCCCCTCGGAACGGTCCCGCCCCGGCCCGTGCCAGGAAAGGAAGCTAGGCCCGAATTGCGCAGTGCGGCAAGGCTTTTCAGGACATTGCCAGGAGTTGGGGCGTGCGCGATCACCTGCCCGTCCACCACCCCACCACGCCGCGCGCCCTTCACACCCCCGCCGACCCGACGCGCCACGCCTCCCCCCGCCGCCCTGCCGCCGCCTCGCCTCCCTCCTCCCGCCACTCGGGCCGGTCCCGGCCCGCCGGCCCCCTCACACCCCCACCCGCCCCGCCGGCCCGGCACGCCCGCCGGGACCGGCCAACGGGCCTTCCTGAGCCGTCCGAGAGCCGTCTTCCCGCCCGCCGCTCACCGCGCCGACCACGCCTTTCGGAAGTTATCCACAGGCTCCTTCGCCGCGCCGCCGCCAGCCGTACTCTGATCACCGAGCCACCGGCCCGGGGCCCCTCGCCCCGGCCGGACCGGCCGCTCACCGGCGACGACGAACGCGAGGAGCTGTCCATGCCCGAGCAGAGCCCGTTCGACCTGGCGGAAGGCGATCCCTTCGGCCCGCACAACCTCCCCTACGGCGTCTTCAGCACCACCGACGCACCCGGACAACACCGGATCGGCGTCCGCTACGGCAGTCACGTCCTCGACCTGAGCGCACTGCCCAGCGCCCTGCCCGCCGCCATCCACCCGCACGCCGAGCTGCTCACCGCACCCACCCTCAACCCGCTGCTGGCGGCCGGCCGGCCCGTATGGCAGCAGATCCGCGCGGCCGTCCACAGCGCGGTCACCGACCCCACACACCGCGACGAGGTCGCCCCCCTGCTCCACCCGCTGGCCGAGGTCACCCTGCACCTCCCCTTCGAGGTCGCCGACTACGTCGACTTCTACTCCAGCGAGCACCACGCCACCAACGTCGGCCGGATCTTCCGCCCCAACGGCGCGGCCCTGCCGCCCAACTGGAAGCACCTGCCGATCGGTTACCACGGCCGCGCGGGCACCATCGTCGCCACCGGCACCCCGGTCGTCCGGCCCAACGGGCAGCGCAAGACCGACACCGACGACGCCCCCGTCTTCGGCCCGTCCACCCGCCTCGACATCGAGGCCGAGGTCGGCTTCGTCGTCGGCACCCCCTCCGTCCTCCACGAACCCGTCGGCCTCGACACCTTCCGCGACCACGTCTTCGGCGTCTGCCTCGTCAACGACTGGTCCGCGCGCGACATCCAGGCCTGGGAGTACCTCCCGCTCGGCCCGTTCCTGGGCAAGTCCTTCGCCACCTCCGTCTCCGCGTGGATCACCCCGCTCGACGCCCTCGACCACGCCCGTACGCCCCCGCCCACCCGCGACCACCCGCTGCTGCCCTACCTCGACGACGCGAGCGTGGAACCGGGCGGCATCGACATCCGTATCGAGGTGCGGATCAATGACGAGACGATCTCCCACCCGCCCTTCTCCGCCATGTACTGGACCGCCGCCCAGCAGCTGGCCCATATGACGGTCAACGGTGCCTCGCTGCGCACCGGCGATCTGTTCGCCTCCGGCACGGTCTCCGGCCCGGAACCCGACCAGCTCGGCTGTCTGCTCGAACTCACCCAGGGCAAGGGCCCCTACCTCCAGGACGGCGACGAGGTCACCCTCACCGCCTGGGCACCCGGCCCGGACGGCGCCCGGATCGGTCTGGGCGAGGTCACCGGCCGCATCCTGCCCGCACCCACGCTCCCGGGCCGCGACGCGACATGACCGGCGCCCCGCTCACCCTCCCCGAGGAACTGCTCCTCCTCGGCCTCGACCCGGTGCGCGGCCGCCCACTGACCAACCCGAAGTACCTGCACTACGGGCTGGCCGGCGCGGCGCTGGCGGACCTGGAGGCGGCCGGGCGGATCACCGTGGAGCGCGGTGACCGCATCACGGTGACCAATCCGCTGCCGCTGGGCAACGCGATATGGGACGGCGCACTGGCGGCACTGCCCGCCCCTGCCAAGGGCGGCAAGGGCGTCAAGGCACACCGCTGGGTCCACGGCGCCGGCCGCTCCCTGTACGGGCTGTGCCTGCGCGTGCTGGAGAAGCGCGGGGCGCTGCGCAGGGAGACCCACCGGGCGCTGGGACTGTTCCCCTACGAACGGTTCCCCGTGGGGCCGGTGGACCTCACCGGGCCGGCCCGGGCCCGTTTCACGGCAGCCGTCGAGGCCGGGCTGCCCGGGTGGCGTGACCGGCTGCTGGCCGCGCAGGTGGCGGCCTGCGACCTGGACGCCAGGCTCCTGCCCGGCGCCGCCGGACGCCCGCACCGGCGCGCCCTGCGCGGCCTGGCCAAGGAGTGCTGGACGTCCCGCGCCGTCCACCACGCGGTACAGCAGGACAAGAGCGCGGCGGGGGGTTAGGGGCTGGGGTGGAGGGGTGGGGTGGGAGGGGGGCGGGGGAGGGGGAGCCCCCCGAGGAAGACGAAGCCGCCCGCACCCCACCCCGCCCTCCGCACCACCCCTCCCCCTACGCACCCCTCCCCCACGCCCCTCCCCAGCCCACCCGCCCACCCGCTACGTCACAGCCCCACACCAACTGCGTACCGGCGTTGATGCAAGAGCGATGACGGGGCGGACGGTGGGGCGGGGGCGCTGTTAGCCTCACGGTCCCTGACCCACAACGGAGGAGACGTACGTGCGCAAGGCAGCACAGATCGCCGGGGCGGCAGCCATCGCCGCGATGCTGCTCAGCGGTTGCGGAAGCAACGGCGACAACGGCAGCGACAGCAAGCCGAGCAAGACGCCGGAGGCTCCGACGTCAACTCCGGGAGGTGCGGACAAGCCCGCGAGCCCCAAGGCGGTCGAGGGCGCCTGGAAGGCCGGTACGGACAGCAGCCCGCTGGTCCTGGTGATCACCAAGGGCACGGTCGCGTTCAGCAACGGACACAAGTCCGCGTGTCTGGGCAAGGTCCAGGAGATGGCCGGGATGACCATGGCCGCCCTCAAGTGCACCGACGGGGACACCACCCGCACCATGGGCACGCTCAAGGCCGGTTCGGACGGCAAGACCCTGACCGTCGACTGGAAGAACGGTCCCACCGAGAAGTACACCAAGACCGGCGACGGCAGCATGAAGATCCCCGACATGCCCGAGCTGCCGAGCGGGATGCCCAAGAGCTGACCACCGGCCCCGCCGGACCGACCACTGGACGGTCGACCAGCCCTGCACGGCGACCAGCCCTGCACGGCGAACGGCCGCCGTCCGGAACCCCCCGAGGGCTCCGGACGGCGGCCGTTGCCGCACGCAGTGAGCGATGCACCGTGCGTACATCCCTGCAGTACCGGTCCAACGGCCGGCCGACCAACCGAGACCCACCAACCGAGGCCGACCGACCGGCGCTGACCGGCCGGCGTTCAGCGCACGAAGACTCCCGCATGCCCGGCCAGGTCGAGGAAGTACTGCGGCGCCAGGCCCAGGACCAGGGTGGCGGTGACGCCGATGGCGATGGCCGTGGAGGTCAGCGGGCTGGGCACCGCCACGGTCGGGCCTTCGGCCTTGGGCTCGTTGAAGAACATCAGGACGATGACGCGGATGTAGAAGAACGCGGCGATGGCGGAGGAGATCACACCGACCACCACAAGCCAGCCCGCGCCGCTCTGCGCGGCCGCCTTGAAGACCGCGAACTTCCCGGCGAAACCGGAGGTCAGCGGGATGCCGGCGAAGGCCAGCAGGAACACCGCGAAGACCGCGGCGACCAGCGGCGAACGCCGGCCGAGACCGGCCCACTTGGACAGCTGGGTGGCCTCGCCGCCCGCGTCCCGCACCAGGGTGACGACGGCGAACGCGCCGAGCGTCACGAAGGAGTACGCGCCCAGGTAGAACAGCACCGAGGAGACGCCGTCCTTACTGGTGGCGATGACACCGGCGAGGATGAACCCGGCGTGTGCGATGGAGGAGTACGCCAGCAGCCGCTTGATGTCGGTCTGGGTGATGGCGACGATCGCGCCGCCCAGCATCGTGATGATCGCGACGCCCCACATCACCGGCCGCCAGTCCCAGCGCATGCCGGGCAGGACGACGTACAGCACCCGCAGCAGCGCACCGAACGCGGCGACCTTGGTGGCGGCCGCCATGAAGCCGGTGACCGGCGTCGGGGCGCCCTGGTAGACGTCCGGGGTCCACATGTGGAACGGGACCGCGCCGACCTTGAACAGCAGGCCCATCAGCACCAGCGCCCCGCCGATCAGCAGCAGTGCGTCGTTGCTCATCGTGCCGGCCAGGGCCGGGTCGATCTGCTTGGCGCCGTCCGAGACGACCTCGGCGATCCCTGCGTACGACACCGTGCCCGCGTAGCCGTAGAGCAGGGCGACGCCGAACAGGAGGAAGGCGGAGGAGAACGCGCCGAGGAGGAAGTACTTGAGCGCGGACTCCTGGGACAGCAGCCGCTGGCGGCGGGCGAGGGCGCACAGGATGTACAGCGGGAGGGAGAAGACCTCCAGCGCGACGAAGAGCGTCAGCAGGTCGTTGGCCGCCGGGAAGATCAGCATGCCGCCGACCGCGAAGAGCAGGATCGGGAAGACCTCGGTGGTGGTGAACCCGGCCTTCACGGCGGCCTGTTCGGCCTCGCCACCCGGGACGGCCGCGGGCTGGGCGGCGAAGGAGTCGACGTGTCTGCCGTGTGCCGCGGGGTCGAGCCGGCGTTCGGCGAAGGTGAAGACGGCGATCAGGGAGACCAGCAGGATCGTGCCCTGGAGGAACAGCGCGGGGCCGTCGACGGCGACGGCGCCCATCGCGGCGACATGGGCCTTGGACGAGCCGAATCCGGCGGCCGCCAGGCCGATCACCGCGGCGAACGCGGCGGCCAGCGCCACCAGGGACAGCAGCAGCTGGGAGTAGTAGCGGCCGCGGCGCGGGACGAAGGCTTCGATCATGATGCCGAGCACCGCGGCCCCGAGGACGATCAGGGTGGGCGAGAGCTGGGCGTATTCGATGTGCGGCCCCGGGATCTTGCCCGGTGCTCCGGCCGCCGCTGTCCACAGGCTGTGGACACTTGCCACGGAACTCACTTCGCGGCCTCCACATCTTGATCACTCGCGGCGTGACCGGTCCGGCCGCTGCCGGGCACGGCGTTCACCTGCGCAGTGGGCTTGGGGTCCTTCTTGTCCACGACGGACAGGGTGTGCTCGACCGCCGGGTTGACGAGGTCGGTGAGCGGTTTGGGGTACACGCCGAGGAAGAGCAGCAGCGCGATCAGCGGCGCGACCACGACCAGTTCCCGGACCCGCAGGTCGGGCATGGCGCTGACCTCGCTCTTCACCGGCCCGGTCATCGTCCGCTGGTAGAGGACGAGGACGTAGAGCGCGGCGAGGACGATGCCGAGGGTGGCGATGATGCCGATGACCGGGTAGCGGCTGAACGTGCCGACCAGGACGAGGAATTCGCTGACGAACGGGGCCAGGCCGGGCAGCGAGAGGGTGGCCAGGCCGCCGATCAGGAACGTGCCGGCGAGCACGGGGGCGACCTTCTGGACGCCGCCGAAGTCCGCGATGAGCCGGGAGCCGCGGCGGCTGATGAGGAAGCCGGCGACCAGCATCAGGGCGGCGGTCGAGATGCCGTGGTTGACCATGTAGAGCGTGGCGCCGCCCTGGCCCTGGGACGTCATGGCGAAGATGCCCAGGATGATGAAGCCGAAGTGGGAGATCGAGGCGTAGGCGATCAGCCGCTTGATGTCCCGCTGGGCGACCGCGAGCAGGGCGCCGTAGACGATGCTGATCAGGGCGAGGACCAGGATGACGGGGGTGGCCCAGCTGCTGGCCTCCGGGAAGAGCTGGAGGCAGAAGCGGAGCATGGCGAAGGTGCCGACCTTGTCGACCACGGCGGTGATCAGGACGGCGACCGGGGCGGTCGATTCGCCCATGGCGCCGGGCAGCCAGGTGTGCAGCGGCCAGAGCGGGGCCTTGACGGCGAAGGCGAAGAAGAAGCCGAGGAACAGCAGGCGTTCGGTGGTGGTGCCGAGGTCCAGCTGCCCGGCGGCGCGGGCCTCGACGATCTGCGTCAGGGAGAAGGTGCCGGTGCCGAGCTGGTCGGCGGTGACGGCGTACAGGCCGATGACCGCGGCCAGCATGATCAGTCCGCCGGCGAGGTTGTAGAGCAGGAACTTCACCGCTGCCTGCGACCTGCGGCCCGCGGAGCGTTCCTCGCCGTCGGCGCCGGCGCGGTCCCCGAAGCCTCCGATGAGGAAGTACATCGGGATCAGCATGGCTTCGAAGAAGATGTAGAAGAGGAAGACGTCGGTGGCCTCGAAGGAGATCACCACCATCGCCTCGACGGCGAGGATCAGGGCGAAGAAGCCCTGGGTGGGGCGCCAGCGCCGGTTGGGCGTGGCCTCCTCCAGCGGGTCGGCGTCGTGCCAGCCGGCCAGGATGACGAACGGGACGAGCAGGGCGGTCAGCGCGATCAGGGCGACCGCGATGCCGTCGACGCCGAGTTCGTAGCGGACCCCGAAGTCGCGGATCCAGGCGTGCGATTCGGTGAGCTGGAAGGGGGCCTTGGCGCCGGGGTCGAAGCGGAACGCGACGACCAGGGCCAGCGCGAAGGTGAGCAGGGAGAAGAGCAGCGCGAGCCATTTGGCCGCGGTGCGTTGGGCGGCGGGCAGCGCGGCGGTGGCGATCGCGCCGATCGCCGGTACCACGGCCGTCGCCGTCAGCAGGGGAAACGACATGGCTCAGACACCCCTCATCAGCAGGGTCGCGGCGACGAGTACGGCGGCCCCGCCCAGCATCTGGACCGCGTAGGAGCGGACGAAGCCGCTCTGCAACTGGCGGAGCAGGCCGGAGAGTCCGCCCATGGAGGCGGCCGTGCCGTTGACCGCGCCGTCCACCACGGTGTGGTCGAGCTGGACGAGGGTGGTGGTCAGGTGGCCGCCGCCGCGGACGAAGACGAGGTCGTTGAAGTCGTCCTGGAGGAGGTCGCGGCGGGCGGCGCGGGTGAGCAGCGAGCCGCGGGGGGCGAGCGACGGGACCGGCCGGCGGCCGTACATCAGCCAGGCGACGGCGACGCCGAGGAGGAGGACGGCGATGGTGGCGGCGGTGACGGTCGTGGCGCTGACCGGGGAGTGGCCGTGTGCGAAGGAGGTGACGGGCTCCAGCCACTTCACGAAGGCCTCGTTGATGCTGAACAGGCCGCCGGCGAAGACCGATCCGATGGCCAGCACGATCATGGGGAGGGTCATGACCTTCGGCGACTCGTGCGGGTGCGGTGGAGCGTACTCGCCCCTGGTCTCGGCCGCGGGCTCGACGGAGGGCTGGTCGGGCGACGGGGTGGGTGCCTTGCGCCAGCGCTCCTCGCCGAAGAAGGTCATCAGCATCACCCGGGTCATGTAGAACGCGGTGATCGCGGCGCCCAGGAGGGCCGCGCCGCCGAGGATCCAGCCTTCGGTGCCGCCCTTGGCGAACGCCGCCTCGATGATCTTGTCCTTGGAGAAGAAGCCGGACAGGCCGGGGAAGCCGATGATCGCGAGATAGCCGAGGCCGAAGGTGAGGAAGGTGACCGGCATGTACTTGCGCAGGCCGCCGTAACGGCGCATGTTCACCTCGTCGTTCATGCCGTGCATCACCGAGCCGGCGCCGAGGAAGAGGCCCGCCTTGAAGAAGCCGTGGGTGACCAGGTGCATGATCGCGAAGGCGTAGCCGATCGGGCCCAGGCCGGCGGCCAGGATCATGTAGCCGATCTGCGACATCGTCGAGCCGGCCAGGGCCTTCTTGATGTCGTCCTTGGCACAACCGACGATCGCACCGAAGAGGAGGGTGACCGCGCCGACCGCGACGACGGCGGTCTGGGCGTCGGGTGCGGCGTTGAAGATCGCCCCGGAGCGGGTGATCAGATACACGCCGGCGGTGACCATCGTGGCGGCGTGGATCAGGGCGGAGACCGGGGTGGGGCCCTCCATGGCGTCCCCGAGCCAGGACTGCAGCGGTACCTGGGCGGACTTGCCGCAGGCGGCCAGCAGCAGCATCAGCCCGATGGCGGTGAGCTTGCCCTCGGAGGTGGCGCCGGTGGAGGCGAGCACCGGGCCGAACGCGAACGTCCCGAACGTCGTGAACATCAGCATGATCGCGATGGACAGGCCCATGTCGCCGACGCGGTTGACGAGGAACGCCTTCTTGGCGGCGGTGGCCGCGCTCGGCTTGTGCTGCCAGAAGCCGATGAGGAGGTACGAGGCGAGGCCGACGCCCTCCCAACCGACGTACAGCAGGAGGTAGTTGTCGGCGAGGACGAGCAGCAGCATCGCCGCGAGGAAGAGGTTGAGGTAGCCGAAGAAGCGGCGGCGCCGTTCGTCGTGCTCCATGTAGCCGATCGAGTAGACGTGGATCAGTGAGCCGACGCCGGTGATCAGCAGGACGAAGGTCATGGACAGCTGGTCGAGCTGGAAGGCGACGTCGGCCCGGAAGCCGCCGACCGGGATCCAGGTGAACAGGTGCTGGTGCAGCGCCCGGTGGTCGGCGCTCCTGCCGAGCATGTCGGCGAAGAGCGCCACTCCGACGGCGAACGACGCCGCCGCGAAGAGGGTGCCGATCCAGTGGCCGGTGCGGTCGAGCCGTTTTCCGCCGCACAGCAGCAGGGCCGCACCGACCAGCGGTGCCGCGACGAGCAGCGCGATCAAGTTCTCCACTTTGGGCGACCCCTTACAGCTTCATCAGGCTGGCGTCGTCGACCGAGGCCGTATGACGGGTGCGGAAGATCGTCACGATGATCGCCAGGCCGACCACGACCTCGGCCGCGGCGACGACCATCGTGAAGAAGGCGATGATCTGGCCGTCCAGATTCCCGTGCAGCCGGGAGAAGGTGACGAAGGCGAGGTTGCAGGCGTTGAGCATCAGTTCGATGCACATGAACACCACGATGGCGTTCCGCCTGATCAGGACCCCGGCCGCGCCGATGGTGAACAGCAGGGCGGCGAGATAGAGGTAGTAGACCGGGTTCATTTCTTGGCCCCCTCCTTGTGCTCCTTCGGCGACGCGCCACCGGACGGCGGGGCTTCGGGCTGCTCGCCGGAGCCGCGGCCCAGCCAGTCCTCGGAGCGCCGCTCCAGCGCCTTGAGGTCGGCGAGCGACTCGCGGGAGACGTCCCGGATCTGGCCGCGGCCGCGCAGCGTCGGATTGACGGTCAGCTCGGACGGGGTGCCGTCGGGCAGCAGGCCGGGGATGTCCACGGCGTTGTGCCGGGCGTAGACGCCGGGGGCGGGCAGCGGCGGCACCTGCTTGCCCTCGCGGACGCGGGCCTCGGACTGCTCGCGCTGGGTTCTGGCGCGCTCGGTGCGCTCCCGGTGGGTGAGCACCATCGCGCCGACGGCCGCGGTGATCAGCAGGGCGCCGGTGACTTCGAAGGCGAAGACGTACTTGGTGAAGATGAGCGCGGCCAGGCCCTGGACGTTGCCTCCGGCGTTGGCCTCGCCCAGGCCGTTGAACTCCTTGAGGGAGGCGTTGCCGATGCCGGCGATCAGCAGGATGCCGAAGCCGAGGCCCAGTCCGGCGGCGAGCCAGCGCTGGCCCTTGAGCGTCTCCTTGAGGGAGTCCGCGGCGGTGACACCGACCAGCATGACGACGAACAGGAACAGCATCATGATCGCGCCGGTGTAGACGACGATCTGCACGACGCCGAGGAAGTACGCGCCGTTGGCGAGGTAGAAGACCGCCAGGACGATCATGGTGCCGGCGAGCGAGAGGGCGCTGTGCACGGCCCGCTTCATCAGGATCGTGCAGAGGGCGCCGACGACGGCGACGGTGCCCAGGAGCCAGAACTGCACGGCCTCGCCGGTGGAGGCCGCGGCGGCGAGGGAGGTCATCGCTCGGTCACCTCCCGCGCGGCGGGCTCCTGCGGGCCGGTCGTGGCCGCGGCCTCCTGGGGCTGCTCGCCCTTGGAGCGGGCCACTTGACGGACCGTCCCCGGGGCGGCCTCGGTCACCAGGCCGTTGTAGTAGTCCTTCTCCGTCATGCCGGGGTGGATGGCATGCGGCGTGTCGACCATCGTGTCCTCCAGGCCGGCGAGCAGCTCCTCCTTGGTGTAGATGAGCGAGGCGCGGGACCGGTCGGCGAGTTCGTACTCATTGGTCATGGTCAGTGCGCGGGTGGGGCAGGCCTCCACGCACAGGCCGCACAGGATGCAGCGCAGGTAGTTGATCTGGTAGACGCGGCCGTAGCGCTCGCCGGGGGAGTAGCGCTCCTCGTCGGTGTTGTCCGCGCCCTCGACGTAGATCGCGTCGGCCGGGCAGGCCCAGGCGCACAGCTCGCAGCCGACGCACTTCTCCAGCCCGTCGGGGTGGCGGTTGAGCTGATGGCGGCCGTGGAAGCGCGGCGCCGTCGGCTTCTTCTCCTCCGGGTACTGCTCGGTCAGCCGCTTCTTGAACATGGCCTTGAAGGTCACGCCGAAGCCGGCCACGGGGTTCTGGAACTCAGGCACCGTCGCCCCCCTTTCCGTCGGTTGCGTTTTCGTCACTGACAGTGTCCACCCGACCACTGACAATCAACTCGCGGTCTCCCCGGCGCGGGCGCCGGCGCGGCACCGGCGGCAGGCTCTGTCCGGGCAGCGGCGGCACCGGGAACCCGCCGGCCATCGGGTCGAACGCGCCCTCGCCGTCCGGCTCCTCCTCCTTCTCACCGCGCCGGAAGAAGTCAACGAGCAGCGAGACCAGCAGCAGCGCGACCGCGCCGCCGGCGACGTAGAGCACGATCTGGGAGAAGTCGTAGCCCTCGTTCTTCAGCGCCCGGACGGTGGCGACGAGCATCAGCCAGACCAGCGAGATCGGGATGAGGACCTTCCAGCCCAGCTTCATCAGCTGGTCGTAGCGCACCCGGGGGAGTGTGCCGCGCAGCCAGATGAAGAAGAACAGCAGCAGCTGCACCTTGATCGTGAACCACAGCATCGGCCACCAGCCGTGGTTGGCGCCCTCCCAGAACGCCGAGATCGGGTACGGGGCCCGCCAGCCGCCGAGGAACAGGGTGGTCGCGACAGCCGAGACCGTCACCATGTTCACGTACTCGGCGAGCATGAACATCGCGAACTTGATGGACGAGTACTCGGTGTTGAAGCCGCCGACGAGGTCGCCCTCGGACTCCGGCATGTCGAACGGCGCCCGGTTGGTCTCCCCCACCATCGTCGCGATGTAGATGAGGAACGACACCGGCAGCAGCAGGATGTACCACCTGTTCGCCTGCGCCTCCACGATGGTGGAGGTCGACATCGACCCGGAGTACAGGAAGACCGAGGCGAACGCGGCGCCCATCGCGATCTCGTACGAGATCATCTGCGCGCACGAGCGGAGACCGCCGAGCAGCGGGTACGTCGAGCCGGAGGACCAGCCCGCCAGCACGATGCCGTAGATGCCGATCGACGCGGTGGCCAGGATGTAGAGGATGCCGATGGGCAGGTCGGTCAGCTGCATCGTGGTGCGCTGGCCGAAGATGGAGACCTCGTTGTCGGCCGGGCCGAACGGGATCACCGCGATCGCCATGAACGCCGGGATGGCCGCCACGATCGGCGCGAGGACGTAGACGACCTTGTCGGCCCGCCGGACGACCAGGTCCTCCTTCAGCATCAGCTTGATGCCGTCGGCGAGCGACTGGAGCATGCCCCAGGGCCCGTGCCGGTTGGGGCCGATGCGCAACTGCATCCAGGCGACGACCTTGCGCTCCCACACGATGGAGAACAGCACCGTCAGCATCAGGAACGCGAAGCAGAAGACCGCCTTGACGACGACCAGCCACCACGGGTCGCGGCCGAACATCGACAGGTCCTCCTGGGCCAGCGCGGTCTGCGCGGCGGCCAGTTGACCGAGCTGCATCATGCGTCCACCTCCTTGGCCGGCTCCGGCGTGCCCGGGGCGGCGGAGATCCTCACCAGTTCGCCGGGGCGCGCACCGGTGTCGGCGGCGACGCCCCCGCCCGTGGAGTTGAGCGGCAGCCACACCACCCGGTCGGGCATCGGCGTGACCGCGAGCGGCAGCCGCACCGAGCCGGCCGGCCCGCTGACCGCCAGCAGATCGCCGTCCTTGACGCCGGTCTCGGCGGCGGTGGCCTCCGACATCCGGGCGACGGCGGCGTGCCGGGTGCCGGCCAGCGCCTCGTCGCCTTCCTGGAGGACGCCCTGGTCCAGCAGCAGCCGGTGCCCGGCGAGCACCGCCTCGCCGGTGCCGGGCCGGGGCAGCGGCCGCCCGCTCTCCAGCGGGTCGCCCGCGTACGGGCCGTCCCAGCTGCCGAGCCGGGTCACCTCGCGGCGTACGGAGGCGACGTCCGGCAGCGCCAGGTGGACGTCGAGGGCGTCGGCGAGCATGTGCAGCACCCGGGAGTCCGGCAGCAGATGGCGGCGGGTCATCTGGTCGGGCTTGAGCGCGGCGTCGAACAGCCGGGCCCGGCCCTCCCAGTTGAGGAACGTTCCGGCCTTCTCCACCACGGCCGCCACCGGGAGGACCACATCGGCCCGCTCGGTGACGGCGGAGGGCCGCAGCTCCAGGCTGACCAGGAAACCGACCTCGTCCAGGGCGGTCAGTGCCCGGGCCGGGTCCGGCAGGTCGGCGACCTCGACGCCGGCCACCAGCAGCGCGCTCAGCTCACCGGTCGCCGCGGCCTCGATGATCTGGCCGGTGTCCCGGCCGTGCCGGTGCGGCAGCGCGGCCACGCCCCAGGCGGCGGCGACCTCGTCGCGGGCCCGCGGGTCGGTGGCCGGCCGGCCGCCGGGCAGCAGCCCGGGCAGCGCGCCCGCCTCCACGGCGCCGCGTTCGCCCGCCCGCCGCGGGATCCACACCAGCTGCGCGCCGGTCGCGGCGGCGGCGCGCGCCGCGGCGGTCAGCGCGCCCGGCACCGCCGCCAGCCGCTCACCGACGACGATCACCGTGCCGTCCGCGCGCAGCGCCTCGGCCGCGGCCTGCCCCTCGCCCCCCAGACCGACGCCGCCGGCCAGCGCGTCCAGCCATTCCGTTTCGGTGCCGGGCGCGGCCGGCAGCAGCGTCCCGCCGGCCTTGATCAGCCCGCGGGAGGCATAGGCGGCGAGCCCGAAGGTGCGCTGCCCGTACTTGCGGTGGGCCTTGCGCAGCCGCAGGAAGACGCCGGGCGCCTCCTCCTCCGCCTCGATGCCCGCCAGCAGCACGGCCGGCGCCTTCTCCAGGGCGGTGTACGTGACTCCGCCGCCCCCGAGGTCACGGCCGCGGCCGGCGACCCGGGCGGCCAGGAAGTCCGCCTCCTCGGCGCTGTGCACCCGTGCCCGGAAGTCGATGTCGTTGGTGTGCAGCGCGATCCGGGCGAACTTGGCGTACGCGTAGGCGTCCTCGACGGTGAGCCGGCCGCCGGTCAGCACACCGGTACGGCCCTTGGCCGCGGCCAGCCCGCGGGCCGCGGTGTCCAGGGCCACCGGCCAGCTCGCCGGCTCCAGTTCCCCGGACTCCGCATTGCGCACCAACGGATGCTCCAGCCGGTCACGCTGCTGCGCGTACCGGAAGGCGAAACGCCCCTTGTCGCAGATCCACTCCTCGTTGACCTCCGGGTCGTTGGCGGCGAGCCGCCGCATGACCTTGCCGCGCCGGTGGTCGGTGCGCGTCGCGCAGCCGCCCGCGCAGTGCTCGCACACCGACGGCGACGACACCAGGTCGAAGGGGCGGGAGCGGAAGCGGTAGGCGGCCGAGGTGAGCGCGCCGACCGGGCAGATCTGGATGGTGTTGCCCGAGAAGTACGACTGGAAGGGGTCGCCCTCCCCCGTGCCGACCTGCTGGAGCGCGCCGCGCTCGACCAGCTCGATCATCGGGTCGCCGGCGATCTGGTTGCTGAAGCGGGTGCACCGCGCACACAGCACGCAGCGTTCGCGGTCCAGCAGCACCTGGGTGGAGATCGGCACCGGCTTGGCGAACGTGCGCTTCTTGCCCTCGAAGCGCGAGTCCGGGTCGCCGACCTGCATCGCCTGGTTCTGCAGCGGGCACTCGCCGCCCTTGTCGCAGACCGGGCAGTCCAGCGGGTGGTTGATCAGCAGCAGCTCCATCACGCCGCGCTGCGCCTTCTCGGCCACCGGGGACGTCAGCTGCGACTTGACGACCATGCCGTCGGTGCAGGTGATCGTGCAGGACGCCATCGGCTTGCGCTGGCCCTCGACCTCGACGATGCACTGCCGGCAGGCGCCCGCGGGGTCCAGCAGCGGGTGGTCGCAGAAGCGCGGGATCTCGATGCCGAGGAGTTCGGCGGCGCGGATGACCAGCGTCCCCTTGGGGACGGAGATCTCGATGCCGTCGATCGTCAGGGTGACGAGGTCCTCCGGGGGGACGGCTGCGGAGCCGTTGCTCGACCCCGTTGTGGTGACGGTCATGCATTCACCCCCAGGTGAGCGTCGTTGTCGGCCCACAGGGTCGACTTGGCGGGGTCGAACGGGCAGCCCCGGCCGGTGATGTGCTGCTCGTACTCCTCGCGGAAGTACTTGAGCGAGGAGAAGATGGGCGAGGCGGCACCGTCGCCGAGCGCGCAGAACGACTTGCCGTTGATGTTGTCGGCGATGTCGGCGATCTTGTCGAGGTCGGCCGTCCGGGCCCTGCCCGCCTCGATGTCGCGCAGCAACTGCACCAGCCAGTACGTCCCTTCACGGCACGGTGTGCACTTGCCGCAGGACTCGTGCGCGTAGAACTCGGTCCAGCGGGTGACCGCCCGCACGACACAGGTGGTCTCGTCGAAGCACTGCAGCGCCTTGGTGCCGAGCATCGAGCCGGCCGCGCCGACGCCCTCGTAGTCGAGGGGCACGTCGAGGTGCTCGTCGGTGAACATCGGCGTGGAGGAGCCGCCGGGCGTCCAGAACTTCAGCCGGTGGCCGCGGCGCATCCCGCCGCTCATGTCGAGCAGCTGGCGCAGGGTGATGCCCAACGGGGCTTCGTACTGGCCCGGGTTGGCGACGTGGCCGCTGAGCGAGTAGAGCGTGAAGCCCGGGGACTTCTCACTGCCCATCGACCTGAACCAGTCTTTTCCCTTGGTGAGGATCGCGGGAACCGACGCGATGGATTCGACGTTGTTCACGACAGTGGGGCAGGCGTAGAGGCCGGCCACCGCCGGGAAGGGAGGACGCAGCCGGGGCTGTCCGCGACGGCCCTCCAGGGAATCCAGCAGCGCGGTTTCCTCACCGCAGATGTACGCGCCGGCGCCCGCGTGCACGATCACGTCAAGGTCGAGCCCCGACCCCAGGATGTTCTTTCCGAGGAAGCCCGCCGCGTAGGCCTCGCGCACGGCTTCGTGCAGCCGGCGCAGTACGGGGACGACCTCGCCGCGCAGATAGATGAAGGCGTGGTGCGCACGGATCGCGTGACAGGCGATCACGATCCCTTCGATGAGGGCATGCGGGTTCGCGAAGAGGAGGGGGATGTCCTTGCAGGTCCCCGGCTCCGATTCGTCGGCGTTGACAACGAGATAGTGCGGTTTGCCGTCGCCCTGCGGAATGAACTGCCATTTCATTCCGGTGGGGAAGCCCGCGCCGCCGCGGCCGCGCAGACCGGAGTCCTTGACGTAGGCGATGACGTCGTCGGGGGACATCGCGAGCGCCTTGCGCAGGCCCTCGTAGCCCTCGTGCCGGCGGTAGGTTTCCAGCGTCCAGGACTCGGGCTGGTCCCAGAAGGCGGACAGTACGGGCACGAGGAGCTTCTCGGGGCTGGCCTCTCCCCCGGCCGGTGGCCGGGAGGAGCCCCCGTATTCAGCTGCCACGGTCATCACTCCCCCTCCTTAGCGGTGGGCCCGGCCGTATCGTCACTGCGGGGCGGAGCCCCTCCGTCCGGGGCGGTGGTGGGAGACGGGTGGGCCGTGTCGGAGGCCGAGGTTTCCTGCGGGGCGTCGTGGGAGCTGGGGTGTCCCGCGGGCGCCTGTTCGCCGGGGTGGCCGCCGGGGGGTTCGCCGGCGGTGCCCTCCTCGGGGCGGCCGCCCTCGCCGGCACGGGGCGAGACGACGTGATCGGCGCCGGCGCCGCGGCCGGGCGCGGCCTCCCCCTTGGCCAGGCGGAGCCCGATCAGCGAGGCGGGCCCGGCGCTCCCGGTGGCGGCGGTGGCGCCCGGCCGCTCGTCGGGGAACCCGGCGAGGATCCGGGCGGTCTCCTTGAAGGTGCACAGCGGCGCGCCGCGGGTGGGCGCGACGGGCCGGCCGGCCCGCAGGTCGTCGACGAGCTGCCGGGCGGACTCCGGTGTCTGGTTGTCGAAGAACTCCCAGTTGACCATCACGACGGGCGCGAAGTCGCAGGCGGCGTTGCACTCGATGTGTTCGAGGGTGACGGCACCGTCCTCGGTGGTCTGGCCGTTGGCGACGCCGAGGTGCTCCTGCAGCTCCTCGAAGATGGCGTCGCCGCCCATCACCGCGCACAGCGTGTTGGTGCAGACCCCGACCTGGTAGTCGCCGCCGGCCTTGCGCCGGTACATGGAGTAGAAGGTCGAGACGGCGGTGACCTCGGCGGTGGTCAGGTCCAGCAGTTCGGCGCAGAAGCGGATGCCGGTGCGGGTGACGTGCCCGTCCTCGGCCTGGACGAGGTGCAGCAGCGGCAGCAGCGCCGAGCGCGGGCCGGGGTAGCGGGCGATCACCTCCTTGGCGTCCGCCTCCAGCCGGGCCCGGACGTCGGCCGGGTAGTCGGGGGCGGGGAGCGCGGGCATCCCCAGACTGGTGGGGCTTGCGGGGGCTCCCTGCGGAGAAGACGCAGTGGTCACCGGTCGACGCCTCCCATCACGGGGTCGATGGACGCGACGGCGACGATGACGTCGGCGACCTGGCCGCCTTCGCACATCGCCGCCATGGCCTGCAGGTTGGTGAAGGACGGGTCGCGGAAGTGCACCCGGTAGGGGCGGGTGCCGCCGTCGCTGACCGCGTGCACGCCCAGTTCGCCCTTGGGTGACTCGACGGCCGCGTAGGCCTGTCCGGGCGGGACCCGGAAGCCCTCGGTCACGAGCTTGAAGTGGTGGATCAGGGCCTCCATCGAGGTGCCCATGATCTTCTTGATGTGGTCGAGGGAGTTGCCGAGGCCGTCCGGGCCGAGCGCCAGCTGGGCGGGCCAGGCGATCTTCTTGTCGGCGACCATCACCGGCCCGGGTTCGAGCCGGTCCAGGCACTGCTCGATGATCCGCAGCGACTGCCGCATCTCCTCCAGCCGCACCAGGAACCGCCCGTAGGCGTCGCAGGTGTCGGCGGTCGGGATGTCGAACTCGTAGTCCTCGTAACCGCAGTACGGCTGTGTCTTGCGCAGGTCGTGCGGCAGGCCGGCGGAGCGCACGATCGGCCCGGTGGCGCCGGTGGCCATGCAGCCGGCCAGGTCGAGGTAGCCGATGCCTTCCATGCGGCCCTTGAAGACCGGGTTGCCGGTGGCGAGCTTGTCGTACTCGGGGAGGTTCTTGCGCATCTTCTTGACGAAGGCGCGCACCTGGTCGACGGCGCCCGGGGGCAGGTCCTGGGCCAGGCCGCCGGGCCGGATGTAGGCGTGGTTCATCCGCAGGCCGGTGATCAGCTCGTAGATGTCGAGGATCAGCTCGCGGTCCCGGAAGCCGTAGATCATGATCGTGGTGGCGCCCAGCTCCATGCCGCCGGTGGCGATGCACACCAGGTGGGAGGAGAGCCGGTTGAGTTCCATCAGCATCACGCGGACGACCGAGGCCCGGTCGGGGATGTCGTCGGTGATGCCGAGCAGCTTCTCCACGGCCAGGCAGTAGGCCGTCTCGTTGAAGAAGGGGGTGAGGTAATCCATCCTCGTGACGAAGGTGGTGCCCTGCGTCCAGGTCCGGTATTCGAGGTTCTTCTCGATGCCGGTGTGCAGATAGCCGATGCCGCAGCGGGCCTCGGTGACGGTCTCCCCGTCGATCTCCAGGATCAGCCGGAGCACGCCGTGCGTGGACGGGTGCTGCGGCCCCATGTTGACGATGATCCGCTCGTCGTCGGACCTCGCCGCGGACGCCGCGATCTCGTCCCAGTCGCCGCCGGTGACGTTGTAGACGGTGCCCTCGGTGGTCTCCCGGGCGAGCGACTCGGTGGTGTCGAAGTCGCTGGAGGTGCGGTGGCCGTTCGGGGAGTGGGAGTGCGGTGCAGTAGTCATCAGCTGTACGACCTCCGCTGGTCGGGAGCCGGGATCTGGGCGCCCTTGTACTCGACGGGAATGCCGCCGAGCGGGTAGTCCTTGCGCTGCGGGAAGCCCTGCCAGTCGTCCGGCATCATGATCCGGGTCAGCGCGGGATGGCCGTCGAAGACCAGGCCGAAGAAGTCGTAGGTCTCGCGCTCGTGCCAGTCGTTGGTCGGGTAGACCGCGACGAGCGAGGGGATGTGCGGGTCCGCGTCCGGCGCGGAGACCTCCAGCCGGATCAGCCGGTTGTGGGTGATCGAGCGCAGGTGGTAGACGGCGTGCAGCTCGCGGCCCTTGTCGCCGGGGAAGTGGACGCCGCTGACGCCGGTACACAGCTCGAAGCGGAGCGCCGGGTCGTCGCGCAGGGTCCGGGCGACCGTCGGCAGGTACTCCCGCTCGATGTGGAAGGTCAGCTCGCCGCGGTCGACGACGGTCTTGTCGATGACGTTCTCGGGGACCAGGCCCTGTTCGTCGAGGGCGCCTTCGAGTTCGTCGGCGATCTCGTCGAAGTCCCCGTACGCTCCCGGGGCGCCGGGCCCGCCGTACGGCCGGGAGGTCGCGCCGGGCAGCCGCACGGTCCGGACCAGGCCGCCGTAGCCGCTGGTGTCGCCGCCGTTGTCGGCGCCGAACATCCCGCGGCGGGTGGCGATCACCTCGCCGGTGTCGTCGCGCTGCGCCGGGACGGCTTCGTCGTTGGCGTTGTTGGCGTTGTTGCCGTTCGGCTCGTCCGGACGCTCGGGGTTCTTCTGCTCACTCACCGCAGCAGCCCCTTCATCTCGATCAGCGGGAGCGCCTTGAGCGCCGCTTCCTCGGCCTCGCGGGCGGCCTGCTGCTGGTTGACCCCGAGCTTGGTGTGCTGGATCTTGTCGTGCAGCTTGAGGATCGCGTCCATCAGCATTTCGGGGCGCGGCGGGCAGCCCGGGAGATAGATGTCGACGGGCACGATGTGGTCGACGCCCTGCACGATCGCGTAGTTGTTGAACATGCCGCCCGACGAGGCGCAAACCCCCATGGAGATCACCCACTTCGGGTTCGGCATCTGGTCGTAGACCTGCCGCAGCACGGGGGCCATCTTCTGGCTGACCCGGCCGGCCACGATCATCAGGTCCGCCTGCCGCGGGGAGCCGCGGAAGACCTCCATGCCGAAGCGGGCCAGGTCGTAGCGCCCGGCGCCGGTCGTCATCATCTCGATGGCGCAGCAGGCCAGCCCGAAGGTCGCCGGGAAGACCGATGACTTGCGCACCCAGCCCGCGGCCTGTTCGACGGTGGTCAGCAGGAAGCCGCTGGGCAGCTTCTCTTCAAGTCCCATGGGTGGCCCCTAGTCCCATTCCAGGCCGCCGCGACGCCATACGTAGGCGTAGGCGACGAAGACGGTGAGCGCGAAGAGGAGCATCTCGACGAGCCCGAACAGTCCCAGGGCGTCGAAGGTGACGGCCCAGGGATAGAGGAAGACGATCTCGATGTCGAAGACGATGAAGAGCATCGCCGTCAGGTAGTACTTGATCGGGAAACGACCGCCACCGGACGGTTGTGGCGTCGGCTCGATCCCGCATTCGTACGCCTCGAGCTTGGCCCGGTTGTAGCGCCTGGGCCCGACGAGCGTGGCCATGACGACGGAGAAGATCGCAAAGCCTGCCCCGAGGGCTCCTAGTACGAGGATGGGCGCGTAAGCGTTCACCGTCCTCGCTCCCTTCAGTCGACGATGACTGGATGGCGGTCCGCCCGGGCCCGCTCGCCGCCCCTCGGAGATCGTGCACATGTGAGGCAGTTCACAAGCCCGAACCGCCTGCATCTTATGCCTGCTGGTCTGTGATCTGCGACACGGGGGTGAACAACGCCTTTGTGATCTTCACCACCCGGCGAAGGATCATGAAGCCGGATGAGCGGTGATCTTCATACGTGAAGCACGCGAGTGATCACCAGAGGTGACATTCACACGGGTTACCGCTGGTCAGCGCGGATTGGCCAATATCAAGTGGTGCCCGCCCAGGGCAAATTGGCGAGAGGTCGCCTCAACTGATATAGGCGGTCCGCCTCGTGGTCGTGACCCGCTCGTGACCCCGCCGTGATCGCCGGCACGTGCCCGCGTTCACGAACTCCGGCCACCGTCGGGTCACGGGGACATAACGGGCCGGATCACGGGAACATAACGGACACTCAAGAGTGACCTATCCCACGCTATTTCGTGCACTAAGTCCTTGACGCCTGGGAAGCCTTGGCGTGGCGCGTGGGGAAGTGGTAAGCCCCCTCGGAGCCCCTACGGACCCTCAAATGCCGTGCGTAGGAACATGATCGCGAAATTCGGACATCCCGCCGGCGGAGCCGTCGGCGGCAAAAAGTCCCTTTTATTCATCGCGTACGCGTCAAGTGTGGCGCACTGCACTCTTGTTGGCAGCAACCAGCGCCTCCTGATAGCCGTTGGGCCATGTCCCCGAACGCACTCATACCCAGCCACCGGAAGCCCCGCCGCCCTTCCGCGTCCTCCCGGGCGCTGCGCGCGG
This sequence comes from Streptomyces sp. NPDC048197, assembly GCF_043202395.1. Lineage (NCBI taxonomy): Bacteria > Bacillati > Actinomycetota > Actinomycetes > Kitasatosporales > Streptomycetaceae > Streptomyces > Streptomyces sp. NPDC048197. The sequence continues at coordinate 128,324 of NZ_JBIDAJ010000016.1, forward strand.
GTGTGACCGGTGGCTTCCTCACCCTCGCGGTGACCGGCGCGACCGTGCCGGCCAACGCCGCGGAAAAGCCCGTCTCCGAGACCCAGGAGATGCCGACGATCACGACGGCGCTGGCAACCAGCGCCGCCCAGAGCGCCGACACCGCCGAGCAGGTCGCGTTCAACTACGAGCGCCAGGCGCTCCAGGACAGTGCCCTCTCCCACGCCGCCAAGGCAGCGGAGAAGCACAAGGCCGAGGCCGTGAAGAAGGCCAAGGCCGAGGCGAAGAAGAAGGCCGAGGAGGCCCGCAAGGCCAAGGAGGCCGCCCAGGCCCGGGCCTCGCGCTCCGCCGAGCGGACCACCCTGTCGGCGACGTCCCACGCCACCGGCTCCACCGCCACCCTCGTCTCCTTCCTCAAGGCCCAGCTGGGCAAGGCGTACGTCATGGGCGCCAGCGGCCCCTCCTCGTACGACTGCTCCGGCCTCACCCAGGCCGCCTTCAGCCAGATCGGCATCGACCTGCCGCGCGTGTCCCAGGACCAGTCGACGCAGGGCACCCAGGTCGGCCTCGACAACCTCCAGGTCGGCGACATCCTCTACTGGGGCAGCGCCGGCAGCGCCTACCACGTCGCCGTCTACGTCGGTGACGGCAAGTTCATCGGCGCCCAGAACCCCAGCACCGGCATCGTCGAGCGCCCGCTCAGCTACGACATGCCGACCGGCGCGGTGCGCGTCCTGTAGGACCCCCGTCGGGCCATCGGCTCCAGTGGCACCAGCACGTACCTGGACCGCACGAGGACCGTACGTGGACCGTGCGATGACCGTACGAAGACCGCCTCTCCTTCGGGAGGGGCGGTCTTTTGCGTGGCAAGGGGCGGGTCTTTTGCGTGGCACCGGAGGGTGGTTGTCCGGAATTCGGGTTGGTCGTCCGTATCGCGCGTCACCGAGGGGCGGTGCGCGCCGTTGCACCTCTCGCCATGTCCGTACCCCGCACCGGGCACGAGAGAGGGATCCCGCGCACCGATGACCACGCGCCCGACCACCCGCACGATCACCCGCCCACCCCTCCGGACGCCCCACCCGCGTACCGCCCGCCACCCGGGCCACCCCGGCCACCGCCTCGCCGGCCGGGCCGTCACGGCCGCCGCCCTCGCCACCGCCCTCGGCCTGGGCGCCGTCCCCGCCACGGCCGCCGCCAGGGCGGACCACGGCGGCGGCTGGCACCAGGACGGCCTGTCGCTGAACGCCGCCGACAACAAAAAGGTGGACGCCTTCGTGGCCCGCGCCCGCCGCGCCGAGCGCTCCATCAGCCCCCAGGTCCGCGCCGCCGCCAAGATCAGCCACGCCGAACTCGTCGGGTTCGACCACCGGCTGAAGTCCCCGGACTCGCTCAAGCGGAAGGTCGCCACCGCGATGCGGCAGACCCCGGGACGGACCGTCGACGCGTCGCTGGGCACGATCAACGACGCGGTCCGGTTCACGCTCCAGTGGCCGGACGCGAAATACAGCCAGGGCGTCACCACCGCCTCCGCGCTGTTGTCCGCCTGGGGCAACGACTCCACCCGCTGGTCCAACACCTGGGACCGCACCGACGGCTACAAGGCGATCAACTCCGCCTGGCGCGCCCCCCGCTCCCACCAGCTCTTCGAGGTCCAGTTCCACACCCCGCAGAGCAAGGCCGCCCAACTGGAGACGCACAAGCTCTACGAGGAGCAGCGGCTGCCCGGCACCCCGCCCGAGAAGGTCCGCGAGCTCCAGCAGAAGCAGAACGCGATCTTCGCGGCGGTGCCGGTCCCGCCCGGCGCGGAACGGCTGACCGCCCCGTCCCGCCGGCTCTCCCCCGACCCGGCCCGCCGGCTGCCGGACCCGAACCCGAGTCTGGATCCGGTGAACTCACATTAGGGCCTGCCCTATGGGGATCAATCCGGGCACAGTGCATTGATCGACGTACGCGAGCAGGCCGGGGCACGGGCCCCGGCCTGCTCGCGTACGCGTACCCCCCGCGTCACCCCTGTGCCTTCCTCACCCCTTCACAAAGGCCAGCACATCCGCGTTGAGCTGCTCGTGGTGGCTGGCGTAGATGCCGTGCCCGGCCGTCGGGTACTCCTCGTAGACCGCGCCGGGGATCAACCGGGCGGTCCGCCGGCCGGTGAGCTCCACCGGGGCGGAGGCGTCGGCCGCACCGTGGATGACGAGCACCGGGACGTCGATCTCCGGCAGCGTGGCCCGCTGATCGTTGAACAGCGACTCCCGCTGCGCCTGGAGCGTCGCCCACGGCGAGGCCGACAGACACTGCGCCAGGGTGTGCTCCACCAGCGCCGGGGAAACCTCGTTGCCCAGGTGGGTGGCGAAGAACGCCTGCGCCTGACGGGTCAGCCACTTGGGCCGGTCCGCCCGCAGCTGCGCCATCGTCGCCGCCACCGCCGCCTCCGGCACACCGTCCGGGTTGTCCTCGGTACCGGCCAGGAACGGCAGCATCGCCGCGATCAGCACCGCCCGGCTGACCCGCTCCGAGCCGTGCCGCGCCAGATAGCGCGCGATCTCCGCGCCGCCCAGCGAGTGCCCGATGAGGGTGACGTTCCGCAGGTCGAGGTGGTCGAGCAGCGCGGCCAGATCGTCAGCGGTGGAATCGATGTCGTACCCGCCGGAGGGCCGGTCCGAACGGCCGTGACCACGCCGGTCGAACGCCACACAGCGGAAGCCGTTCTCCGCGAAGAACGGGAGCTGGTACTCCCACATCTCGGTGTTCAGCATCGAGCTCGCCACGAACACCAGCGTCTCGCCGGTGCCGTACTCCTCGTACCACAGCTGCGTACCGTCGTGCGTCTCGAAGAACATGCCGTTTCCTCCCCGCTGCGGACGGCCCCTGCCGCCCGGTGTCCTTGACGCACACAAGCTTCGCGGCAGGCCCCCGGCGGCTCAATTACCCATGAGGTCATGTGACAGGGCGGCCGGAAGCTTTTCCGGCCGCCCTGTCACCGGAAGCTGTTCCGGCCGCCCGCTCAGAGGTCGTGGACGCTCTGCGCTTCCCGCTACGCCTTCGGCGCCACCTTGCTCAGCCCGTTGATGATCCGGTCCATCGCGTCGCCGCCCGTGGGGTCGGTGAGGTTGGCCAGCATCTTGAGCGTGAAGCGCATCAGCAGCGGATGGGTCAGCCCGCGCTGGGCCGCGATCTGCATGACCTTCGGGTTGCCGATGAGCTTCACGAAGGCCCGGCCGAGCGAGTAGTAGCCGCCGTAGGTGTCCTTGAGGATCTTCGGGTACCGGTGCAGCGCCAGCTCCCGCTGCGCGTACGTGGCACGCGCCTGCGCCTGCACGATCACCTCCGCCGCGATCGCCCCCGACTCCATGGCGTACGCGATGCCCTCACCGTTGAACGGATTGACCAGGCCGCCCGCGTCACCGACCAGCAGCAGGCCCTTGGTGTAGTGCGGCTGGCGGTTGAAGGCCATCGGCAGCGCCGCGCCGCGGATCGGGCCGGTCATGTTCTCCGGCGTGTAGCCCCACTCCTCCGGCATCGACGCGCACCACGCCTTGAGGATCTCCCGCCAGTCCAGCTCCCGGAACGACGCGGAGGTGTTCAGCACCCCCAGCCCGACGTTGCTCGTCCCGTCGCCCATCCCGAAGATCCAGCCGTACCCCGGCAGCAGCCGGTCCTGCGCCCCGCGCCGGTCCCACAGCTCCAGCCAGGACTCCAGGTAGTCGTCGTCGTGCCGCGGCGACGTGAAGTACGTACGGACCGCGACGCCCATCGGACGGTCCTCGCGCCGGTGCAGGCCCATCGCCAGCGAGAGCCGGGTGGAATTGCCGTCGGCCGCGACCACGAGCGGGGCGTGGAAGGTGACCGGGGTCTTCTCCTCACCGAGCTTGGCGTGCACACCGGTGATGTGGCCGGTCAGTTCGTTCACGATCGGCGCGCCCACGTTGCAGCGCTCGTACAGCCGCGCGCCGGCCTTCTGCGCCTGCCGCGCCAGCTGCTCGTCGAAATCGTCGCGCTTGCGGACGAGCCCGTAGTCGGGGAAGGAGGCGAGTTCCGGCCAGTCCAGCTGGAGCCGGGAGCCGCCACCGATGATCCGCAGCCCCTTGTTGCGCAGCCAGCCCGCTTCCTCCGAGATGTCGATGCCCATCGCCACCAGCTGCTTGGTCGCGCGCGGCGTCAGCCCGTCACCGCAGACCTTCTCCCGCGGGAACGCGGTCTTCTCCAGCAGCAGTACGTCCAGACCGGACTTGGCGAGGTGATACGCGGTGGCCGAACCTGCCGGGCCGGCACCGACGACGATCACATCCGCGGTGTTCTCCGAGAGGACGGTGGCCTCCGGGGCGGCAGCGTTCTCCGGGACAGCATTGTTCTCCGGGACGGCAGTGGTCACGGAATCGGACGCGGACTCGGAATCGGTCGCGGGCCCGGACGCGGACTCGGACTCGGGCGCGGGCTCGGACGCGGACTCGGTCACGGCGGTGTCTCCCGGAAGTCGATATCTGGATATCTGGGTGCCGACCGGCACCGGGCATGTGCAGTCTATGGGGGCCCCGGTGATCAACACCTGAAGGGTTGTCGCATGAAGCCGAAGGATCGTGCCGTGAAGCCGAAGGTTGTGCAGTGAAGCCGAAGGGTTGTGCCATGACGTCCCAGATCCCGCCGACCACGCCCCCTCCCCCGTCGACCACCTCACGGAACCCGTCGGCCGTGCCTGGGTTGCCGCGCCCGGACCGACCGCTGCCCGCCGTCGAACTCCGCGTGCCCACCGACGAGGACGCGCTGCACTGGCACCGGGTCTTCAACGATCCGGAGGTCATGGAATTCCACGGCGGCGCCCCCGCCGAACTCTCCTTCTACGAAGAACTCACCGCCCGCCAGCGCCGCCACCACGCCGAACTCGGCTTCTGCCTCTACACGTTGCTCGACCCGGCCGACGGCGCCGTCATGGGCTTCACCGGCGCCCAGCCCTGGCCCAGGGACTGGGGCCCGGTGGGCGAGATCGAGATCGGCTGGCGCCTCGGCCGCGCGTACTGGGGCAAGGGCTACGCCACCACCGCGGCCACCACCGCCCTGGAAACCGTACGCACAGCGGGCGTACGCCACGTCGTCGCCATGATCGACGCCCGCAACACCCGCTCGATCGCGGTCACCCGCCGCCTGGGCATGCACCACGCCGAAACCCTGCTCAGGCCGGTGAGCGAGCGCACGACGCACTGTTACCGACTGGAGGTGTGAGGGGGCGGGGGCAGGGTGGGCGGGCCCTGCCCCCGCCCACCACCTCCTCCACCGCCAGTCGACGTCCACCGCTAGTCCACGTCCACGTCGCTGACGGACCACGTGCCGAGCGCCGTGCTGAAGACCTTGTCGTTCTCGGGGTCGTACAGCACGTCCAGGCACTCGTAGTAGACGCTGTACTCGGTCCCGTCCTCGGCCACGTACGCCTGGTCGATGGCGTGCACGGTGTTCCCGGTGTCGTTGACGTACGTGAACTCCCAGCGTGCGCCCGGGCGGTGGGCGAAGGTGTTCTTCTTCAGCTCCACCCGCTGGTAGTTCGTCCGCTTCTTGGCGCCCTTCTCCAGATTCACGAAGTTCCCGTACGACGAGGAGGGGGCGTGCGCGATGACCCCGATACGCAGGTACTGCTTGCCGACCGGGGCCGTGTAGTCGACCTGGGTACCCTTCACCGAACGCGTCCAGTCGCTCTTCACGGCGAGCGAGAACCCGTACGGGTCGTACTTCTGGACGAACCCGTCGGGGAGGCCGGCGGTCGGGCCCGGGGTGGGGCCTCCCGCGGGGTCACCGGTGGCTGTGGGGGCGGGGGACGGCGACGGGGACGTCGAGTCCGACGCCCCACCGGCCTTGCCGGCAGTGTCCGACTCGGGGCCGCCGGCGTCCTTCTGGTCGCTGCCGTCCTTCTGGTCGCTGCCGTCCTTCTGCTTTCCGGCGTCCTGATGGTTGCCGGCGTCCCGATCAGCCAGGAAATACAGCGCTCCCGCGGTCGCACCCCCACCAACCAGGAACGCGGCCAACGCCAGCCCCACCCACTTCACGCCCCGGGACCGCGGCCGCGCCTGGGCTGGGGCATCGGTGGATGAGCCATCAGATGGCGGGGCGTTGGTGGGCGGGGCATTGGTCGGCGAGGCGTTGGTGGCTGGGGCGTCGGTCGGTGGGGCGTCGGCCGGCGCTGCAGCGGAGGGGGCAGTGGTCGGCGGGGCAGGGGGCGAGGCGGGAGTGCCGCCCGGCGCCGGGGCCGGGGCGGGAGCATCACCCGCTGCCGGGGCCGGGGCCGGAGTCGGGACCGGAGTAGTCGGGGCCGGAGTCGGGACCGGAGTCGGGGCCAGGGCGGGAGCATCACCCGCTGCTGGAGCCGGAACGAACGCCGCAGCCGCAGCCGCAGCCTCCGCCCTGCCCCCCGTCATCCTCCGCAGATACGGAACGACCACCACCGCCCCGAACACCCACAACAGCGCGAACAGCAGCGTCTCCGCACCGCCCACGCCGATCTCGCCATGAGCGCCCAGGGCACCACCGCCGCCGTACCCCCCGCCGTAACCGCCGTACCCCTCGCCATAGCCACCGCCATAGCCATCGCCGTAGCCGTAGCCACCGCCCGCCCGGAACGCCGCGCTCGCGCTCGCCCCCGCGACCAGCACCAGCGCCATCAGAGAAGCCACGAAGAAGCCTGCGGCCAGCAGCTGTTCACGACGGTCGGCGCCGCGCCGTACGACCAGAAAACCGACCAGCAGCGCACAGGCCAGCCCGCCGACGATGACCCCGAACAGCACCCAGCCGCCGCCCTGGTCCGCCAACTCGCCGTAGCCGATCGACTGACGGCCGGAGGAGTCGAGGAACGGGATGTCGGGAAGGGTCCACTCCGCGTTCAGCGGCGCGCCCCAGGCCACCGCGAGGGCCAGCGCACCGATGTTGGGCAGCAACACCAACATCGCCACTACAGCGCCGCCACTGATGTCCTGCTTCGCCGTGGCGAGCAGCGTCACGACGGTGACGATCCCGGCCAGGGTGGCCACGATCAGCAGCGCGAGCAGCGCGGTACGCAGCGCGCCGACGGCCAGTTGCCACGCGGGCCGGGCGGCGAGCCACGCCCCCGCCTCAGCCCGGGCCGTCGCCACCCCGGCAACGACGGCCGCCAGCAGGAACGACCACAGCAGCGAGAGGAACGGCGCCGACGACAACTCCACACCGTCGTACGAAGGCTGTGCCAGCAACCCCAGCACAAAACTCCCCGCACCACACAGCACCGCAACCCGCAGCACCGCTTCCACCACACCAGCCACACCGACCGCACCAGCCACACCGACGGGACCGGCCACACCAGCCCCCGGGGCCCCTGCGGAACTGCCCAGGGACGCGGAAACCCTGGCGGCACCACTGACCGACCGCAACAGAACCCGCCGAGCGGCGAACACCAACACCCCGGCCCAGGCCGCCGTCACCACCAGCGGCACCAGCGACAGCGTCGCCTCACCCGCGAGCCGACCACCGAACGGCCCGAACGATTCGGACATGTTCCCCGATATCGTGAAGCCGCCGCCCACGCCCTGCAGCAGCAACGCCAGCGCGATCCGCATCCGTACGCCCCACCCGGGCTCACCCGAGTGCGCATCCTGCCCATCGTCCGCCAAGAACGTCGCCGCCACACCGGCAAGCACCAGCAACAACAACGTCGGCCACACGGCAACCTTCACCGCCGCCAGCCAGTCCCCCTTGGCCACCCGAACCAGCAGCCCCCCAGGGCCCGAGGCGGCAGGGGATCCCCCCTGCCCGGGCGGCACCCCAGGGACAGGCGGCACAGAAGGAACCGGTGGCACGCCAGAGGACACAGACGGGGCAGCAAAGGGCACAGGCGGCACACCAGGCACAGCCGGCACGGAAACACCATCCGCCCCCGCCCCAGGCGATGGCGACGCGGACGGCAACAGGGATGGCGACGGGGACGGCGAGGGCGATGTCGACGCCGACGCCGACGGGGACGGTGATGTCGACGCCGACGGCGATGACGGGGAGGACGACGCGGCGGCACCCTGCCTCTCCCGCCCACAGCCCATACAAAAACGGGCCTCCGGCGGCGAGGCGGAACCACAATCCGGACAGAACGACGACAAGACGGACTCCGGGGAAGGTCAAGGAAACATCGCCCGCGCCTACCGCGAGCGACCGTAACCTACAGACACCACCCCGCCACCCCCGGTTCCCCCGTCACACCCGAGGCACAACGCCGTCCAGGCCCGCCACGCCACCTGAGGCGTGACCCCCCGCCGACGCCGCCCCGAAGGCCCCCTCAGACCAACCCACCCAGGCCAGCAGGCCAATACGCCCAGGCCGACGCGACACTCACCCCAACTCAACACCCAAGCCGTCTCGACGCCCACACCCACTCGACGCCCAGGCCAGCTCGACGCCCAGGCCGACTCAACGCCAGGCCAGCTCGACGCCCAGGCCCGCTCGGCCCCTAGACCGACTCGACGCCTACGCCGGCTTGGTGCCCCGGTGCATCGCCACGATCCCGCCGGTCAGGTTCCGCCACGCCACCTTCGCCCACCCAGCACCCTGCAGCCGCGCGGCGAGCTCGGGCTGGTTGGGCCAGGTACGGATGGACTCGGCCAGGTAGACGTACGCGTCCGGGTTGCTGCTGACCGCCCGCGCAACCGGCGGCAGCGCCCGCATCAGGTACTCGGTGTACACGGTCCGGAAAGGCGCCCAGGTCGGCTCGCTGAACTCGCAGATGACGACCCGCCCACCGGGCTTGGTGACCCGGTACAGCTCCGCCAGCGCCGCGTCGGTGTCCTGGATGTTGCGCAGGCCGAAGGAGATGGTGACCGCGTCGAACACCCCGTCCGCGAACGGCAGCCGAGTGCCGTCCCCCGCGGTGAACGGCAACCACGGGTGCCGCTTCTTGCCCTCGGTCAGCATGCCCACGGAGAAGTCACACGGCACGACGAACGCACCGGTCCGGGCGAACGGCAGCGAGGACGTGCCGGTCCCGGCCGCGAGGTCGAGCACCCGCTCGGCCGGCCGCGCGGCGACCGCGCGTTCCACTTCCTTGCGCCACAGCCGCGCCTGCCCCAGGGAGAGCACGTCGTTGGTGAGGTCGTACCGCGCCGCCACGTCGTCGAACATCGCGGCGACTTCGTGCGGCTGCTTGTCCAGGGATGCTCGGGTCACCCGGCCATTCTCCACCGTGCCCCGCCCACACCCCGCCCGGGGCACGCCCTTGGCCCCGGGAGGCCCCACCCATCGGCCGCCCCTCCCCAGCCCCTAGCCGGGTGGTGGAGTTTTCCGGCGCCGGGGCGTGGGTTCTGCGGCGCCGGGGGGAGTTCTTCGGCTGAGCCCTCGGCGCCCCCTCCAGCCGCTGAAGCTCCTTGGGGCCGCGGCGCCTCGTCCAGCCGTGGGTCCCTTGTTGGCTGCCGCTTCGCTTGGGTCACCGTCCCCGAGGTTCCGCGAGGTTCCGCGAGGTTCCGCGAGGTTCCGCGAGGTTCCGCGAGGTTCCGCGAGGTTCCGCGAGGTTCCGCGAGGTTCCGCGAGGTTCGCCGAGGGGCTGCGCGTCAGTGGACTGCGAGGCGGCTGCGCGTGGGCGGGCTGCGAGGCGGCTGCGCATCAGCGGGCTGCGCGGTTGATTGATGGGCTGCGCGGTTGATTCGTGGGCCGGGACGCTTGGGGGCCGGGACGCCTGGGCCTGGGTGCCTTGCCGCTTGCCTCCTTCCTTGTTCAGGCAACGATTACTGAGAGTTATTCGTTCCCGGTATCGTTACACAGAGTGAGAAGAGTTGGCTAGTGGCGGCGGTGGAGTAGGCGGCCGGTGAGGACGGTGGCCAAGGTGGTGCCGTCCGGGGCGAAGATGGCGAAGGTGGCGGGGCCGCCCACGTGGAGGGTTCGGGGGCTGGGGCTGGGGCTGGGGAGTTCTACGAGGCCGGAGCGTTGGACGGCGGTGCGGACCGTGGGGCGGGTGAAGGGGCCGGTCAGGGCCGTTGTGCCGGTGGCCAGGAGGCGTTGCAGGCCGCGGCGGGCGCTGGCGCCCCAGCGGGCCTCGGTCATGTGGAGAGCCGCGAGCGCCTCGCCCGTGAGGGGCTCGGTGCCGAGTTCGTCGGCCTCGCGCGGGTCCGGGTGGTAGGCCGCCTCCAGCAGTGCGGCACCGTGGGGTTCGTAGCGGCCGGGGGTGAGGGTGCCGTCCCACTCGCGGAGGCGGGCGCGGTCGCCGTAGGTCGTGGCGAGTTCGTCGTACGGGCCGATGGCGGCGATGTGGGATCCGTCGACGACCACGCCGCTGTCGCCAATGAGCACATCACCAGTGGGCGCATCACCAATGAGCACATCACCCGTGGGCGCATCACCAGCGGGCACATCACTTTGACCGGTGGTCAGGCCGCTGTCGTCGACGATCGCGCCGCTGACCTCGCCGACCGCACCCCGTTGGCCGGCGGGCACACCGCCCTCACCGATCGTCGCACCGCTGTCGCCGGTGAGGGCAGGGTCGCTGGTGTCGGTGAGGTGGACACCTCGCCGGGCTCGGTGAAGTGTCAGCATGGGGGCCTACTTGGCTTCGATGAGCTTCAGTTCGGGGTGGGCGGTGCCGCCCTCGATGGCCGTCGAGGAGAGGTGGGAGACGACGCGTTCGTCGATCGGGTCGTTGGCGGGGTCGTCGTGGACGACCAGGTGCTCGTAGGTCGTCGCGCGCTGCGCCGGGACCCGGCCCGCCTTGCGGATCAGGTCGATGATCTCCATGCGGTTGGAGCGGTGCTTCGCACCGGCCGAGGAGACGACGTTCTCCTCCAGCATGATGGAGCCCAGGTCGTCCGCGCCGTAGTGGAGCGACAGCTGGCCGACCTCCTTGCCGGTGGTCAGCCAGGAGCCCTGGATGTGGGCGACGTTGTCGAAGAAGATCCGGGCGAGCGCGATCATCCGCAGGTACTCGAAGATCGTGGCCTGCGTCTGGCCCTTCAGGTGGTTGTTCTCGGGCTGGTAGGTGTACGGGATGAAGGCGCGGAAGCCGCCCGTACGGTCCTGGACGTCGCGGATCATCCGGAGGTGCTCGATCCGCTCGGCGTTGGTCTCGCCGGTGCCCATGAGCATCGTGGAGGTCGATTCGACGCCCAGGTTGTGGGCCGCCTCCATGATTTCCAGCCAGCGCTCGCCGGACTCCTTCAGCGGCGCGATGGCCTTGCGGGGACGGGCGGGGAGCAGTTCGGCACCGGCACCGGCGAAGGAGTCGAGGCCGGCGGCGTGGATCCGCTGGATCGCCTCCTCGATCGACACCCCGGAGATGCGGGCCATGTGCTCGACCTCGGAGGCGCCGAGGGAGTGGATGACCAGCTGCGGGAATTCCTTCTTGATGGCCGAGAAGTGCTTCTCGTAGTACTCGACGCCGTAGTCGGGGTGGTGGCCGCCCTGGAACATGATCTGGGTGCCGCCCAGCTCGACGGTCTCCGCGCAGCGCCGCAGGATGTCGTCCAGGTCCCGCGTCCACCCCTTGGCGGTGTCCTTGGGCGCGGCGTAGAAGGCGCAGAACTTGCAGGCCGTCACGCACACGTTGGTGTAGTTGATGTTGCGTTCGATGATGTACGTCGCGATGTGCTCGGTGCCGGCGTAGCGGCGGCGGCGCACGGCGTCGGCGGCCCGGCCCAGCGCGTGCAGCGGCGCGGAGCGGTACAGGTCGAGCGCTTCCTCCGGCGTGATGCGGCCGCCCTGCGCGGCGCGGTCGAGTACGGACTGGAGGTCGGCGTTCTCGGTCACCGGGGCTTCCCTTTCGCAGGCGGGCATCACGACGGACCCAGCGTACGTCAGCCCACCGACAGCCCCTTGGCAGCCCCTGACGACTGACCTGGTCACGAGCTGACGACTGACCTGTCCGCCGGGCTGGCACTGAGCAACTTGTTCTCTTCGCCAGTGGCGGCCGAGCCCGTCCCCGCTCACCTCTTCGTCAGCGGCGGCCGAGCCCGTCACTCACTTCTTCGTCAGCGGCGGCCGAGCCCGTCCCCGCTCACCTCTTCGTCAGCGGCGGCCGAGCCCGTCACTCACTTCTTCGTCAGTGTGGCCTTCGGTGCGCCGCCCCCCGGGTCGTCCGAGGTGAACGCGATCGTGGTGCCGTCCTTGGCGAGCGTGTACGTCACCCGGGACTTGTTGCCGGTGCAGCCTGGTCCCTGTTTGCCGTCGGGGCGCTCCAGGAGGACCAGGCGCCGGTCGGTCGCGGATTCCAGTTTTGCCTTGGCCTCGCAGCGCACCAGGACGGCGTCGTAGGTGGTGTGGATGACGTAGTCGCCCTTGCCGCCGGCGGTGATGGTGCTGGTCATGGTGCCGTTGGGGATGCCGTGCGACGTGGTGATGCTGCCCGTCCACGTACCGAGGAACGGCTTGGCGACGGCGAGCGCGCCGTCGTAGCCACCGGGGTCGGTGGGGTGGCCGGACGGTGTGTGGCCGGACGGTGTGTGGCCGGTCGCCGGCGGCTTGGCGCCGGCCTGGTCGCCGCCGCCGGCGGCGTCACCGCCCGTCTTGGGCAGCAGGGTGAAGACGAAGGCCGCGGTCGTCGCGGCGGCTACCGCACCGGCCACCGAGAGCACGAGCGTGCAGCTCACCCGGCGCGGACGGTCCGGGTCCTTGCCGCCGACCGCCCCGGTGAGGGCGACCCTCCGCCCCTTCGGAGCGGACTGTGCAACGGGTGGCGCAAGGGGCTGCGGAGCGGGCTGCCCCGGGAGGGGACCGCCCGTGCCACTGCCCGCGCCACTGCTCCTGCTGTGGCCCGTTCCACCGCCCGTGCCGCCGCCCGTCCCGTGGCCCGTGTCGGTCGGTAGGCCGGCGAGGTCGGGGGCAGTCGGGAGGTGAGTCCCGCCGGGGTAGCCGGCTCCCGGTCCCTGCGCCAACAGGTCGAACGGCACCAGTCCGGACCCGGCTTCCCCAGACCCGGACGCCCCCGGCCCGGCCCCTCCGGACACAGACGCCCCCGCCCCGGCCGCCCCGGCGGCTCCGGCGCCACCGTCCCCCGCATCAAAGTTCAGGTCGAGGTTCAGCAGTTCCACGGCTCGGCGGCTGACCCGTTCGACCAGGGGGCCGGGCAGCCAGCCGGCTCGTACGAGGTCCGCCGCGCCGGCGCCCTCGCCCGTGAGGCGGGCCGCGAGGTCGGCCGGGGCGGGGCGGTCCGCCGGGTTCTTGGAGAGGCAGCGGGTGACCAACTCCCGCAAGTCTCCCTCCAGTTGGGGGCCGAGTTCGGGCTCCTCGTGGACGACCTTGTAGAGCAGGCTGGCCGAGGAGTCGCCGGGGAAGGGGCTGGTGCCGGTCGCCGCGTACGCGAGGACCGTGCCCAGCGAGAAGACGTCGGCGGCGCCCGCCACGTCCTTCCCGAGGATCTGTTCCGGCGCCATGTAGCCGGGTGATCCCACCGAGACCCCGGTGGTGGTGAGGGAGGCGGTGCTCTCCGTGGCCCGCGCGATGCCGAAGTCGATCAGTACCGGGCCGTCCAGCGTCAGCAGCACGTTGGACGGTTTGACGTCCCGGTGGACGAGGCCGAGCGCGTGGACGGCGGCCAGGGCCTCGGCCAGTCCGGCGCCCAGCACCCGTACGGAGCGTTCGGCCAGCGGTCCGTACTCGGTGACGGCCTGGGTGAGCGACGGCCCGGCGACGTAGCCGGTGGCGACCCAGGGGACGGCGGCGTCGGGGTCGGCGTCCAGTACGGGCGCGGTCCAGGCGCCGCCGACCCGCCGCGCCGACTCGATCTCCCGCCGGAAGCGGGCCCGGAACTGGTCGTCGACGGCGTAGTGGGCGTGCACGACCTTCACGGCGACCGTGCGTCCGCCGGCGCTGCGGCCCAGATAGACCCGCCCCATACCGCCCGCGCCGAGCCGGCCGAGCAGCCGGTACCCGCCCAGGACCCGCGGATCGTCCCCTGACAGCGGCTCCATGGCCCCGCCTCCCCCTCGATACGGCGGCCCCAGCTTAGGACCCCGGGGCGGCGGGCCGGTGGGGCACGGAGCACGAAGCCCCGGGGCATGGACATGAAGCAGGGGGCGCGGTGCCCAGGGCGCCGGAGCACGGATCACCTGAGGCGGAGGGCACGGGCACCGGGGCCCGGGCACTGGGCACCGAGGTGGAGGGCATGGGCCCGGGACGGCGGCCTCGGTTCAGCGGTTAACCACCCGCACCCAGGAGTTCCACCTTCACGTCCGCCGGGAATCCGGTCGTCGGGCCGACCCGCCGGGCGAATTCCGTGACGCCGCGCAGCTGGTCGGGGCCGAAGCGGAAGTCGAGGGTGGTGAAGTAGCGCTCCAGTACGGGCTCGTCGAAGGTCTCCCAGCGGGCGGCCTGCTCGGCGACCTTGCCGACCTCTTCCAGGGACAGGTCGCGGGAGGCGAGGAAGGCCTCGTGCACCTTCTGCACCACGAGCGGTTCGCGCTCCAGGTAGTCGCGCCGCGTCGCCCATACGGCGAAGACGAACGGCAGGCCCGTCCAGTCCTTCCACATCTGGCCGAGGTCGTGGACCTCCAGGCCGAGCCGCGGGCCGTCGTGCAGGTTGGCGCGCAGTGCGGCGTCGCCGATCAGTACGGCGGCGTCGGCCTCCTGCATCATCAGGCCGAGGTCCGGCGGGCAGGTGTAGTACTCGGGCCGTACGCCGATCTTCTCGGCGAGCAGCAGCTGCGCGAGGCGTACGGAGGTCCGCGAGGTGGAGCCGAGGGCGATCCGGGCGCCGTCCAGCTGCTCCAGCGGCTTCTGCGTGACGATCACGCAGGACATCACCGGGCCGTCGCAGCCGACCGCGAGGTCGGGGAAGGCGACGAGGTCGTCGGCGGCGCGGAGGAATTCGACGAGGGTGACGGGGGCGATGTCGAGTTCGCCGCGGATCAGCTGCTCGCTGAGCTTCTCCGGCGTGTCCTTGCTGAGGTCCAGATCGAGGAGGGTGCCGGTGCGGGCGAGGCCCCAGTAGAGGGGCAGGCAGTTCAGGAACTGGATGTGGCCCACCCGCGGCCGGCTGCGACGGTGGTCGGCGTCGGCTCCTGCGGGTGCGTCTTCGAAGGTTGAATTGTCCACATGCGGAGGCTAGACCCGGTGGTTGTGCACCGGGGCGCCGGGGGCGGCGTATGGACGTTAGTGCTGACGGTTAAACGTGATCTTTGGCTCTTCCGCCTCACGAGTCCACCATGCTACGCTCAGCGCAAGTTGCAGTTTGGTTTCCCTTGCAGTACAGAGCCTGCGGAGCATGTGACCCGCGGGCTCTTGTAGTTTCAGACTTCTTTGCAGGTTCTGGAGCAGGGCAACCCTTTGGCCCAAGGAGGGCTTATGGCTACCGGAACCGTCAAGTGGTTCAACGCTGAAAAGGGCTTCGGCTTCATCGCCCAGGACGGCGGCGGCCCGGATGTCTTCGTCCACTACTCGGCGATCAACGCCTCTGGCTTCCGCTCCCTGGAGGAGAACCAGCAGGTGAACTTCGACGTCACGCAGGGCCCGAAGGGTCCGCAGGCGGAGAACGTCACGCCGGTCTAAGTTGCCCGGCCCGGAATTCCTCCAGGTCGCTTCAACGTAGTACCCAAGGAGCCCTGCTCCGCCACTTCGGTGGCGAGCGGGGCTCCTGCCTTATGCACCACCTTTTCCCGCACGTTGTGCGCCGGGCGTTCGTGGCGCATACATGTCACCTCCGAATGCCGCCGCACGCCGGAATCCCGCCGCACGCCGGAATCCCGCCGCACGCCGGAATCCCGCCGCACGCCGGAATCTCCTCACGCGCCCGAATGCGGCCGCCCGCCTGAATGCGGCCCTACCTCTGAATGCGGCCGACCGCACGCAGGAATGTGGCCCCGCGTCCGAATGCGGCCACCTGCGGCGCCTTTCCGGCAGTCACCTCATGGCATGTTGATGAACTCTTCCCGGCGCGGGCATTACGCCTGATGGCCCTGGCGCGCCAGGCGACGCGGGCATCGGCGTACCACCCAGGGCAGCCGACCCGTGGCAAACAAATGTGCGATAAATGCACGCCAAAGTGATCACGGAAAGTGGTCACATGACAACATGACGCGCTCTACCGTGGGCAGAATGAGCGAGCAGTTGCCTCCGCAGAAGCCCTGCCCCGACTGCTGCGGCAGAGGAACCGTGGACTGGGAAACACCGGCCGGCGACAAGGTCACCACGCAGTGCTCCGGGTGCGGCGGCACCGGCACCGTCCTTGCGTAGCACCGTCCTTGCGTAGAGGAGACGAAGGCGACGTCATGCCAGCAGGATCATCAGCGGCCTTCGGCAGGAACGGGAAGCCGGTCGGGCTGGACGCGCAGTACGTCGGCAGGCTGCCGTGCTGCCACTGCGGCATACGGTCGATGAAGCTGCCCGGGCGCCAGGGCGGGGTGTGCATCCCGTGTTACGCCGACGAGTGCGCCGCGGCCGGCCGGCGGGCGGCGACGGCCGGGGGCTGGGTCGCCGCGAGTTTCGTGGGCGATCCGTGTCTGGCGTGCGGTTCGCGGGCCGTGGACGCGAACGGCTGGGCGTTCTGGTGCAACTCCTGCGAGATGCAGACGGCGGTGGCGCTGCCGCCGCAGTGAGCGGCCGGGGGCCATGCGGCGGTCGCCCAGGGGGTCGCCCCGGCAGGCAGCTCCCCCAGGTGCCCGTGCCCATTGGTTGCCCTGTCTACCACCTGCCCCGCGGGTAGCGTGGACCGTAAGGCATGACCTGAGCCTGACACGTACGCACGACCCGTGGCCGTCGCCATGTTCAACAGCCGAGCAGATTCCGAACGCAGCCTCTCGGCACCGCTGCCGGCGCCGAGATACGTGGCCTGGTGGTGGTGGAGCGCCCTCGGCTTCGCCGGCCTGATCGCCGCCCTGTGGCAGGCGGGAGACGGCCGCCCGGCCTGGGGAGGCGGGGGGCTGGTCGGTTTCACGGGCCAGGTCTTCGGCGGCCTCGGTGCGGTCTTCAAACCGACGAAACCCGGCGGTGCCTCGATCGGTTCGCGGCTGGCGTTTCTGCTGATCCTGCTGGTGCTGCTGTATTTCCTGTGGCGGGCGACGCGCGCATGGCTGGCGTACAAGCCCGGCGCCGTGGACGTCCAGCAGCTGGAGGACGCCACCCCTGAGGAGACGCCGAAGCCGAGCGATGCAGACCTCACCGCCCGGCTGCGCCGCCGCCTCTCCGACAGCAGCATGTACCCACCGGCCACGCTCCCCGCCCAGGCCCCCGCCGAATCCTTCCTGGAACTGCTCGGCGACATCGAGATCGACCCGGACAAGCTGGGGACCGCGCTGCCGAAGCTGCTCGGCCGGCTGCGCCCGAAGCTGGCCTACCGCGTCAGCGGCGTCCTCCAGTACCGGGACGGCACACCGGACCCGTACGGCATGACGGTCACCGTCACCGCGTTCCTGTTCGGCGGCTCGCGGTCGAAGGACGTCTGGGGCAGCGACTGGGACGACGTGATCCGCAAGGCCGGCAGCTGGACTGTCAGCACCCTGCTGCCGGTCACCCGCGCGGGCCGGCTGCCACCCTGGCGCCGTTGGTGGGGCCAGGAGATCGCCTACGAGCTGTACGAGGCGTACCAGGAGGCGAACGCGCTGAGCCGCGCGGGACGCCACCACGAGGCGCTGGAGCAGTACTTCCGCGCCGTACGCCTCGACCCGACCAACCCCTATCTGCGGGCGGAACTCGCCGAGACGCAGGAGAAGATGGGGCTGCACATCGATGCGCTGGACACCTGCCAGCGGGCGCTCACCCTCGACGGGCAGAGCGCGCGGGGCTATCGCAAACGGCTGTGGCTCAGCCACTGGAATCCCCACCCCCGGCGGCTGCGCTATTTCCTGCACCCCCGCCTTTACCGCGATCTGATCGGGCTCCGGTACCGCAATTCGGTCATTCTGGGTACGGCCGAGACGACCGCCCGGCAATGGGCCGAGGGAGCGGGCACTCACGGCTGGCAGACCTGCGAGAACCTGATTCCGTTGTTCGTGGACCGCTACTGGCCGGCGGCCCTCGGGGTGGCCCCGCGCATTCCGCTGCGCCGGAAACGGCGGAAGGAGCGGGCAGAGGTGGGCCGGTATTCGCTCGAAAAGACGTTGTGGAGAAAGGATCCGGCGGAAATCCGGGTCGTGATGCAGCGCGTCGCGGTGCAGGAGACAGCCCGCCTCGCCGCGGATGACGCCTGGGCCCGCATCTGGCTGTACTGGCCCGCCCGGTTGTGGAGTTGGGCCCGGTTCTTCTGGCCGGTCGCCTACTACCAGAGCGTGCGCGGGGCCCCCTCCCCCGTCACCCGAGGCGCGTTCCACATCAACCGCAGGGTGTGGGCGCCGCTGCGGCTCACCTGGGCGACCAGCGCGTACGACGCCTCCACCGGGCAGGGCCCCCGGACCACGCCCACGTACAAGTGGCGGTGGCCCTACACCTGGCGCCTCCCGGTCAGCCGGCTCGACTGGGACCAGCTGAAGATCTGGTCCCTCCGTTGGCGGCTCGGTCTCTCCGCGCTTCTCTGGACGCGTCGCGACTGGCACACGCACTACAACGCCGCATGCGTCTATGCCGTGGCCATGAACGCGGGCCAGTGGGACACGGCCGACCAGGGCAAGCTCGTCGGGCGCGCCCTCGCCCGCCTCGACCATGCGGTACAGGCCACGCGGAAGGAGGCCACCACCGTCGAGCGGTCCTGGCTGGTCGAGGAGGACCCGGACCTGGCGCTGCTACGGGACCCGGAGAACCCCGGGAACCCGCTCTTCACCAACTTCGTGCGGACGATGTACCCGAGCGCGGAGACGTTCGAGCAGAGCGCGCCCAGCAGCCGTACCGAAGCGCAACTGCGGGCGTACGACTACCGGCTTCTCGAAGAGATCTCCAAGCTCATGCAGGAGGTCTGGAGCCGGCGCCACGATCAGGGCGACACGGATATTCAGCGTGTGACGGAATGGCTTCGGACCGAGCGCAGCATCTGGAAATCGGTACGGGAGATCGCCGATCCGAACAGCAGACGCAGATGGCAGGACCGGGTGAGTTTCATCCGTTACCTGCAGGCGAACTGCCAGCCCGCGGCCACGTCCACGCTGGGCTTCCCGCCGCCGCTGGTCCCGGAGGAAACGGCCGCCCAGAACGGCCACTCCGATTCCCGCAAGGTCGAGGAGAGGCTGACCGCTCTCCAGCGCGACTTGGAAAGGCGCTGGCTGCTCGCTCGTTCGCGGGGCACTTCCCGACGGCCCTACGTGAATTGCCACAAGGGCCAGCGGGTGTTGAGGGATGCCGCCGCGGATGGCGTGACCCACCTGGACGCGCGGGCGGTCCAACGGCTGGCCACGGGTTACGCGGCGGCCTGGCAGACCCTTGAGGACTGGCTGGCACGCGAGGCCAAACACCGGGCGTTCCGCCAGGCGGTGAGCGACGTGCCCCACTTGACGCGTCGCCGCGTCACCGCGCTCCGCGAGGGCAAAACGTTGCGGATCTGACCGCCGTGTACCGAAGGAGGTGCCGGGGCCGCGCCGGGCGGTGCGGGCGCATCTGGGCGGGCCGTGTGCGGAGGTGCAGCTGTGCGTGAGAGGTGACCGATCCGGATCCGCGGGCGCTGCCGGTGCTGGTCCGGGCGGCGGAGGACGCGGAGGCCGGGCGCGGGCTGGCGCTGCTGGACGCGGTCGCGGTGCGGTGGGGCGTACGGCAGGGCGCGGGCCGGAAGACCGTGTGGTGCGAGGTCGGCGGAAAGCCGACGTAGCCGCGGGCCCGGATCGCGCCCCGCCGGCTCCGGGCAGCACAAAAGCAGCGCAAAGGCAGCGCCAAGGCCCCGTGCCACCTCCCCCACAGAGGTGACACGGGGTTCCAGTTTGACGCGCGGACGGCCCTGGCTCCAGAGGGGGGTCACGTCCTTTCGTAAAGGGCTTCTATGTCTTTGGCGAAATCTCGTGCCACGGCGGCCCGCCGCAGCTTCAGGGAGGGGGTGAGATGTCCGGTCCGGTCGCTGAATTCCGCGGGGAGGACCGCGAAGCGGCGGATGGACTCGGCGCGGGAGACGAGCGCGTTGGCGTCGTCGACGGCGCGCTGGAGGTCGGCGAGGAGCCGCGGGTCGCGGACGAGGTCCGCCAGCGGGACGTCCGTCTTCTTGTGCATCTGGCGCCAGTGGGCGAGGCCGTCCGGTTCGAGGGTGAGCAGGGCGGTGATGTAGGGGCGGTTGTCGCCGATGACCATGCACTGGCCTATGAGGGGGTGGGACCGGAGGCGGTCCTCCAGGGGGGCGGGGGCGACGTTCTTGCCGCCCGTGGTCACGATGATCTCCTTCTTGCGGCCGGTGATGGTGAGGTAGCCGTCCGCGTCGAGGGCGCCCAGGTCGCCGGTGGGCAGCCAGCCGTCGGCGTCGGTGGCGGGACGGGCGGCGCCGAGGGCGGCGTCCCAGTAGCCGGCGAAGACGTGGCCGCCGTGGAGGAGGATCTCGCCGTCGTCGGCGATCCGGACGGCGGTGCCGGGGAGCGGCCAGCCGACGGTGCCGATGCGGGGGCGCAGGGGCGGGGTGACGGTGGCGGCGGCGGTGGTCTCGGTCAGGCCGTAGCCCTCGAAGATCTCGATGCCGGCGCCGGAGTAGAAGGCGGCGAGGCGGTGGCCGAGGGGTGAGCCGCCGCAGATCACGTGGCGGACCTTGCCGCCGAGGGCGGCGCGGATGCGGCGGTAGACGAGGGGGTCGTAGAGCTTGCGGGCGGCCTTGAGGGCGACGCCGGGGCCTGGGCCCTTGCCGCTCCGCCTCGCTCCGCCTCGGCTCTTTGACCGGCCTTCGGAAGCCGAGCGTTCCTCGGCCTCGACGGCTTCGCCGTAGGCGCGGGCGATGCGGGCGGCGCGGTCGAAGGAGGCGGCGCGGCCCATCTTCTCGGCGGTGGCGCGGCCGGTGTTGAAGACCTTTTCCAGGACGTAGGGGATGGCGAGGAGGAAGGTCGGGCGGAAGCCGGCGAGGTCGGCGAGCAGGTCGTCGGTCTGGATGCTGGGGGCGTGGCCGAGGCGGACCCGGGCGCGGAGGCAGCCGACCGCGACCATCCGGCCGAAGACGTGGGAGAGGGGGAGGAAGAGGAGGGTGGCGGCGGGTTCCTGGCTGACGGACCGGAAGACCGGGTGGAGGAGTTCGACGGCGTTGTCGACCTCGGCGAAGAAGTTGCCGTGGGTGAGGGCGCAGCCCTTGGGGCGGCCGGTGGTGCCGGAGGTGTAGATGAGGGTGGCGAGGGCGTGCGGGCCGGTGGTGGCGCGGCGGACGTCGACGGCCTCGTCGGGGAGGTCGCGGCCGGCGGCGACGAGTTGGGGGACGGCGCCGGTGTTGAACTGCCAGAGGTGTTCGAGGGCGGGCAGCCGGCCGCGGATGCCGCTGATCAGGCGGGTTTCGTCGACGTCCTCGACGACGCAGGCGCGGGCGCCGGAGTCGTTCAGGATCCCTTCCGCCTGGTGGGCGGAGGAGGTCGGGTAGAGGGGGACGGTGACCAGGCCGGCGGCCCAGGCGGCGAAGTCGAGGAGGGTCCACTCGTAGGTGGTGCGGGCCATGATGGCGAGCCGGTCGCCGGGGCCCAGGCCGTGGGCGATCAGGCCCTTGGCGACGGCGCGGACCTCGGCGGCGAATTCGGCGGCGGTGATGTCGCGCCAGGCGCCGCTGGGCTGTTTGCGGGCCAGGACGATGTCGGTGGGGGCCTCGGCGGCGTTGGCGAAGGGGAGGTCGCCGAGGGAACCGTGGGTCACGGGCGGGACGAGCGGGGGGACGTAGACCTCGCGGACGGTGCCGTCGGGCCGGGTCGCCTTGTGGGGCTCGACGAGGGTGGGGGCGAGGGTGCGGGCGGGGGTGGGGACAGGGGCACTTCCCTGGTGGGACACGAGCGGCTCCTCGTTTCTCCGGTGGAGTGCTGTTTCTCCGGTGGAGTGCTGCAGCGTGGTCGGGACCGTGCCGGACGCCTGGTCTCGCGCCCGCACGGGCCAACTGCCGGGTGCCATCGCGGAGTTGGGCCCCGTATCCCCATCTCCTGACCCGGCAGTAACCTTACTGCGAGGTAAATTTACGCGAGGACTTCGGGCCGGCCAATGCTCGGACAGCGGGATCTTTGTCCGCTGCGGGGCGGGACCAACAGCCGCGGCAGCAGGAGGAGTCGGGGTCCCCGGGTAGGGGACGGGCAGGGACCTGGGCAGGGGTGGGGCTCGGGGTCCGGGTAGGGGTAGGGGTAGGACTCGTGGTCCGGGCAGGGCCGGTCAGCCCAGGTCGGCCGGTCAGGCCAGGTCGGCCGGCTAGGCCAGATCGGCCGGCGCCCAGCGCTCACCCGCCATCATCCGGCCCAGGCCGGCCCAGGCGAAGTTCATCATCGTGGCCGCGGCGTCCTTCGCCGTCGGATGCACGCATTCCCCCGAAGGGCCTTCGTCGGTACGGAGGTTGGCCCATTCCGCGAGCGACTCGGCCGCGCCGACCAGGGCATGGGCGAGCCCGGCCACCTCGCGTTCGGCCAGTTCACCGGCGCAGCCCGCCTCCTTCGCGGCGACGCCGATCAGATCCGTGACGAAGGAGACGATCTCCGCGCGCATGGCGGCGACCTCGCGTGCGAACGGCTCGCCATGCGTCCGGGCCTGCTGGTGGAGCACGGCCCAGCCGTCCGGGTGCTCGGCGGTGTGCGCGAAGAAACCGCGCAGGCCGCTGCACAGCTGGCGGTCGGCCGCCGCCCGGGGTTCCACGGCCGCGGTCACGGCCGTCACCAGCGCCGCCGCCTCGCGCCGGATCACCGCGCTGAACAGTTCTTCCTTCGAGTTCAGATAGAGGTAGACCAGCGGTTTCGAGACCCCGGCCACCTCGGCGATCTCGTCCATCGACGCCGCTCGGTAGCCACGCCGGGCGAAGGTCCGCACCGCGGCATCGAGCATCTGCTGTTCCCGGACGGCCCTCGGCACCCGCTTGCTCTTCACAGCTCCCACCCTGAATATCCCTCCGCCCCGCCCCTTTACCGCAAAGTAAGTTTACGATCTTCGCCTTCCGCGCCCGGCTTTCCGACGGCTTCCCGCCATCCGCGGAGCAGCACTGACAGCACTTTTTCCTCCTTGTTTTGTTGGCAGTTGCAGGCGAGTTGAAGGCTGTGCGTGTGAGGTGCCGGCTGCCGGTGAGTTGACAGCTACAGGTGACTGACGAGACGATACGTCTCGTTCCGATGATTGTTTTACTGACCGGACTGAAGGACTACCCCTTCACCCCGCCGTTCCTGGAGGACATCACCGTGCAGCAGTTCCTCGACGTCGCCCCCGGCATCCGGCTGTGGACCGAGCAGCGCGGCGCCGCCGACGCGCCCCCGCTGCTGCTCGTCATGGGGGCCCAGGCGACCGGCGTCGGCTGGCCGGACGAGCTGGTCGACGCGCTGGCCGAACACCACCGGGTGATCCGCTACGACCACCGGGACACCGGTCGCTCCACCTGGTGCTTCTCCCCCACCCTTCGGGCGGGAGGTGCCCCCATCCGTCCGTACCGGATCGCCGATCTCGCGGACGACGTGATCGCCGTCCTGGACGGGCTGGGCATCGAGCGTGCGCATCTCGTCGGCATGTCATTGGGCGGCATGCTGGCCCAGATGGTGCTCGCCGACCACCCCGACCGATGGATCGGCGCCACTCTCATCGGCACCATGGCCCTCAGCACCACCCCCTACACCGCACCGGACGGCTCCGTCGTCCCGGTCGGTGAACTCCCCGGCATCAGACCCGAGGTCCTGGAGCTGTGGGCCCGCCCGGTCGAGGACCACGGCCCGGAGGCGGAGGTGGCGCGGCGGCTCGAACACTGGCGGGTACTCGCCGGTGGTCAACTGCCGTTCGACGCCGCTTACTACGAGGCTCTGGAGCGGCGGGTCATCGAGCACACCGGGCACCACCGGGTGGGTACCGCGCACGGACGGGCGGACGACGGCGGGATGCTGCGTACGGAGGAGCTGGCGCGGAACGAGGTGCCCACGCTGGTGATCGCGGCGCCCGCCGAGCCGGTCTTCCCGCCGCCGCATCCGCAGCACCTCGCGCAGTGCATCGGCGGCGCGCATGTCGTCGAGATCCCGGGGATGGGGCACGCGCTGCCACCGGCCGTACAGGGGCCGCTGGCGGAGGCGATCCTGGCGCACACGGGGGCGGTGACGGCGGTCTGACGGGGCCTGACGGGGGGCCTGACCAGGTGCCTGGCCAGGTGCCTGACGGGTGCGCGCTCGCCACTCCCCCGCGGGAGATCCCCCGTCCCGGGGAGCCTTCAGCCTTCGGTCACGCGGAGCCTTCGGTCACTCGGAACCTTCCGGTCACTCGGAGCCTTCGGTGACGTCCAGTGCCGTGCCGTAGAGGCGGGAGACCTTGAGGCGGAGGACGACGCGCCGTTCGGCTACGGCCTCCGCCAGGAAGGCGTCCTCGTCCAGCGGGGCCCCGCCCGCGGCCGCCATGACGAGCAGTTCGCGGCCGACCGCGTCACCGGGGACGGTGGTGGGGGCCGAGACCTCGACCTCGCCCTCGGCGACCGCGTAGGCCCACACATCGCGGCTGACGTGCAGGGCGGCGTGCGGGTCGGCGCGCAGGTGGCGGGGCTTGAGGCGGTCCTGGGTGCTGGAGATCCGTACGATCCGCTCCGCCGGGTCCCAGCGGTACAGGACGGTGGCGAGGTGCGGGTGGCCGGTCTTGCGGACGCTGGCGAGCACGCCGAACTGCTGCTCCTGAAGGATTCCGTCGAGTTCGGTCTCGGTGAGGACGCGCGGGGCGGGGCCGGGCATGAGGTGCTCCGTTTCGGTGGGTGGGGTTTGGACGTGGGGGGGTCGGGTCAGGCGGACGGCACCGCGGGAACGTCCGGCACCGCGGGCACGTCCGGCACCGCAGGCACGTCCGGCACCGCGGGCACGTTCAGCGCCGCGGTCACCTCCGGCACACGGGGCCGCCGTAGCAGGACCGTGGCGGCCAGCAGTGCCAGGGCGAGCAGTCCCG
Organism: Streptomyces sp. NPDC048197; assembly: GCF_043202395.1. Lineage (NCBI taxonomy): Bacteria > Bacillati > Actinomycetota > Actinomycetes > Kitasatosporales > Streptomycetaceae > Streptomyces > Streptomyces sp. NPDC048197. The sequence goes on from NZ_JBIDAJ010000016.1 coordinate 153,164, forward strand.
CGCCGGCGGCGAAGGCCACGTGGTAGCCGGCGGTGAGGGCTTCGGCGCGGGGGCTGCCCTGCCCGGTGAGGGTGTCGGTGCGGCCGGCCGCCAGGGTGGACAGCGCCGCGACGCCGAGCGCCGAACCGAGCTGCTGGGTGGTGTTGAACAGGCCCGAGGCCAGGCCGGCGTCCTGGCTGTCGACGCCGGACATGCCGAGTGCGGTGAGCGCGGGCAGGGCCAGGCCGAAGCCGGCCACGAGCAGCATCACCGGCAGCAGATCGGTGACGTAGGCGGCGTGCACGGGCAGCCGGGTGAGCAGGGCGAGGGCGCCGACCAGCGGGACGAGGGCGGTACGCAGTACGGCGCGCTCCCCGTAGCGGGCGACCAGCCGGGCCGAGACGCCCAGCGAGGTGGCGCCGATGGCCAGGGCTGCGGGGAGCATCGCCAGTCCGGTGCGGGCGGCGTCGTAGCGGAGTACGCCCTGCAGGTAGAGCGCCACCAGCACCTGGAAGGCGAACAGGGCGGCGATCATGAGCATTTGGACGAGGTTGGCGGTGACCACGGCGCGCGAGCGCAGCATGCGCAGCGGCAGCAGCGGGGTGCGGGCCCGGGCCTGGCGCAGGAAGAAGGCGACGACCAGCGCCGTACCGACGGTCGCCGGAACCAGCGCGCGCGGTGAAGTCCAGCCGTACGTCGCGGTGTTGACGATGCCGTAGAGCGCCGCCATGAGACCGGCGGTGATCAGGAGCGCGCCCCAGGCGTCGGCCCCGGCCCGCAGGCCGAGTCCCCGGCCGGCGGGCAGTGCGGGGCGGGCCAGGGCGAGGACGGCGGCCCCGATGGGCAGGTTGATCAGGAAGATCCCGTGCCAGTCCAGTGCGTCGGTCAGCAGGCCGCCGAGCACCTGGCCGATCGAGGCGCCGGCGGCACCGGTGAAGCTGAACACCGCGAGGGCGCGGGCCCGTTCGCGTCCCTCGGGGTAGAGGGCGGCGAGGATGCCGAGGCCGACGGCCGCCGTCATGGCGCTGCCGACGCCCTGCAGGAAGCGGGCGGCGAGCAGTACGGCGGGCCCGGAGGCGAGACCCGCCAGAAGCGAGGAGGCGGTGAAGACGGCGGTGCCGGCGACGAACATCCGCTTGCGCCCGAGGAGGTCGCCGAGCCGCCCGGCGAGGAGCAGCAGGCTGCCGAACGCGACGAGATAGGCGTTGACGACCCAGCTCAGACCCTCGGAGCTGAACCCGAGGTCGTGCTGAATGGCCGGCATGGCCACGGTGACGATCGAGCCGTCCAGCACGATCATCAGCGTGCTGGCGGCGATCACACCGAGGGCGAGGCCCCGACGCGGTGAACTCGGGGGCGTGGGACGGGACATGGGCACGGAACGGGCCACGGGCGCGGAGCGGGACATGGGCACGGAACGGGACGTGGGCACGGAACGGGACGTGGGCACGGTGGCCCTCCTGTCGCAGTACGTACGGGTGGCGCGCCGGACGGCGTGAGCGGACGGGTGCCGGCCGGCGACGAAGATAGAAGGACCGTAGCAGATAGTTCCGTTGCAGACTATATTTCTCGGACCGATCGTGGCTTACGCTGGAGCCATGACCGCCATGTCGCCGCCCCCGACCCGCACCCAGCCGGACCTCTCCTACCTGCTGGACCACACCGGACATGTGCTGCGCACCCAGATGGCGGCGGCGCTCGCCGAGATCGGGCTCACCGCGCGCATGCACTGCGTCCTGGTGCACGCGCTGGAGGAGGAACGCACCCAGATCCAGCTCGCCGAGATCGGCGACATGGACAAGACCACGATGGTGGTGACCGTCGATGCCCTGGAGAAGGCCGGGCTCGCCGAGCGCCGCCCCTCCAGCACCGACCGGCGGGCCCGGATCATCGCCGTCACGGAGGAGGGCGCACGCACCGCCGAGCGCAGCCAGCGGATCGTGGACGCGGTGCACGAACAGGCTCTCGCGGCACTGCCGGACGAGGACCGGGAGACGTTCCTCCGCCACCTGACCCACCTGGCCACCGGCCCCCTGGGCACCCCTGCCCCCGGCCCGGGCCCCACCGCCCGCCGGGTCCGCCAGCGCAGCTAGGGCGCCGCGGAGATCCGTCAGAAGCGCCCTAGGCGTCTTACGGCCCCCCGCCACGGCGGGCACGGACTCCCCCGTTCGGCCCGGCAGCGATGGTGGGTTCCCTGCGGGCCGCCCAGAGTGAGGGCGGAGGAACCCATGGGCGGCGTGGGCCTTGGTGGTCCTGGTAATGCTGGTGGTCCTGGTGATCCCGGTGATCCCGGTGGTCCCGGTGGCCCTGCTGATCTTGGTGACCGTGCGCCAGGAGGACGGTCGTGGAGAGGATCACGGAGGATCATCGTGGCGATCAACGAGACGGTCAACGAGGCGGTCAGCGAGGCGGATCTGCTCCACGCCGGTGATGCCCGGCTGCTGGAGCTCTTCCGCGAAAGCCCGCCCGGTGACATTCCCACGGGGCCGCTGGAGGGCACGGGGATCGTCCGGTGGGGAGGCAGCGCGGTGGCCCGGCCGCTCGCCCGGCTGGTGCGCCTGGCCGTGTGGCGGGGCAAGGTCTTCGAGCCGGGCTATGTGAGCAATCGGCTGACCACGTTCGACATCCTCGCCATCGTCGCCCAGGTCTACCGAGGCCCGAGCCGGCTGGACGACCGGGAGTGCATCGTCGTCGACTACTCGAAGATCTCCCTGGCGGCCCGCGGCATTCGCGACGAAATCCGCGAGGTCGGCCCGGGCCTGTACCTGGGCGTGGTGTGGCTGTTCGGCTACCGGGTCGGCTGGTTCTCCCTGCGCGTGCCGGACGTGACCGGCAGGAACGACTAGGAACGACTACGCCCCGACCTCAAGGAGATCGGGGCGCAGCCGGAAGACACGCTCAGGTCGTGCAGCTGAAGGCTATGCCGCAGCCGGTACGGCGACCTGGTCCGCCGCCTCGTCCGCAGCAGTCGTTGCCAGGCTGATGCTCTTCGCGCTGTTGTACGCCTCGCGGTCCAGGATCTTTTCCTTGGCGGAGACCAGGATCGGGATGACCGACTGGCCGGCCACGTTGGTGGCCGTCCGCATCATGTCCAGGATCGGGTCGATGGCCATCAGCAGGCCGACGCCCTCCAGGGGCAGGCCCAGGGTGGAGAGGGTCAGGGTCAGCATGACCGTCGCGCCGGTGAGGCCGGCGGTGGCGGCCGAGCCGATGACGGAGACGAAGGCGATCAGGATGTAGTCGCCGACGGCGAGGTGGACGTCGAAGATCTGGGCGATGAAGATCGCGGCGATGGCCGGGTAGATCGAGGCGCAGCCGTCCATCTTGGTCGTCGAGCCGAACGGCACCGCGAAGGAGGCGTACTCGCGCGGCACGCCGAGGCGCTCGGTGACCTGCTGGGTGACCGGCATGGTGCCGACCGAGGAGCGGGAGACGAAGGCCAGCTGGATGGCGGGCCAGGCGCCGCGGAAGAACTGCAGCGGGTTGGCCTTGGCGACGGTCGCCAGCAGCAGCGGGTAGACGCCGAAGAGGACGATCGCGCAGCCGACGTAGATGTCGACGGTGAAGGTCGCGTACTTGCCGATCAGGTTCCAGCCGTACGTCGCGATGGCGTTGCCGATGAGGCCGACGGTGCCGATCGGGGCGAGGCGGATGACCCACCACAGGGCCTTCTGCAGCAGTTCGAGGACCGAGCGGCTGAGCCGCAGGACCGGCTCGGCCTTCTCGCCGAGCTGGAGCGCGGCGATACCGGCGACGGCCGCCATGAAGACGATCTGCAGGACGTTCAGCTCGGTGAACGGCGTGATGATGTCGGTGGGGACGATGCCGGTGAGGAAGTCGATCCAGGAGCCGGCGTGGTCGGGGAGCTTGCCGTCCTTGGGGGTGAGGCCGGTGCCCGCGCCGGGGTGGGTGAGCAGGCCGATGGCCAGGCCGATCGCCACCGCGATCAGCGACGTGGCCATGAACCACAGCAGGGTGCGGGTGGCGAGCCGCGCGGCGTTGTTGACCTGCCGCAGGTTGGTGATCGACACCAGGATCGCGAAGAACACCAGCGGGGCGACGGCCAGCTTCAGCAGCTGGACGAAGAGGTCGCCGATGTGCTGGAGCGTCGAGGTGAGCCAGCCGAGGTCATTGCTCTTGGCCACCCAGCCGAGCAGCACACCCAGGGCGAGACCCGCCAGGATCTGGGCCCAGAACGGGACCTTGGGTATGCGGGAGGACTTCGGCGTCTTCGTGGACGACGTGGACAACGGACACACTCCGGGGACAGATAAGGCGTCGGGAAAAGGCGTGAAGAAGCGCCAGGAGGTCCGTACGGAAGAGGCAGGATCTCCGGCCGCTGCATGAGGTCGGTCAGCGGCGACGACAGGCCGCGGACATACAGCGGCAAAGATCGACGTGCAGGCGCACCACGAGCGGAACGCTCATGGGGGACGAGGGCGCGGCTGCTGTCTTCATGCCAAGTACGTTAACACTCGAACTTTGAGGAACCCAAAGGAAATCTTTGAGTTCCATGGAGGTTCCCGGGGGTGCCGGCAACCGAACGGGCGTCAACAACGCGGCAGGCGCCGGTCGGTGGAGGGGAGCTCCACCGACCGGCGCCTGCCGGACGGATGAGGGGGCGTGAGGTGTCTCACTGCCGCGGGGGGCTTACGGCCGCGGGCGCCGCTGAGGTGGGCGCCGGGCGGCGGGGTCAGACGAGGTCGTCCTCCTGGCCCGCGTTGGCCGCGATGCGCTCGCGCTGGCGGTCGACCTTGGCGACGATCTGCTCGGACATCGCGTCCCGCTGCTTGCGCAGCAGCACGAAGCTGAGCGGCGCGGAGATCACGATGGCGAGCAGCAGCATCCAGACGGTGTTCGACGCGCCCACCGCGAGCGGGATGATCCGGAAGTAGGCCAGCGCCCACACCACCGCGAAGCAGGCGACGAACAGGCCGAGGCGAAGGGCGGTGTAGCGGAGCGTGGCGAACTTGTGGCTACTCACGGACGGGACCTTCTTCTCAACGGCAACCGAAAGGGTCGCCTCCAGTCAAGCACAACGGCAGGGGCGATCTTCCGGGCCCCTGCCGCCTGCCATCGGGCGCCTGCCCTGCGCCTCCGGTACTCAGAGGCGCATCGGCTGGGGCGCCTCGCGGCGGTCCGGGTCCGGGCCCGGGTACTCGCGGATCGCCTCGTAGCGGGTGTTGCGCTCGACGGGACGGAAGCCGGCGTCGCGGATCAGCTCCAGCAGGTCCTCGCGGGTCAGCTTGTTCGGCGTGCCGTAGTTGTCCGCGTCGTGCGTGATCTTGTACTCGACGACCGAGCCGTCCATGTCGTCCGCGCCGTGCTGCAGCGCGAGCTGGGTGGTCTGCAGACCGTGCATCACCCAGAAGCACTTGACGTGCGGGACGTTGTCGAAGAGGAGGCGGGAGACCGCGAAGACCTTCAGCGCCTCGGCACCGGTGGCCATGGTCGTACGCGCCTGGAGGCGGTTGCGGACCTTGCCGTCCTGCATGTCGACGAAGTCGTGCTGGTAGCGCAGCGGGATGAAGACCTGGAATCCGCCGGTCTCGTCCTGGAGTTCACGCAGCCGCAGCACATGGTCGACGCGGTGCCGGGGCTCCTCGATGTGCCCGTAGAGCATCGTCGAGGGGGTCTTGAGGCCCTTCTCGTGCGCCAGGCGGTGGATCCGCGACCAGTCCTCCCAGTGGGTGCGGTGGTCGACGATGTGCTGCCGGACCTCCCAGTCGAAGATCTCGGCGCCGCCGCCGGTGAGCGACTCCAGCCCCGCGTCGATCAGCTCGTCGAGGATCTCCGAGGCGGACAGGCCCGAGATGGTCTCGAAGTGGTGGATCTCGGTCGCCGTGAACGCCTTGAGGGAGACGTTCGGCAGCGCCTTCTTCAACTCGCGCAGCGAGCGCGGGTAGTAGCGCCACGGCAGGGTCGGGTGCAGGCCGTTGACGATGTGCAGCTCGGTGAGGTTCTCGTTCTCCATCGCCTTGGCGAGGCGGACGGCTTCCTCGATGCGCATCGTGTACGCGTCCTTCTCGCCCGGCTTGCGCTGGAAGGAGCAGTACGCGCAGGAGGCGGTGCACACGTTCGTCATGTTGAGGTGACGGTTGACGTTGAAGTGGACGACGTCACCGTTCTTGCGGGTGCGCACCTCATGGGCGAGACCGCCCAGCCAGGCCAGGTCGTCGCACTCGTAGAGGGCGATACCGTCCTCGCGGGTCAGCCGCTCCCCGGCGTGGACCTTCGCCTCCAGCTCACGCTTGAGGCCCACATCCATCGACGCAGCCATCCGGTCGCCTCCCAGTCTCTGCCGTATCTGTGCCGACCCGCGGCACGATCTCGGTGCCGGAAACGGGCTTCGTCGAGCGTACTCCCCCGTAATCGGCGCGGACGGGGCGCCCTTGGCGAGTCCGGGGCCGGGGCGGCCCCGGTGGCCCGCTCGGCCCCGTCCTGCCCGGCACCGTCCTCCTGCTGGATCTCGGCGCTCTACTCGGCCTCTTCGGGCAGTTCCCCGACGCGGTTCTCCCACTTGGTGGACAGCACGATCGTGGTGCGCGTACGGGAGACCCCCTTGGTGCCGGACAGCCGCCGGATGGTGCGCTCCAGCCCGTCGACGTCCCCGACCCGCACCTTGAGCATGTAGGAGTCGTCGCCCGCGATGAACCAGCAGTCCTCGATCTCTTCGAGGTCGCGCAGCCGGCGGGCGACGTCCTCGTGGTCGGCCGCGTCCGACAGCGAGATGCCGACCAGGGCGGTGACGCCGAGGCCGAGCGAGGCGGCGTTGACCGTCGCGCGGTAACCGGTGATCACTCCGGCCGCTTCGAGGCGGTTGATCCGGTCGGTGACGCTGGGCCCGGAGAGGCCGACGAGCCGGCCGAGCTCCGCGTACGAGGCCCGGCCGTTCTCGCGCAGTGCCTGGATGAGCTGCCTATCCACCGCGTCCATGCCCTCAAGCCTTCCAATCTTTACGCATTTTCGAGTTCTGCATGTAGAATCTAAGGCACACAGGGCCTAGTCCCTGCGATTTTCAAGCGATCAAAGACGATCTCACAGGAGTTGTCACCGTGTACTCGATCGAGATGGCCTACGCCCGCATGCGCGAGCTGCAGGACCAGGCCAATCGTTCACGTGCCCACAAGCTCGCCGAACCGCGGGCCCGGCGCCGCTTCGGGCGCGCCGCCGCGGCGAAGAAGCGCTAAGGAGCGTCCGGGGCCTCCTCCTGATCCTTGGAGCCACCCCGAAGCTCCCCCTCCCAACGCCGGTACAACCCGTGCGGCACCTCCGCCGCATCGAGCACCCGGCCCGCGACGAAATCCACCAGATCCTGGATGTGCGTCGCCCCCGCATAGAACGCCGGCGAGGCGGGCAGCACGATCGCGCCCGCCTCGTCCAGCGTCACCAGATGCTTCAGCGTCGGACCGTTCAGCGGAGTCTCCCGGACCGCGACCACCAGCCGGCGCCGCTCCTTGAGCGTCACGCTCGCCACCCGCTGCAGCAGGTCCTTCGACAGCCCCAGCGCCACCCCTGCCACGCACGCCGTACTGGCGGGGACGATCAGCATCCCCTTCACCGGGTACGAACCCGACGACGGCCCGGCCGCCAGATCTCCGGCCGCCCAGTAGCGCACCCGCGCCAGCTCCGCGTCCGTCACCCGAAACGTCCCCGGCTTCCCGTCCGCCCCACGCGCCAGCCATTCCCGCAGGTCAGCACGCCAATGCGCGTCCCGGAACGCGATCCCGGTCTCATCCAGCAACGTCAACCGCGACGCCCGGCTCACGACCAGATCCACCGCCTCACCGGCGGCGAGCAGCCCCCGCAGCACGGACGCCGCATACGGCGTCCCGGACGCCCCGGAAACCCCGACGACCCAGGGCCGACGGCGCTCGGCGGCCGGCGGGCCGGTGTCCTGGTGAGCGTCCTGAGGGACGTGGCGACTCGTGTCGTGACTGGTGTTGTTGTGCGGCGGCTCCACGCATCGAGCCTATCCGGCGGAACCAGGAACCCGGTCATGGCCGTTCTTAGCTGTGAGGTGGGGGCTGAGCGGGCGCAGAACGGGCAACCGTGCGGCTACCGGACGACTGACGGACGGGCAGGATGACGGGGAGGCGGGCAGGGATGACGGGGACCGGACGGGCTGCGATGCGACAGGACCGGGCGAAGCTGACCACGTGTCTGGTGCTGATGCTGGGCTGGGTCGCGCTGCTCTGGCTGCTGGAAGGCGTCGACGTCATCACCGGTGGCGCCCTGGACACCTTCGGCATAGAGCCGCGCGAGCCCTCCGAGCTCGTCGACGTCGTACCGGCCGCCTTCCTGCACTTCGGCTTCGGCCACCTGGCCGCCAACACCCTGCCGTTGCTGCTGCTCGGCCTCCTCGCCGCCCTGCGCAGCGGCATCCGCCGCTTCCTGGCCGTCGTGCTCCTGATCACCCTGGTCAGCGGCCTGGGCGTGTGGCTCACCGCCGCCACCGGCAGCAACACCGCGGGCGCCTCCGGCGTGATCTTCGGCCTCTTCGGCTACCTCTTGGTGCGCGGCTTCATCGAGCGCTCCGCCCTCGACATCGTCATCGGCCTCGCCGTCGGCGCGGTCTACGGCTCGATCCTCTGGGGCGCCCTGCCCATGACCGCCGGCCAGGTCAGCTGGCAGGCCCACCTCTTCGGCCTCCTGGGCGGCATCACCGCGGCCTTCACCCTCCGCACCCGCCCCCACCCCGCCCTCCCGGGTCCCTCACTCCCCACGAGCATCTAGGGGCGCGCCCTTCGGACCGCCTGTCAGGCGAACGGGCCGTCGAGCGCGAAGCGGCGCAGGTGGCGGGCGAAGTCCTGGGCCTCGCCCGGCGGCCATGAGGACAGGCTCGCCATGATGTGGGCGGCCAGCCGTGCGCGCAGCTCGGTCACGGTGCGCCTGCCCTGCTCGGTGAGGACGAGGAGATGTGCGCGCCGGTCGGCGGGGTCCGGTTCGCGCCGGATGAGGCCGGCGTCCTCCAGCCGGGAGGCCCGGCGGGTGACGCCGGAGCGGTCGAGCCCCACGTCGGGCGCCAGGTCGGCCGCGCTGCAGGGGCCGGTCCGGGCGAGCGTGCTGAGCACGGGGTAGGTCAGTTCGTCCACCGCCTCGCCCATGCCTTCGGTCAGCTTTCCGTGCAGCTGCGTGCGGGTGGTGCGCCGCAGCAGGATGCCCAGCGCGTCGGCGATCTCGTGTCCTACTTCCTTCTCCACCCCTCAAGAATAGCGTGCGCGGCGCACGCATTTGGTGCTACGGTCGACGAGAAGCGTGCGCGGCGCACGCATCTTGGTTCCTCTCGGAAGGAAATTCCATGACCCGCACCGGCATCGAGGCCGCCCTGACCGACCTGCTCTTCAACAGCCAGCTGACCCTGCAGGACGCAGCCGACCGCCACTTCGCCCCGGAGTACCGTCAGCGCACCGACGGACAGTGGGCGGACCGCACCGAATTCCTGGAGCACATCGCCCACCTGCGCACCCTCGTCGCCGACGGCCACGTCGAGGTCCACGAGGAGCTCCACGACGGCAGCAAGTACGCCGACCGGCACACCGCCCACCTCACGAAGAAGGACGGCACCAGCGTGCGGATGGAGGTGTATGTGTTCGCCGACCTGGCAGCGGACGGCCGCTTCCGCCGCATCGAGGAGACCACCCTGCTGCTCCAGGGCTCCAGCGCCGACCGCACCATGGGCAGCGCCCGCTGAGGGTTCAAGCCGGGGCCGCCTCAAGCCGCCCCGGCCCCGCCGCTCAGACCGACAGCCCCCGCACCACCAGGTCCAGCAGCGCACACACGAACAGGGCGATGCCGATGAAGCCGTTGACCTGGAAGAAGGCCCGGTTCAGACGGGTGAGGTCGTGCGGGCGGACGATGGTGTGCTCGTAGAGGAAGGCCGCCGCCACGATCAGCAGGCCGAGCCAGAAGAACGGGCCGGCACCGGTGACCAAGGCGTACCAGGCGAAGAGCGCCGTGGTGACGAGGTGGCAGCCGCGGGCGCCACGGATCGCGGCGGGGATGCCGAAGCGGGCCGGGACGGACCGGACGCCGATCTCGCGGTCGGTGTCGACGTCCTGGCAGGCGTAGATCAGGTCGAAGCCACCGATCCAGATGCCGACCGCGAGGCCGAGGATCACGGCGTCCCAGGACCAGGTGCCGGTGATGGCGATCCAGGCGCCGATCGGCCCCATGGCCTGGGCGAGGCCGAGGATGGCCTGGGGGAAGTTGGTGAAGCGCTTGCCGTACGGATAGACCACCATCGGCACGACGGCGACCGGTGCGAGCGCCAGGCAGAGGGGGTTGAGCAGGGCGGCCGCGCCGAGGAAGACGACGAGGGCGATCAGGGCGCCGGTCCAGGCGGACTTCACCGAGACCGCGCCGGTGACCAGTTCGCGGTGGGCGGTGCGGGGGTTACGGGCGTCGATCTCGCGGTCGATGATCCGGTTGGCGGCCATCGCGAAGGTGCGCAGGCCGACCATGCAGATGGTGACGAGGAGCAGCAGGAGCCAGTCGATGCGCTTGTCGCGCTGGTACATCGCGGTCAGGGAGGCGATGTAGGCGAAGGGCAGCGCGAAGACCGAGTGCTCGATCATGACGAGGCGCAGGAAGGCCTTGGTGCGGCCGGGCTGCGGGAGGGCGGCGGAGGCACTGGTCATCAGAGGCCGTACTCCTTCCAGCGGCGGTCGACGAGGGCCGCCGTGCGGGGGTCGGACTCGACCATGTCGGGCCAGCCACCGTCGCGGGTGTAGCCCTCCTCGGGCCACTTCTTCGTCGCGTCGATGCCTGCCTTGCCGCCCCAGAACTGCTGGTAGGAGGCGTGGTCGAGGTGGTCGACGGGGCCTTCGACGACGGTCAGGTCACGGGCGTAGTCGGTATTGCCGAGGGCGCGCCAGGAGACCTCGTGGAGGTCGTGGACGTCGCAGTCGGCGTCGACGACGACGATGAGTTTGGTGAGGGACATCATGTGGGCGCCCCAGATCGCGTGCATCACCTTTTGTGCGTGCTTGGGGTACTTCTTGTCGATCGAGACGATCGCGCAGTTGTGGAAGCCGCCGGACTCGGGGAGGTGGTAGTCCACGATGTCCGGGACGATGATCTTGAGCAGGGGGAGGAAGAAGCGTTCCGTCGCGCGGCCGAGGGGGCCGTCCTCCGTCGGCGGGCGGCCCACCACGATCGACTGGAGGAGCGGGCGCTTCCGCATCGTCACGCAGTCGATCTTCAGGGCGGGGAACGGCTCCTGCGGCGTGTAGAAGCCGGTGTGGTCGCCGAACGGGCCCTCCGGCAGCATCTCGCCGGGCTCCAGCCAGCCCTCGATGACGACCTCGGCGTGCGCCGGGACCTGCAGCGGGACGGTCTTGCAGTCGACCATCTCGATCCGCTTGCCCTGGAGGAAGCCGGCGAAGAGGTACTCGTCGATGTCGCCGGGGAGCGGGGCGGTGGAGGCGTAGGTGACGGCCGGCGGGCAGCCGAAGGCGATGGCGACCGGCAGCTTCTCGCCGCGCTTGGCGGCCACCTGGTAGTGGTTGCGGCTGTCCTTGTGGATCTGCCAGTGCATCCCGATGGTGCGCTTGTCGTGGCGCTGGAGGCGGTAGAGGCCGAGGTTGCGGACGCCGGTTTCGGGGTGCTTGGTGTGGGTGAGGCCGAGGTTGAAGAACGAGCCGCCGTCCTTGGGCCAGGTGAAGAGGGCGGGCAGCTGGTCCAGGTCGACGTCGTCGCCGGTGAGCACGACCTCCTGGACCGGGGCGCTCTCGCCCTTGACCTTCTTGGGCGGGACGTGCGTCATGCCGGCGAGCTTGCCGAACGCCTCGCGGATCCCGACGAACCCGTGCGGCAGTTCGGGCTTGAGCAGGCCGCCGATCTTGTCACTGATGTCCTCGTACGCCTTGAGGCCGAGGGCCTTGAGGAGGCGGCGGTCGGTGCCGTAGACGTTCATGGCGAGGGGCATCGCCGAGCCCTTGACGTTCTCGAAGAGCAGCGCGGGACCGCCGGCCTTCTGCACCCGGTCCACGATCTCGCCGACTTCGAGATACGGGTCGACCTCGGCCTTGATGCGCTTGAGGTCGCCTTCCCGCTCAAGAGCGCGCAGGAACGAGCGGAGATCGTCATAAGCCATGCGTTCCAGTATCGGGTACGCACTACCCTGAGCGGGTCACCGGGCCCTGCCGAGGGCCCGCCGTCGTCCGCAGGGGGCTCGTTCCGCAATGCTCAGGTATCTGCCGTTCCTTCTGGTGCTGGCACTGTGGATCTACGCGTTCATCGACTGCCTCAACACCCCCGAATCGCAGGTGCGCGGACTGCCGAAGGTGGTCTGGGTGATCGTCATCCTGCTCTTCGGCGAGGTGCTGATCGGCCCGATCGCCTGGCTGGTGGCCGGCAAGCAGCGGTATGCGGTGGCGGGCGGCGGCGGCAGTACGCCCGCGGAGTGGCACCGCAACCACAGCACGGCGAAGTGGGTGGCGCCCGACGACAATCCGGAGTTCCTGCGTTCCCTCAAGGAGGAGAACAAGAAGGACGAGGCGCTGCTGAAGGACTGGGAGGCGGATCTGCGGCGCCGCGAGGAGGAGCTGCGGCGCAAGAGCGGCGAGGCGTCGGAGGGCAACAACGGCACCAACGGGGACACGCCGCCGGCGAAGGACCACTAAGCGCTGCCAGGGCCTCCCGGGCCGTCAATTCGGTGGCTCCGCCGCTTCGGCGTCGGCCAGGATGACCGCTCATGAGCACCGTCCCGCACCACAGCGCCGAGCCCGTCCGCCGTATCCGCGCCCGTTACACCGAACGGACCGTCACCGTCTATCAGGCGTATGCGCCGGAGCTGGGGCTGCCGGCGGCGCGGGACGGGCGGTTCCCGGTGGCGTGGAAGCGGGAGCGGATGACGTGGATCAAGCCGTCGTTCCTGTGGATGATGTACCGCTGCGGCTGGGGGTCCAAGGCCGGGCAGGAGACGGTGCTGGCGGTGGAGATCGACCGGGCGGGTTTCGACTGGGCGCTCGGGCATGCGTGTCTGTCGCACTACGACCGGGACGAGCATCCGGACCGGGATGCCTGGCGGCGGCAGTTGCGGGAGTCGCCGGCGCGGGTGCAGTGGGATCCGGAGCGCGATCTGTGGTTGCGGGCGCTGCCGTACCGTTCGCTGCAGCTGGGCCTGGCCGGGGAGGCGTCGCGGGGATACGCGGACGAGTGGACGGTGGGGATCACGGACGTGACCGGGCTCGCGCATGAGGTGCGGGCGCGCATGGCGGCGGGGGACGTGGCGGGGGCGGCCGGGTTGCTGCCCGAGGAGCGTCCGTACCCTGCACCCGAGGGAACTCCGGGGCTCGGCCGCGTGTCCTGAGGCGGCCCGGTAAACGCGTAATTCCGGCCACCACACGGTCCGTGAGGGACTGCTTCGGGTGGCGTACGGGACGTAGCGCGGTTTGGCCAACTCCCGTCATTTCATGGCCAATTGACGGTTGGTTCAGCTGCCTCCCCCTGCCCGGGAAACTCTCCCGCCGCCACAGTCATGTCGGCCCACTGAGGGCTCACGCGACTCAGGGAGAGTGGCACATATGCCCGACATGACCCGACGCAGACTCCTCGGCTCCGCGGCCGGCGCGGTCGGTGGCGCCGCCGCGCTGACTCTGCTGCCGCCCAGCGTCCAAAAGGCCGTCGCCGCCGGACCCGCACGTCACGGTTCGCTGCACGACGTCGAGCACGTCGTCATGCTCATGCAGGAAAACCGGTCGTTCGACCACTACTTCGGCACGCTGCGCGGGGTCCGTGGTTTCGCCGACCCGGACGCGCTGACGCTCCCGGACGGCCGTGACGTCTTCCACCAGCCGGACGCGGAGAATCCGGACGGCTACCTGCTGCCCTTCCGGCTCAACACCCACACGTCCAGCGCGCAGGCCATCCCCTCCACGAGCCATGCCTGGTCGGTGCAGCACGAGGCGTGGAACGGCGGCAAGATGGACCGCTGGCTGCCGGCGCACCGCAAGGCGGACGGGGTCAACGGCCCGTATGTGATGGGCTATCACACGCGGGAGGACATCCCGTTCCAGTTCGCGCTGGCGGAGGCGTTCACGCTGTGCGACAACTACTTCTGCTCGGTCTTCGGGCCGACCTGGCCGAACCGGCTGTACTGGATGACCGGCACGCTGGACCCGGGCGGCACGCTGGGCGGGCCGGTGCTGAACAACACCGCGCCCAAGCCGTACCGCTGGACGACGTACGCGGAGCGGCTGGAGGCGGCGGGGATCAGCTGGAGGGTGTACCAGGAGGAGGACGACTACGGCTGCAACCTGCTGGAGCAGTTCCAGACGTTCCGGGACTCCCAGCCGGGTGATCCGCTGTACGAGCGGGGGGTGCGGCCGCAGCCGGCCGGCACGTTCGAGGACGACGCCCGCAACGACCGGCTGCCGGCGGTGTCGTGGCTGATCCCGACGAGTCACCAGTCGGAGCACCCGGACTATCTGCCGGCGGCCGGCGCGGATTATGTGGCGCAGAAGCTGGAGGCGCTCGCGTCGAATCCGCGGGTCTGGGCGAAGACGGTCTTCATCCTCAACTACGACGAGAACGACGGGCTCTTCGACCATGTGCCGCCGCCGGTGCCGCCGCCGGGGACGAAGGACGAGTTCGTCAGGGGCCTGCCGATCGGCGGTGGCTTCCGGGTGCCGTGCCTGATCGTGTCGCCGTGGACGGTGGGCGGCTGGGCGGCCGGTGATCCGTTCGACCACACGTCGGTGCTGCAGTTCCTGGAGCGCTGGACGGGTGTGGCGGAGCCGAACATCAGTGACTGGCGGCGGGCGACGTTCGGCGATCTGACGTCGGCGTTCGGCTTCCGGCACCCGGCGCGCCGGCCGCCGTGGCTGCCGGACGACACGGCGGAGCAGCTGGCGGAGGCGCAGTGGGAGGTGGCGCATCTGCCGAAGCCGACGCTGCCGGGGGCGGGGCAGGTGCCGCCGCTCCAGGAGCGGGGGCGGCGCAGGCGGCGGTGACGGCGCGGACGGACCGGGGCCCGGCGGGCGCCGGCCGCTGAACGGACGACGGTGCCGTACGGGTTCCGCCCGGGGGCTCTCCGTACGGCACCGTGTGGTGGTGCGGGTGGTTCAGACGCCGGCGTAGGAGTGCAGGCCGGTGACGAAGATGTTCACGCCGTAGTAGTTGAAGAGGTAGCACGCGAAGGCGATCAGGCCCAGCCAGGCGGCCTTGCGGCCCTTCCAGCCGGCGGTGGCCCGGGCGTGCAGGTAGCCGGCGTAGGCGACCCAGGTGATGAAGGACCAGACCTCCTTGGGGTCCCAGCCCCAGTAGCGGCCCCAGGCGGCCTCGGCCCAGATGGCGCCCGCGATGATCGTGAACGTCCACAGGGGGAAGACGGTGGCGTTGACGCGGTAGGCGAACTTGTCGAGGGACGCGGCGGAGGGCAGCCGCTCCAGGACGGAGGCGGCGAAGGCGCCGGGCTGCTTGCCGGCCGGGTCGGCGAGCTTGGCCTCGTAGCGGTCGCGGAAGAGGAAGAGCAGGGTGGCGACGGCGCCGAGGTAGAGGACGGCGCCGGAGAGGATCGCGCAGCTGACGTGGATCCACAGCCAGTAGGAGTGCAGCGCCGGGACGAGCTGGTCGCTGGCGGTGTAGAGCACCGAGACGGCGAGGCCGAGGTCGAGCAGGACGGTGGTGACCAGCGGCAGGCCGATCCACCGGACGTTCTTCCCCAGGACGAGCAGCAGCAGGTAGATGCCGGTGGCGACGGCGGCGAAGGTGGTGGAGAACTCGTACATGTTGCCCCAGGGGGCCCGCTGTACGGACAGGGCACGGGTGACGACGCCGCCGACGTGGAGCGCCCAGGCGAGGACGGTCAGCGAGATGGCGATGCGGCCGTAGAGGTCGCCCTTCTCGGTGCCGCCGGCGGCACCGGGGCCGTCGGGGACGTCGCGGCTGCCGGCCACGGACTTGGTGATGACCTTGGGCCGTTCCAGTACGGCGGTGCCGCCGCTCTGCCGGGCCGTGACGGTGGCGGGCGCCGAGGCGGTGGCGTCCGGGGTGAGGGCGGCGGCGGTGCGGCCGACCTTGCTGCGGCTGCCGAACACCCACTCGGCCATGTGCGCGACGAAGGCGAGGGTGTAGATCGCCATGGCCGAATAGACCAGGACATTGCTGTTGTGCGCCAGTGTCTCGTTGGCTGCGGCGGCGAGGTTCACGCGCGCGCTCCTTCGGAGGGGTCAGCAGGACCGTCAGAGTCGGTGGGCTCCGCGGGGTCTTCGGAGGGGGTGGCGGGGGCCGCCCCGGGGTCCGGGTCGGGGTCGGCGTCCGGGTCGGGGTGCGGGGCGAGCGGGGCGTCGGGCTCCAGGGCCGCGGCGAGGTCGCCGAGCTCCTCGGGGAGGCGGGCGGACTCGCTGCGGCCGAGACCGGCCAGCTCGACGACGGTGACGCCGTTCGCCCCGCACTCGGCGCGGACCCAGACGCGGCGCCGCTGGATGAACAGGGAGCCGGCCAGGCCGAGCAGGGCGGCGACCGCGCCGGTGAGGGCGAGACCGTTGCCGGGCTGGTGGCTGATCTTGAAGCTGGCCCAGGTCTTGACGCCGTTGAAGGTGATGCTGCCGTCGCCGCCGGGGAGCTTCATGGTCTCGCCGGGCTTCATCATCTGGGCGACCGCCCGGCCGTCGATCTTGTACTGCTTCAGGTCCTTCTTGTCGAGCTGGTAGACGTTCTGCGGCAGCCCGGAGGCGACGCCCAGGTCACCGTGGTACGCGGTGAGCACCAGGCGGGGGTTGTCGAGCGCCGGGAAGGTGGAGAACATCGAGCCGGAGCCCTTGCCGCCGAAGGTGGGGACGAAGAAGCCCTGGAAGCCGAGCTGGTTGGGCCGGTCGTCCTTGGTGCGGGCGCCGGGGACCTTGACGACACCGGTGGAGGTGAAGTTCTTCGGGTCCTGGGGGAGGAAGGGGACGGCGCCGTTGTAGACGGTCTTGCCGCGGCCGTCCTTGACGGTGACGTCGGGCGAGTAGCCGTGGGAGAGCAGGTAGACCTTGGAACCGGCGATGTCGAGGGGGGTGTTCACCTCGATGGTGGTCTTGTGTTCCTGGCCGTCGGCGCCGGAGAAGTACCGGATGTGGGCGCGGAAGACCCGCGGGGTGCCCTTCTGCGGGCCGGTGCGTTCGTAGGTCGCGTCGAACTTGTCGAGGGTGAAGCCGAACGGCTCCATGGTGTCGGTGTCGAAGAAGGCACCGGACTTGAAGTCGTCGTACTGGGTGAGGCTGTTGGCGAAGCCGTCGCCCTCGGTGATCAGCTTGCCGCCTTCGGACTTCCACAGGCTGCCGACGGCGAACGCGACGAGCATCACGATCAGCGCGACGTGGAAGACGAGGTTGCCGACCTCGCG
Organism: Streptomyces sp. NPDC048197; assembly: GCF_043202395.1. NCBI lineage: Bacteria > Bacillati > Actinomycetota > Actinomycetes > Kitasatosporales > Streptomycetaceae > Streptomyces > Streptomyces sp. NPDC048197. The sequence continues at coordinate 170,475 of NZ_JBIDAJ010000016.1, forward strand.
CAGGTAGCCCTTCTCGGCGGCGACCGCGGTGCCGGCTCGGTGGGCGCGGAAGCGGCGCTTCTTCAGCATCCGCTCGGCGGCGCCGAGCACGTCGTCGGGTGCGGCGTCGGTGCGCCAGGTGGTGTACGCGGGCAGCCGGGTCAGCCGGCGGGGGGCGGCCGGGGGGCGGCCGCGGAGCTGGCCGACGAACTGCCAGCTGCGCGGCACGATGCAGCCGATCAGGGAGATGAACAGCAGCAGGTAGATGGCGGAGAACCACACCGAGCTGTAGACGTGGAACATCCCCAGCTTGTCGTAGACGTCGCCGAGGGTGGGGTGGTCGGCCTTGAACTGGTCGACCTTGACGGGATCGATGCTGGTCTGCGGGATCAGCGAGCCGGGGATGGCGCCGATCGACAGCAGGAAGAGCAGCAGCAGCGCGACCCGCATGGAGGTCAGCTGCCGCCAGAACCAGCGGACCCAGCCGACCGGGCCGAGCGAGGGCAGGGTGACGTCTTCGCGGGGCGCGGTGGAGAGCTGGGAGCCGGCCGCGCCGAGGTCGGCGCCCGCGTCGTCGGCGCCGGGCGCGCCGGGGTCGCGGGGGGTGTCGGTCTTGGTGGACATCGATCAGATCCCAACGGTGGAGCTTTGGGTCCAGCTCTGGAGCTCGGACATCATGCTGTCCCAGAGGCCGGTGACGAGGAGGACGCCGAGGGCGACCATCATGCCGCCGCCGATCCGCATCACCCACTGGTAGTGGAGTTTGACCCAGCCGAAGGCGCCGAGGACGCGGCGGAAGGCCAGCGCGACGGCGATGAACGGCACGCCCAGGCCGAGGCAGTAGGCGACGGTGAGCAGCGCGCCGCGGGCGGCGCTGGCGTCGTACAGGGTGAGGGCCTGGACGGCGGCGAAGGTGGGGCCGAGGCACGGGGTCCAGCCGAGGCCGAAGAGCACACCGAGGAACGGCGCGCCGGCCAGGCCCATGGCGGGCTTCTTGTGGAAGCGGAACTCGCGCTGCCCGAAGCGTTGCAGGACGCCGGCGAAGGTCAGGCCGAAGAGGATCAGCAGGGCGCCGAGGACGCGGGAGATGACGTCCTTGTAGTCCAGCAGGGTCTTGCCGAAGAAGCCGAAGAGGGCGCCGCCGGAGACGAAGACCGCGGTGAATCCGAGGATGAAGAGTCCGGCGCCGGCGAGCATCCGGCCGCGGCGGGCCTCGCCGAGGTCGGTCCCGGTGACGCCGGTCACGTACGACATGTAGCCGGGGACCAGCGGCAGGACGCAGGGGGAGAAGAAGGAGACGAGACCGGCGAGGAGCGCGAGGGGGACGGCGGCGAGCAGGGTGCCGGAGACGACGGTGTGGTCGGGGGCGACGGCGAGCTGGGTGAGTTCCATCTCTGGCGGGATCACTTCTCGGCGATCAGCGGCTTGACCATGCTGCGCAGTTCGTCCTCGGTGAGCGGGCCGATCGAGCGGGCGGCGATCTTGCCGTGCCGGTCGATGGCGATCGTGGAGGGGATGGACTGCGGGTTGAGGCTGCCCTTGGGGAAGCGCAGCATGAGCCGGCCGGTGGGGTCGAACAGGCTCGGGTAGGGCACCTTGTGCTCTTCCTCGAAGCTGGTGGCCTGGGACTTCTGGGAGTCGCGGGTGTTGATGCCGAGGAACTGGACGCCCTTGTCCTTGGTCTCCTTGGCGACCTTGGCGAAGTTGGGGGCCTCGGCGATGCAGGGGCCGCACCACGAGCCCCAGACGTTGAGGATGACGACCTTGCCCTTGTAGTCGGCGACGTCGAGCTGCTTGCCGGTGGTGGTCTCGCCGGACAGGTCGGGCGCGGGCTGCCGGTCGGCCTTCTTGACGGTGTCGACGCCGTCCTTGCCCTGGACGAAACGGGTCTGGGCCGAGCCTCCGGAGGCACCGTCCCCGCAGGCGCTCAAGCACAGCGAGGCGGCCGCGGCCCCTGCGGCGAACAGGAGGATCCGGCGGCGGCGCGTGCGGCGGCGTGGGGCGTCAGCACTCATGTGAAAAGTTTCGCATGGGCCGATTCCGGATCTTCCGCGCCCCCCTCGCCCGGCCTGTCCCCGCCCGAAGGGGCATGTCAGGCGGCGGGCCGGCGGGCGCGCGGGGCCGGACCGGTACGTTGCGCGGTCAGGCGGTCACGCGATCACGCGGTCACGTGGCCGAGAGGTACTCCTTCCAGCCCTCGGCGGGCCGCGCGCCCACCGGGACCTCCTGGAGCCTGCGCAGCACCTCGGGGTCCTGGGCGTCGAGCCAGTCGGTGAGCTGCCGGAACGACACCAGACGGACATCGCGGTTCTGCTCGTTGGCGATGTACTTGAGGGCCTCCTCGACGGCGTCCATGTAGATGCCGCCGTTCCACTCCTCGAAGTGGTTGCCGATGAAGAGGGGGGCGCGGTTGGTCTCGTAGGCGCGGCGGAATCCGGAGATATACGCGTCGGTGGCCTGCTGCCGCCAGCCGGGATAGTTGGCCGGCGGGGCCTTGGTGGAGTTCCTGGACTGGTTGGCGAGGAGGTTGTAGTCCATCGAGAGCACCTCGAAGGAGTGCCCCGGGAAGGGGATCTGCTGGAGCGGGAAGTCCCAGAGACCGAACTTCTTCTTCGGCCACATCTGGAGGCCGCCGGGCGAGCTCGCGTCGTAGCGCCAGCCGAGTGCCCGGGCGGCGGGCAGCAGATTTCGCTGGCCGAGCAGACAGGGCGTACGGCCACCGACCAATTCCCGCCGGTAATCGAACGGCAGCGGGTCGGCCTCGGCGAAGCCGGTATTCGTCCGCCATTTGGTGACGAAGTCCATCGCCTGGTCGATCTCGGAGTACCACTGGCGGGGGGTCCAGTGTTTGACGGAGGTCGGGGCGTCGCCGCAGAAGTGGCCGTTGAAGTGGGTGCCGATCTCGTGGCCGTCCAGCCAGGCCTGGCGGACGTGCGTGAGCGTCTCCCTGATGTGGTCGTCGGCGAGGTAGCCGATGGCGGAGGCGCCGGTCGGGTTGTTCGGCGGCTCGTAGAGGTGCTTTTGGGATTCCGGCAGGAGATAGAGGCCGGAGAGGAAGAAGGTCATGGCCGCGCCGTGGTCCTTGGCGAGCTGGAGAAAGCGGGGGAAGAGGCCGTTTCCGACCTCTCCCGCGCCGTCCCAGGAAAAGACCACGAACTGCGGCGGGGTCTGTCCGGGCTCCATCCGTTCGGGTGCTTTCGGCTGGTTCGGCTGCGCACCGTAATTTGCCGTCGAGCCGTCACCGATGAGCTTGGGGCGGGCCTGGACGGAGCTTTTGACCTTCCGCCTGTCGGCGCCGACCTGCGGGCCGGGCGTGGAGCAGCCGGCGACGCCCAGCGCCGCGGCTGCGCCAACTCCCAGGCCCAGCAGGTTTCGCCGACTGATCGCGCGCATGCCCTCGTCCCCATCCGTGCTCGCCGAACTCAATATCCATATAAACGGACAATCGAGAAGTGGGCATGTTGAGCACCGGGGTCACGAGTTATTCGGCCGGATATTCCATTTCTGCTCGGCTTTGACGTTCCGCCACCTGATGCAGGGTCAGGCTCCGTAGGCCTTGCTCTTCCCCTTCGCCGGTTTGGCGCCGGCCAGGAGGTGGGAGGGAACCAGGTCGCGCGCCGGTTCGCTGTACCCCACCGAAATGATCTTGTCGCCGTGGAACGTGAACGACGTCAGCGAGGCCAGCGTGCACTGCCGCTTCCGCGGGTCGTGCCACAGCCGCCGCCGCTCCACGAAGCTGCGGACGATCCAGATCGGCAGCTGGTGGCTGACCGCCACCGCCTCGTGCCCGCGCGCCGCGTCCCGCGCCGCGCCGAGCGCCGCCATCATCCGTACGACCTGTTCGAGATACGGCTCGCCCCACGAGGGCCGGAACGGATTCGTCAGGTACTTCCAGTTGCCGGGCTTCTTGAGCGCCCCGTCACCGACCCCGAAGGTTTTGCCCTCGAAGACGTTGGCCGCCTCGATCAGCCGCTCGTCGGTGGCCAGGTCGAGACCGTGCGCCGCGGCGATCGGCGTCGCGGTCTCCTGCGCACGCTCCAGCGGCGAGGCGACGACATGGGTGATGTCCCGGTCCGCGAGGTGCTCGGCGACCCGGTCGGCCATCTTCCGCCCCAGCTCGGAGAGGTGGTAGCCGGCCCGGCGCCCGTACAGCACGCCCTCCGGGTTGTGCACCTCGCCGTGCCGCATGAGGTGGACGACGGTGATGTCGTCACCGTTGTCGCCGGCGGGGACGTCGTTGCTGCTCTGGTTCATTTCCCCCTCATTCCGTCGCTTCGGCGGCGGCCCGGGCGGCGGCCGGCAGGGCGGCCGCGATCCGCTCGACGGCCGCGGTGTCGTGCGCGGTCGAGACGAACCACGACTCGAACGCGGACGGCGGGAGGTAGACGCCCTGGGACAGCATCGAGTGGAAGAACGCGGTGAAGCGGAAGGACTCCTGCGCCTTGGCCTCGTCGTAGTTGGTGACGTCCTGCTCGGTGAAGAAGACGGAGAACATGTTCCCCGCCGCCTGGAGCCGGTGCGCCACGCCCTCCTTGGCCAGCGCCCCGCCGACCAGCGAGCGCAGCTCGGCGGAGACCGCGTCGACCTTCTCGTACGCGGCGTCGTCCAGCAGCCGCAGCTGCGCGACACCGGCGGCGGTGGCGATCGGGTTCCCGGACAGGGTGCCCGCCTGGTAGACCGGGCCGGCCGGGGCGAGATGCGCCATGACGTCGGCGCGGCCGCCGAACGCCGCAGCCGGGAAGCCGCCGCCCATGACCTTGCCGAAGGTCATCAGATCCGGACGAACCCCATCAATCCCGTACCAACCGGCCTTGCTGACACGGAAGCCGGTCATGACCTCGTCGGAGATGTACAGTGCGCCGTTCGCCGAGCACAGGTCCGCGAGGCCCTGGTTGAAGCCGGGCAGCGGCGGCACCACGCCCATGTTGCCGGGCGACGCCTCGGTGATCACACAGGCGATCTCGCCGGGGTGCGCGGCGAACGCGGCCCGCACCGCCTCCAGATCGTTGTACGGCAGCACGATCGTGTCGCCGGCCTGCGCGCCGGTCACGCCGGGCGTGTCGGGCAGCCCGAAGGTCGCCACGCCCGAGCCGGCCGCGGCCAGCAGCGCGTCCACGTGCCCGTGGTAGCAGCCGGCGAACTTGACCACCTTGGGGCGGCCGGTGAACCCGCGCGCCAGACGGATCGCCGACATCGTCGCCTCGGTGCCGGACGACACCAGGCGCACCTGCTCGACCGGCTCGATCCGGGCCACGATCTCCTCGGCCAGCTCGACCTCGCCCGCGCCGGGCGTACCGAAGGACGTGCCGCGCGCGACCGCCTCCTGGACCGCCGCGATCACCTCGGGGTGCGAGTGCCCGAGGATCATCGGCCCCCACGAGCACACGAGGTCGACGTACTCACGGCCGTCGGCGTCGGTGAGGTACGGACCGGTACCGGACACCATGAAACGGGGCGTACCGCCAACGGCGCGGAACGCCCGCACCGGTGAATTGACGCCGCCGGGCGTCACCACGGAGGCGCGCTCGAACAGCGACTGCGAAACAGGGGCTTCATACGGAAAAGACACTGTGATCCTGACCTGCATAAACGGGGAGGGCGGCGGCGCACGGGCACGGCCCCGGCTGACAACGGCATGGGAATCCCCGCTTGGACCACCTAAGGCGCCGCGCGGTTCCCACTCGATCCTTTTTTGATTCCTCTCGCTTTCGACCGGGCGTCAGCCCCCGCTTGTCTGCGAAACTGGGGCGACGGACGAGTGAGTCACGCAAGCAATGGTCTCAGAGGCGCACGGGGGCGTGCGGCCGGGCGTTTCGCGCGCCGGTGACGGGGGAGGTCTCTGAGACGATGATCGGGTTGCGCGGCTGGGGCTGCGAGTGGTCGGGTGGAGATATGCATCGCGGTGGCGAACTGGGCGAAGGAACCGATGACCGGGGTTCCGGGCGCGCCCAGCGCGGCCGTCACCGGCGCGAGACCGAAGGCATCAAGGGTGGGGACATCAGGGGCGGCCGCATGGGGGTGACCTACAAGTACTTCGGCGCGCCCAACGGCGCGACGGCGGCCCGGGTCCCGATCTCCATGCGCCCTGAGGAACTCGGCGGTGACGAGCTCGGCATGGGCGGGATGTTCACCAAGATCAAGCCGGAGACCATGGCTGCCATGGTCCTCACCGGCATAGAGGGCATACCCCTCCATAAGGTTCCGCCGCTCGAACTCGTCGTCCTCCACCCCGACTACGCCGTCGTCAAGCTCCCCATGACCGTGGTCGACCCGCTGCGCGGCATCGGCGAGGAATCGGTCGGCGCGGCCGCCTTCATCTGGTCCACGGTCCCCGACCGCGGCGGCCCCCGCGACGCCTTCGCCGTCTACCAGCTCCTCCACGAATGGCAGGACTTCAGCCACCGCCTCCACGAGGCGGGCCACCAGGCTTATTGCCTGGTGTGGCCGTAACGGTTCGGCGGATTGTTGCGTGGGGGGAGTAACGGTTCGGCGGCTTGTTGCTCGGTGGGGCTGGGGCGGTTCGGCTTGGTCTGGGCGCCGGTGAGCCGGTGGGTGGTCAGGTCTCGTAGGGCGAGGGGGCTCACCACGTAGGGCGGGCGGAGACTCCGCCGTCCACCACGAGGTTCTGCCCGGTGATCCAGGACGCCATCGGTGAGGCGAGGAACACACAGGCGTCGCCCACGTCCTCCGGCCGCCCCAACCGCCCGGCGGGCGCCGCCGCGTGCCAGCGCCGTACTCCGTCGGGCCAGTCCTCGGCCAGCCCGGGCCGGTCGATCAGGCCCGGCGAGACGCTGTTGACGCGGATGCCGTACCGGCCGTACTCCAGCGCGGCGGCGCGTGCGTGCATCACCACCGACGCCTTCGACGCGCAGTAGTGGGCGTGCTGCGGCGCCGGACGGTCCGCCTCGATCGACGCGATATGCGTCACCGACCCGCCGCCGCCCTCCCGCATCACGGCCGCCGCGGCCTGCGTACAGGCGAACACCGAGTGCACGTTGAGATCCGCCACCGCCCGCCAGTCGGCGAGCGACATCCCCGCCAGCTCCTGTGTCGGCTGCACCCCGGCGTTGTTCACCAGCGCGGTGAGCCGCCCGCGCCAGCCGGCCGCCTCGGCCACCAGCCGGTGGCACTCCTCCTCGACGGCCAGATCGGCCGCCAGCGCCAACGCACTCCCCCCGCCGCCCTCGATCCGCCCCACCAGCGCCCGCGCCGCCTCTGCCCCGGTCCGGTAATGCACCACCACCGCCGCCCCGGCCTCGGCGAACCGCACCGCAATCCCCTGCCCGACCCCACCTGCCGCCCCGGTAACGAGCACCACTTCCCCCGAAAGATCGGGAAGGTGGGGGTGGCTCCTGGGATGAGGGTGGGGGCCGAATCCGACCGCCCCACCGCCGTCACCGGGAGTAACCGCCGCCCCACCGCCGTTCAGGCTGAAAGGGGTCCACTCCCCTGTCATGGCCGGCTCAGCGCGGCGATCCGCGCTGCCTCCCGGGGAAACCGCGCGGCCAATTCGGCGGCGTCCCCGTGTTCGTAGTCCTCGAAGGTGAAACCGGGCGCCATCGTGCAGCCGAACAGCGTCCAGGAGCCGCCGTCGGCGACCTCGGCGGCCATCCACGTCCCGGCCGGAACGGTGAACTGAACGTGCTGCCCGCCCAGGACGTCCGGCCCGAGGACGACCGTACGGGCCGCGCGGCCATCGGGAGCGCTCGCCCCGTGCCCCTCGGCCTCCTGGGGCTGCCCGTGTTCGTCGGGCCCTTCGGTCAGCAGGAAGAGGGAGAGCGGATCGCCCCGGTAGAAGTGCCAGATCTCGTCGGTGGGCAGCCGGTGCAGGGCGGAGTAGTCGCCCGGCTCGGCGGTCAGCAGCATCACGATCGCCGTACCCTCGGGCCGTCCGTCGGACCGGGGCGGACCCGCCCACGTAGGCCGGAACCGCCCGCCCTCACGCGGCAACGGCACCAGGCCGTAGAAATCGACCAGCTCCTCGGGGAGCGGATCGCGGGACGTGCGGTGCTCGGCCATCTGAAGCGTGCCCCTTCCCACCAACCAGCAGCAATACGGGGTGGTGCACGGCGAGTTCGTGCACGGCGGTTCGTACGCGAAGCGATTCGTACATGGCGATTCGTGTATGCGATTCGTATAGGGGGTTTCACCTATGGCGGTGCACATACCGGGCTTCACATACGGCGGTTCATCCACACTAGGCGCGTGCGCCGCCGGACACGGGCACAATCGGGCCATGTCCGATACGCCTCCGCCCGTCGACGCCTCCTCCGTGCCTCCGGCCGACTCCCCGTCAGCCGTCTGGGAAACCGTCGATCACCTGGTGCGCTGGCTCGACAGCGAAAGCACGCTGCCACCGGAACAGGAGCGGCTGCTGCGCATCCTGAAGCTCTCCGAGGAGGCGGGCGAGGTCGCGCAGGCGGTGATCGGCGCGACCGGCCAGAACCCGCGAAAGGGTCACAGCCACACCTGGGACGACGTGCAAAGCGAGCTGTGCGATGTGATCCTCACGGCGATGGTGGCGCTTCGGACGCTGACTCCGGAGGCGCGGCAGGTCTTCGAGGGGAATATGGGGCGGGTCGCCGGCCGGGTGCCGCGGCCGCTGTCCGGGGACTGAGTACCCTCCCCGCCCGGCAACGACCCGCCCTACGGCTGCTCCGCCGTCAGATAGCGCTGGATCGTGGGCGCCAGCCAGGCGATGACCTCGTCATGGCTGAGGGCGACGGCCGGCGCGAGGTGCAGGACGTAACGGCACAGCGCCATGCCGAGTATCTGGGAGGCGATCAACGCCGCGCGCTTCGGGGCCTCCTCGGGGACCGGGCAGACCGCCGTGAGCACCGGCCTGATCTGTTCGGCGAACACCCCGCGCATCCGCTCCGCGCCTGCTTCGTTCGTCGCACCGACGCGCAACATGCCGGTCAGCACCTCATCACCCTCCCACCGCTCGAGGAAGTGACGTACGAGCCGGGCGCCGGCTTCTTCTCGCGGTACGTGGCTCAGGTCGGGCGCGTGCACCTCGATCTCGGAGGCGGCCGCGAAGAGGCCGGCCTTGTTGCCGTAGTAGCGCATGACCATCGACGGGTCGATGCCCGCTTCGCGCGCGATGGCGCGGATCGTGGCGCGCTCATAGCCGTCCGCGGCGAAGCGGTCACGGGCGGCGGCCAGGATCGCGGCCCGGGTCGCGGCCGACCGGCGGGGCGGGTCCGCGGGACCGGCGGGCGGGGCGCCGGCAGCGGCCTCGGTGTCGCTGCCGCTGTCGACGTCGGAGGCCGCGGATGCGGCGGGGGTGGCGGGCTCAGCAGGAGTAAGAGGGCGATCGTGCGGCATGTCAACAACTGTAGGCCAACGACTGTTGACACGCCAAGCCGGCGCGGCTTACGCTTGCCAACAAGCGTTGACCAACATGCGTTGACATAGACCCACGCAGAGGCCCAGTCGCACGCAGAGGAGGCGGAAGCCATGGACGCCATGAACCGCACACCGGACCAGTCCGGCCCCCGGGACCAGGGGCGCAGCACGGCCCCGGAGGCCGAGGTCAGAGACCTCCCGGAAGCCGCCGCACACCTCGCACCCGGCACAAACAGCGGGGATGCCGCAGACATGACAGAGGGCGGGGGCATGACGGACACCGCGGACGTCTTTGTCGTCGGTGCCGGGCCCACCGGGCTGCTGCTCGCCGGGGACCTCGCCGAGGCCGGCCTGGCCGTCACGCTTCTCGAACGTCGCGCCGACACCACCAGCAACCTCACCCGCGCCCTCGCCGTCCATGCGCGCACGCTCGAGCAGCTCGACGCCCGTGGCCTCGCCGATGAGCTGATCGCCGGCGGCCACCCGATTTCCCGCCTCCGGCTCTTCGGGGAGGCCACTCTCGACCCCACGCAGCTCGCCAGCCGCTTCCCCTTCGTCCTGATCACCCCACAGTTCGAGGTCGAACGGCTGCTGGAGCGGCGGGCGCGGAAGGCCGGCGTGGTGTTCCGGTACGACTCGGAGGTGCTCGGCCTCGACCAGGACGAGGAGGGGGTGACGGTGAAGCTGCGCACCGCCGACGGCATCGGCAGCGCCCGCGCCGCCTACCTCGTCGGCTCCGACGGAGTGCGCAGCACGATCCGGGAGGCCGTGGGCCTGCCCTTCCCCGGAAAGTCCGTGATCCGCTCGGTGATCCTCGCCGACGTCCGGTTGGACGAGACGCCACCGTCCCCCTTCACCTTCAACGCCACGGGGGAGGCGTTCGCGTTGATCGGCTCGTTCGGGGACGGCTGGTACCGCGTCATCGGCTGGAACCGCCACCGTCAGGCCGACGACGGCACGCCCGCCGATCTCGACGAGGCCCGCGAGGTCACCCGGCTCGCGCTCGGCACGGACTACGGCATGCGGGACGCCCGCTGGATCTCCCGCTTCCACAGCGACGAACGCCAGGCCCCGCAGTACCGCGTCGGGCGGGTCTTCCTCGCCGGGGACGCCGCGCATGTCCACTCCCCCGCGGGCGGCCAGGGCATGAACACCGGCCTTCAGGACGCCGCCAACCTCAGCTGGAAGCTGGCCGCCGTGATACGCGGCCACTCCCCCGAGTCCCTGCTGGACAGCTATCAGGCCGAGCGGCATCCCGTCGGCAAGTCGGTGCTGCGCAGCAGCGGCGCCATCCTGCGGATGGCCCTGCTGCACTCCCCTCCCGGGCGTGCGGTCCGGGGAGTCGCCGCGCGACTCATCGACCATCTGCGGCCGGTGTCCCGCCGCGCGATACGCACGATTTCCGGTATCGGAATCAGCTATCCCGCCGGGCCGGGTGCCCATCGGCTCGCCGGCCACCGTGCCCCGGACATCCGTCTCGCCGGCGGCGGCCGGCTCTACGAACTCCTCCGCCAGGGGAAGTTCGTCCTTATCACCCCCGCCGACGAGCCCACCGGCCCGCGTCCGGACGACGACCGCGTCATCCCGGCCGCCTGGGACAGCGACCGCCGCACCGCCCTGCTGATACGCCCCGACGGCTACATCGCCTGGGCCACCGACTCCACGGCCCCCGCCGAACGTGCCGCGGCACTGCGCAGCGCACTCCTACGGTGGACCGGCGCCGCACCGGCGAACGGCTGAGCGGGGCGTCCACCTCCGCGGAGGCGGACGGTTGCGCGGGCGGGCGGCTACGGGGGGACGGACGGCTGCGCCGGGGTGGATGGCTGCGCGGTGGCCATCGGAGCACGGTTCGCGTCCGAACACAGCTGGCGTCGGAGCACAGCTGGCGTCGGAGCACAGCTGGCGTCGGAGCTCGCTGCGGCTCAGCCCGATGTCAGTACATGCCGCAGATACGCCCGCGGGTCGTTGAGATATCGCCGCCAGTGATCGACGAGGCCCAGCTCCGCCCACTCCACCGACCGCATGCCGTGCTCGCCGACCTCCACGATCTCCGCGCCGGGCAGAGCCGTCAGCAGCGGTGAGTGGGTGGCGCACACGACCTGAGCGCCTCTCCGCGCCAACTCGTCCATCAGCCCGACCAGTTCCAGACAGGAGGAGAAGGACAGCGCCGCCTCCGGCTCGTCCATCACATACAGGCCGCGCTCCGCGAACCGTTCGCGGAAGGCCAGCAGGAAGCTCTCGCCGTGGCTCATCTCGTCCGGGCCCTGGGAGAGCCGCCGGGTACTCCTCTCGCCGTTCAGTGCTTCCAGCGCCGTTTCGGCCCGGAGGAAGAAGCCGCGGCGACGCGTCCGCGGCCCCCGCACCATCCGCCGCCCCTCCCGCGTCGGATCGAACCGCAGCAGACCGCCCAACAGCGAAGCCTCACGAGAGGAGGCGTATTTGTAGCCCGCCGACCCGCCGTACGAATCCAGACCGAAGCCTTCCGCCAGCGCCTCGGCCAGCGTGGACTTCCCCGAACCGTTCTCGCCCACCAGGAAGGTGACGGGCGCACGGAAGGCAAGCCCTTCGGCGGCCAGCTGCCGGACACAGGGCACCGTCCACGGCCAGCCGTCCTCGGCCGCCCCCGTCCCCGTCGGAAGGTCCAGATAAGCCCGTTCAATCAGCATGACCCGAAGCTCTCATGCCCCACTGACAGTCCCGGGGTGGCAGGTGGCAGTCACGGGGTGGCATGCCTTGGCGGGCGTTCACCTGCGAGGGCACCGCCAGGGAGGCTCTCGCGCACCGGCGGGGTGGGCCGGGCTTACGCTCGCCGCATGCTTATTGCGCGTTCCGCTGCCCTGTTCGTCGTTGCCGCGCTGTTCGAGATCGGCGGGGCGTGGCTGGTGTGGCAGGGGATCCGCGAACACCGCGGCTGGGCGTGGATCGGGGCCGGCGTGCTCGCCCTGGGGGTGTACGGCTTCGTGGCCACGCTCCAGCCCGACGCCAACTTCGGGCGCATCCTTGCCGCGTACGGCGGGGTCTTCGTCGCAGGATCGTTGGCCTGGGGAATGGTGGCCGACGGCTATCGCCCCGACCGGTGGGACGTCATCGGTGCGCTGATCTGCCTGGCCGGGATGGCAGTGATCATGTACGGCCCCAGGAGCCGCTGACCGTTGTGACGGTGAGTCGCCTGTTCCTGGCGGGCGGCCCCACCGGGCGCGATGCCCCCACCGGGCGCCGGGCCCCGACAGTCGTTGATCAGGTGCTCACCAGTAATTGATCAACAGTTGATCGGGCGCTGCATATCCTGGCCACACCGCGACCGCGGCCAGGCCGTACAACGGTCACGCCGACGGGCGCCGCTTCGCCGTCCCGCCGTCCCACCGGCTCCGAGGAGAGCGTCATGACCGCCGATGCCCGTAGCGCCGATGCCCGTAGCTCCCGCACGCCCAGCGCCGAGGCCCGTACCGCCGTTGTCACCGGAGCGAGCAGCGGCATCGGGGCCGCGACCGCGCGGGCGCTGGCTGCCGCCGGCTACCGCGTCGTGCTCACCGCCCGCCGCAAGGACCGCATCGAGGCGCTCGCCGCCGAGCTGCCGAACGCCCAGGCCCATGCGCTGGACGTCACCGACCGTGCCGCCGTCGACGCCTTCGTGGCCTCGCTCGACGAGTTGCCGTCCGTCGATGTCCTGGTCAACAACGCCGGTGGCGCGTTCGGCGCGGAACCGGTGGCCACCGGAGACCCCGCCGACTGGCGCGCCATGTACGAGGTCAATGTGCTGGGCGTGCTCCACATGACCCAGGCGCTGCTGCCCAGGCTCACCGCTTCCGGGGACGGCACCGTCGTCGTCCTGTCCTCCACCGCGGGTCATGGCACGTACGAGGGCGGCGGCGGATATGTCGCGGCCAAGCACGGTGCGCATGTGATCGCGGAGACGCTGCGGCTGGAGCTGTGCGGTGAGCCGGTGCGCGTCATCGAGGTCGCGCCGGGCATGGTGAAGACCGACGAGTTCGCCACCACCCGCTTCCGCGGCGACACCGAAAAGGCCTCGAAGGTCTACGAGGGCGTGGAGCAGCCGCTCAGCGCGGAGGACGTCGCCGACACCATCGCCTGGGCGATCACCCGCCCCTCCCACGTCAACATCGACCTCCTGGTGGTCCGGCCCCGCGCCCAGGCCTCCAACACGAAGGTGCACCGCACTCGCACCACCTGAGGGCCGGCCCGGGTCGTCACGCACAGCGGCCCAGCGCAGAGCGACGTAACGCAGAGCGGCGTGGCGCACCCCGCGCCACGCCGCCCCTCAGCCTTTCGCGCCCCTCAGCCCTTCACGCACACCACCTGCTTGAGGTGGGCGACGACCTCCACCAGGTCGCGCTGCTGGTCGATGACCTTCTCGATCGGCTTGTAGGCGCCCGGGATCTCGTCGATCACGCCGGAGTCCTTGCGGCACTCCACGCCCCGCGTCTGCTCCGCCAGGTCGCGCGTGGTGAAGCGCTTCTTGGCGGCGTTCCGGCTCATCTTGCGGCCGGCGCCGTGCGAGGCGGAGTTGAAGGACGCCGGGTTGCCCAGGCCGCGGACGATGTACGAGCCGGTGCCCATCGAGCCGGGGATGATGCCGTACTCCCCGCCGCCGGCCCGGATCGCGCCCTTACGGGTCACCAGCAGGTCCATGCCGTCGTACTGCTCCTCCGCCACGTAGTTGTGGTGGCAGGAGATGACCTCCCCGAAGGTCACCTTGGCCTTCTTGAACTCGCGGCGGACGACGTCCTGGGTGAGCGCCATCATGATCTCGCGGTTGTGCTTGGCGTACTCCTGCGCCCAGAAGAGGTCGTTGCGGTACGCCGCCATCTGCGGGGTGTCCGCGATGAAGACGGCGAGGTCGCGGTCGACCAGGCCCTGGTTCTGCGGCAGCTTCTGGGCCACGCCCATGTGGTGATCGGCGAGTTCCTTGCCGATGTTGCGCGACCCGGAGTGCAGCATGATCCACACGGACTGGTCCTCGTCGATGCAGATCTCGTGGAAGTGGTTGCCGCTGCCGAGCGTTCCCATCTGCTTGACGGCCCGCTCGCGACGGAACTTGACGGCATCCGCCACCCCGTCGAACCGCGCCCAGAAGTCCTCCCATCCGGCCGTCGGGAAACCGTGCAGCCGGCCGGGATCGATCGGGTCGTCGTGCATGCCCCGGCCCACCGGAATGGCCTGCTCGATCTTCGAGCGCAGCCGGGACAGGTCGCCGGGCAGGTCGTTGGCGGTGAGCGAGGTCTTCACCGCGCTCATTCCGCAGCCGATGTCGACGCCGACCGCCGCCGGGCAGACCGCCCCGCGCATCGCGATCACCGAACCGACCGTGGCGCCCTTGCCGAAGTGCACGTCGGGCATCACGGCCAGGCCCTTGATCCACGGGAGGGTGGCGACGTTGCGCAGTTGCTGCATCGCCACGTCCTCGACCGTGGCCGGGTCGGTCCACATCCGGATCGGCACCTGGGCGCCGGGTACCTCGACGTACGACATAACTTCCTCATTCCCCCGAAAACCTGAAAAACGCAAAAGCCGGACAAATTACCTGATCTTGGACGGTGAACCGGCGTGCGCGGCAAGACGTGCGATAGACATTGTGTCCATCGGCCGCCGCCCGGCGGCAACCGCATTTCTTGAGGGAATTCGAGGGAAGGAGCCGCGAACGATGCCCCGCAAACCGTTCGCCCCCGGTGCCGCACTGGTGGCCGTCGCGGCGCTGGCCGTCGGTCTCGCCGGCTGCTCCGGCGGCCCCGGCACCGACGGTGACGCCGCCGACGCCAAGGGCGGCGACCCCGCCGCGACGAGCCAGTCCGCCGAACCGGGCCGCTACCAGACCCTCCCGGAGGCCTGCGGGCTGCCCTCGCGCAGCACTGTCCGCGGCATGCTGCCCGGCGACGGCCAGCAGCTCTCCGGCGCCGAGGCCGACAAGCTCTACGGCGGCCAGGCCGACATCACGTACGACACGGACCGCCGGGTCGGCTGCCACTGGACCCGCGAGACCGACGCGGGCACCCGCCACCTGAGCCTCGACATCCAGCGCGTGGTCTCGTACGACGCCGCCGTCAGCGATGACGACAAGGCGCAGGGGATCTACGACAGCAAGGAACTGGCCGCACAGATCCCGTCCGGCGGCGGCACCGGCTCCTCCCCCACCGCTCCCCCGTCGAAGAGCGCGAAGGACACCAAGGACTCAAAGGGCGCAAAGGGCAAGGGCACGGGGGGCGCGAAGGGCGAGGAGTCCGCCGCCGGGAAGAGTCCCGCAGAAGCCGCCACAGGGAAGGCCCCCTCCGGAAAGGCCAGCGCCTCGGGCAAACCCGGCACCGATGCGAGCGCGAACCCGAGCGCGAGCCCGGGCGGGGACGCGAGCGGGGACAAGAGCACGACCTCGACCGCGCCGCCGACCACGGACCCGAGTGCGGGCGCCGGCGCCTCCACCGCGCCGCGGGTGCTCGACGGTCTGGCGGACGCGGCGTTCCTCAATGACAAGTTGATCACCGCGGACTCCGGTGTGCACCGCGACATCACTGTGGTCTTTCGCACGTCGAACGTGATCGTGACGATCACCTACGACCAGTGGTCCACGGACAAGTCGATGTTGCCGGAGAGCCAGGAACTGCAGGACAAGGCCCGTTCGCTGGCCGATGAGCTGGCCGACCGCCTCGCCGAATAGCCCGAGTTGAGCGACTCGGGCCGATCGTCCGGACAGAGGCGTATGCCCGTTTCGCTCCTCGTACTGACCGGTACGAAACGGTCACCCACCTCGCCGCGCCGCGTACCGTGCCCTCTAGCGAACCGACGACGCACGACGACCGACCACGCCGAACGCCGCACGACGCCGACCACACGACGCCGACGCACGACGACGAACAGCGAAGGAACCATGCACCGTTCAGCCAAGCGCCTCGCCAGCCTCCTCACCTGCGCAGCAGTACCGGTGCTGCTCGTCGCCGGCTGCTCCGGCTCGGACAGCGGCAGCTCGGACTCCGGTTCCGGTGACGCCTCCTCCGCCGCGCCCAGCCGCTCCGCCCAGCCGTCGCCGACCGTGGAGCCCGCGAAGTACAAGAAGCTGCCGAACCCCTGCTCGGCGTTCTCCAAGGACACCGTCAAGAAGCTGCTGCCCAAGGTGAAGGACGCCGCCGGGGACCAGGGCCAGTCCACGGACAACGCCTCACACGGCACCTGCTCCTGGAACAGCTCCGACGAGCAGGGCGTCGACGGCACCCAGTTCCGCTGGCTGGACATCGGCTACCAGCGCTACGACTCGGACCCGGGCATCGGCTCCGGCGAGAAGCGCGCCACCGACTTCTACACCAAGCAGGTCAGCGACGCGAAGGCCACCAAGGGCGCCAAGAAGCTCAAGGCCGCCCCGACCGGCGGCACCGGCGACGAGGCGACCGCGATCACCTACGACGTGAAGAAGGAGGGCAACGACTTCAAGAACACCACGATCGTCGCCCGCGCCTCCAACATCGTCGTGACGATCAACTACAACGGCGCGGGCCTGGCCGGCGCCGACACCCCCAAGGGCGCCGACCTGCTGAAGAAGGCCCAGGCCGCCGCGAAGGAAGCGGTCGCCACCGCCCTCAAGGCGAACCACTGAGGTCGATCGGATGCCGATCGGATGCCGATCGGATATCGATCTGACGCGAGCCTGACGGCGGTCTGACGTCCCCCGCCGGCCCGCCCCAGCCCCTCCGGGCACCTCCCGGAGGGGCGCGGCGGGCGGTGTGCCAGGCTAGGCGCGCCATTTCGCCGAGCCGGGGAGGGACCGCGGGTGTCCGCGACGAAGACGGCGCAGTTGACTCGTACCCACCGCATCCTCATCGGTGTGGTCATCGCCGGTGCGGCAGTGATCGCCGGCATCGGCTTCGCCGGCTCCTACGCCGCAGTCCGCGAGCTGGCCATCAAGAAGGGCTTCGGGAACTTCTCCTACGTGTTCCCGATCGGCATCGACGCCGGGATCTGTGTCCTGCTCTCCCTGGACCTCCTCCTCACCTGGATCCGCATCCCGTTCCCGCTGCTGCGGCAGACCGCCTGGCTGCTGACGGCGGCGACGATCGCCTTCAACGGCGCGGCGGCCTGGCCCGACCCGCTGGGCGTCGGCATGCACGCGGTGATCCCGGTCCTGTTCGTGGTCGCCGTCGAGGCCGCCCGGCACGCGATCGGCCGCATCGCCGACATCACGGCGGACAAGCACATGGAGGGTGTGCGCCTCACCCGCTGGCTGCTCGCGCCCGTCCCGACGTTCCTGTTGTGGCGGCGGATGAAGCTGTGGGAACTACGGTCGTACGACGCGGTGATCAAGCTGGAGCAGGAACGGCTGGTCTACCAGGCGCGCCTGCGGTCACGCTTCGGGCGCGCCTGGCGCCGCAAGGCTCCGGTCGAGTCCCTGATGCCGCTGCGTCTCGCCCGGTACGGGGTGCCGCTGGCGGAAACCGCTCCCGCGGGGCTCGCCGCGGCCGGCATCGAACCGCAGCTGCTGCCGGCGCCGCAGCAGTCGGTGAAGCCCGCTCTGCAGCCGCGCGCCCAGGAGCCGGCCGAGCGGCTGCCCGACGAGCCGATGCCCGACGAGCAGCTGCCCAACCAGTGGTTCGCCGCGTCGCCGCAGGTGGCGTACCAGGGCGACTACGACCCGACGTACATCCCGGAGCCGGGCCCGGAGCCGGAGGCCCAGCCCGCGTACGACGAGCAGCAGCGGGTGTCGACGGACGAGCGGGTGACGACGGGCGAGCAGGTACCGGCGCCGCGCGCGCCGGAGCCCGAGCCGGCGCCGCAGGTCCCGGCGCCGAACGGGGCAGGCGGAACGCGTCCGCTCGGCAAGGGCGTCGCGGAGGCGGACCCGCAGCCCGCTGAGGTTCCGGCCGCGGTGCCCCACGACGAGGACGTCTACCAGGTGTTCCGGCGCTCCATCGAAGGCGAGGGCATGCCGACGCCGGGCGCGTTCGCGGCCAACATGGAGGCGCAGTACGGGATCCGTCTGCGGTCGCGCGAACTGAACCGCTACATGGACCAGTTCACCGACCGCCTCAACGCCGAGCTGATGGACGAGCACATCGCGTAACGCGCCGGGGGGCGAGCACCTCCCGTGAGTGCGTGGGCCGGGGAGGCGGGCCAGGCCGTCCCTACACCCGCTGCGCCTTCCGCTTCTTGTCCGTGTCGCCCCATACGGCCAGCGCCGCGCCGGCCAGGAACAGGCCGAGGTAGGCGACCGACGGCAGGTCGAACCAGTGGGCCAGCAGCCCCCAGGCACCGTCGAAGAACGTCTTGCCGATGAAGCCGAGCGCTCCCTGCAGCATGGCGATGAAGCCGATGATTCCCCTCATGGCTCCAGCGTGACGGGTTCGGCCCCGGGGATCCTCCTCCCCGGGGCCGAACCCGTTCTCACCCTTGAGTCGCAGAGCCCGGCGCGGCGTCTACGACCGGTCGGCAGCGCCGTCAGCCGCCCAGCAGCTTGCGCACCCGGTCGGCGCCGACCGCCAGCAGCAGCGTGGGCAGCCGCGGCCCGGTGTCCCGGCCGACCAGCAGGTGGTAGAGCAGCGCGAAGAAGGCGCGCTGGGCGACCTTCAGCTCGGGCGTCGGCTTGGCGTCCGGGGCCAGGCCCGCCTGGACCTTCGGCACGCCGTAGACGAGCGTGGTCAGGCCGTCCAGCGACCAGTGCTCGTCCAGGCCGTCGAGCAGCAGCCGCAGCGATTCGCGGCCCTGGTCGTCCAGCGAGGCCAGCAGCTCGGCGTCCGGCTCCTCGCGCACGATGGTGCGCTGGTCGGCCGGGACCTGGGTGTTGATCCAGTGCTCCGCCTTGTCGAGCCGGGGCCGGGTCTCGTCCAGGGACGTGACGGGGTTGGCCGGGTCGAGCTCGCCGAGGATCCGCAGGGTCTGCTCGTCATGGCCGGCGGTGATGTCCGCGACGGAGGCGAGGGTGCGGTACGGCAGCGGGCGGGGCGTGCGGGGCAGCTCGCCCGCGGCGGTGCGGACCGCCCGGGAGTGGGCGGCCGCGTCGGCGGGCAGCGCGGTGCCGTCGGCGACCTTGCCCTCCAGCTTGTCCCACTCGTCGTAGAGCCGCTGGATCTCCTGGTCGAAGGCGATCTTGAAGGACTGGTTGGGCTTGCGGCGGGCGTACAGCCAGCGCAGCAGCGGCGCCTCCATGATCTGCAGCGCGTCGCCCGGGGTCGGCACGCCACCGCGCGACGAGGACATCTTGGCCATGCCGCTGATGCCGACGAAGGCGTACATCGGGCCGATCGGCTGGGCGCCGTCGAAGATCTCCCGGACGATCTGCCCGCCGACGACGAAGGACGAGCCGGGCGAGGAGTGGTCGACACCGGACGGCTCGAAGATCACGCCCTCGTACGCCCAGCGCATCGGCCAGTCGACCTTCCAGACCAGCTTGCCGCGGTGGAACTCGCTCAGCCGGACCGTTTCCCCGAAGCCGCAGGCGGTGCAGGTGTAGGTCAGCTCGGTGGTCTCGTCGTCGTACGAGGTGACGGTGGTGAGGTCTTTCTCGCACTGGCCGCAGTACGGCTTGTACGGGAAGTAGCCCGCCGAACCGCCGCTGCCGTCGTCCTCGCTGGCCGCACCCGACCCCTCGGCCGCCTCCAGCTCCGCCTCGTCGACGGGCTTCTGGGACTTCTTCGCGGGGGCCTTCTTGGTGCGGTACTGGGCGAGGATCGCGTCGATGTCCGCGCGGTGCTTCATCGCGTGCAGGACCTGGTCGCGGTACACGCCGGAGGTGTACTGCTCGGTCTGGCTGATGCCGTCGTACTCGACGCCCAGCTCGGCCAGTGCCTCGGTCATGGCGGCCTTGAAGTGCTCCGCCCAGTTCGGGTACGCCGAGCCGGCCGGCGCCGGAACCGAGGTCAGCGGCTTGCCGATGTGCTCGGCCCAGGACTTGTCGACGCCCTCGACGCCCTCCGGGACCTTGCGGTACCGGTCGTAGTCGTCCCAGGAGATGAGGTGCCGGACCTCGTGGCCACGACGGCGGATCTCGTCGGCGACCAGGTGCGGGGTCATGACCTCGCGGAGGTTGCCGAGGTGGATCGGGCCGGAGGGGCTCAGGCCCGAGGCGCAGACGATGACCGGTGCGGAGGCACCCGATGCCAGTTTGCCGGGGGCGCGGCGCTCCGCCTCGGCAATGACCTCGTCCGCGAACCTGGAGACCCAGTCGGTCTCGGTGCTCTGCTGAGCCACGATCGGCCCTTCCTCTTCCTGGTGCTTCCTCGATTGCGCCGTCTTGCGCGTGCGACGCACAAAAGCCTGACGGTGCCATTGTCCCAGACGCCCGCCGTCCGGAAATTCAGTGGTAACGGCGTGGGATACTCAGTGGCAAACCCTTTCCCCTTCAAAGACACCTACGTCTAGAAGAGAGCGCAGCTTCATGGCCTCGGTCCCTTCCCTCGCAGCTTCGGTCCACCAGCGCCTCGCGGACGCCCTCTCGGCAGCCCTGCCGGAGGCCGGCGCCGCGGACCCGCTGCTGCGACGTAGCGACCGGGCCGACTTCCAGGCCAACGGCCTGCTGGCACTGGCGAAGAAGCTGAAGGGCAACCCGCGGGAGCTGGCCACCAAGGTCGTCGACGCGCTCGGCGGGAGCGACCTCCTCAAGGACGTCGAGGTCTCCGGACCGGGCTTCTTGAACATCACGATCACCGACCGGGCGATCACCGAGACGCTCGCCGCCCGCGCCGCCGACGGCGACCGGCTCGGCGTGCCCCTGAAGGACAACCCGGGCCTCACGGTCATCGACTACGCCCAGCCGAACGTCGCGAAGGAGATGCACGTCGGGCACCTGCGCTCGGCGGTCATCGGCGACGCGCTGCGCCACATGCTGGACTTCACCGGCGAGCGGACGATCGGCCGGCACCACATCGGCGACTGGGGCACCCAGTTCGGCATGCTCATCCAGTACCTGATCGAGAACCCCGGCGAGCTGGCCCCGGCGGCCGACGTCGACGGCGAGCAGGCGATGAGCAACCTCAACCGGGTCTACAAGGCCTCGCGCGCGGTCTTCGACTCCGACGAGGAGTTCAAGGAGCGGGCCCGCAAGCGGGTCGTCGCCCTCCAGTCCGGCGACAAGGAGACCCTCGACCTCTGGCAGCGGTTCGTCGACGAGTCGAAGGTCTACTTCTACTCGGTCTTCGAGAAGCTGGACATGGAGATCCGCGACGACGAGATCGTCGGCGAGTCCGCGTACAACGACATGATGGCCGAGACGGCCCGCCTCCTGGAGGAGTCGGGCGTCGCCGTCCGCTCCGAGGGCGCCCTGGTCGTCTTCTTCGACGAGATCCGCGGCAAGGACGACCAGCCGGTGCCGCTGATCGTGCAGAAGGCGGACGGCGGCTTCGGCTACGCGGCCTCCGACCTCTCCGCGATCCGCAACCGCGTCTTCGACCTGCAGGCGACGACGCTGCTCTACGTCGTCGACGTCCGCCAGTCCCTCCACTTCCGGATGGTCTTCGAGACGGCCCGCCGGGCGGGCTGGCTGAACGACGGCGTCACCGCGCACAACATGGGCTACGGCACGGTGCTGGGCGCGGACGGCAAGCCGTTCAAGACCCGCGCGGGCGAGACGGTCCGCCTGGAGGACCTCCTCGACGAAGCGGCCGAGCGGGCTACGGCGGTGGTGCGGGAGAAGGGCGAGCCGATCGGCCTGTCCGAGCAGGAGATCACCGAGAACGGCGCCCAGGTGGGCATCGGCGCGGTGAAGTACGCGGACCTGTCGACGTCGCCGAGCCGGGACTACAAGTTCGACCTGGACCAGATGGTGTCGCTCAACGGCGACACGTCCGTCTACCTCCAGTACGCCTACGCCCGGATCCGCTCGATCTTCCGCAAGGCCGGCGACGCGCGTCCCGAGGCGCACCCGGAGCTGGCGCTGGCCCCCGCGGAGCGGGCGCTGGGCCTGCACCTCGACCAGTTCGGCGAGACGGTCCTCGAGGCCGCCGCGTCGTACGAGCCGCACAAGGTCGCCGCGTACCTCTACGGCCTCGCCTCCCTCTTCACCACCTTCTACGACCAGTGCCCGGTCCTGAAGGCCGAGTCCGGCCCCGACCAGGTCGCCAACCGCCTCTTCCTCTGCGACCTGACGGCCCGCACCCTCCACCAGGGCATGGCCCTCCTGGGCATCCGCACTCCCGAGCGCCTGTAGGGCCCTCCCCCACGTACCCGTCTGTCCCGCCGCGGTTGTTGCTCGCCGTTGCGCATTGCGGCGCCCCGCACGTAGTTGTCTGCTGCGCCGCGGGGCTCGCTCGCCGTTGCGCTTTGCGGCGCCCCGCACGTACCCGTCTCCCCCGCCGCGGGGCGTCTCGCCGTGGCGCCTGCGGCGGGCTGGGTGGGTGTCGGGTGCGGTGACAGCCCTACAGACTTCGTCCTCCGGTCTGTCCCCTCCCGTTGGGGGAGTGGGAAGAGGACGGTGGGGCTGGGCGTTGGGGGTACAAGGGGGCCTGCGGACCCGTAGGGGTCGGTCGAACAGCTCCCGTAAGGGTTGCGAGGGCCCCCTGCGGGGCCACAACCCAACGGGCTGGGACAGCTATTCCCGCTGACCCGCGACGTCAGGTGTACGTGCCACAACGCGCGCCCCCACTCACCCGCACACTCCCCCCTCACGGGAGGGGACGGGCCGGAGGGGCCGGTTGTGTGGACGTAAAGCGACAGCAGTCCACACAACCGGCCCCGGAGGCCCGTCACCGCACCCACCACAAACCCAGCCCGCCGCAGGCGCAACGGCGA
>NZ_JBIDAJ010000017.1:0-184126 GCF_043202395.1 Streptomyces sp. NPDC048197
GCAGCCTGCATCTGGCACAACTGGGCCACTGGCGCCAAGATCAAACGATCCCTGATCGCCTTCGACCACTGAGAACATCGGACTCATTCATCTAGCCGGCCGTTCGGCGGCCCCTGTGGCCCCTTGCGGCCCGCTGGCCTTGTTTGGGTGCGGCGGCCCGCTGGCCTTGGCCACGTTGGTGCCATCGTGGCGCCACACCGTGCGTAGATCACTGAACCGCTTGCCCGCACCTCACCGCACGTTGCCGTCCCCCGCCCGCCCACCGGCGGAACGTCGCCACACCCACACCCACACCCACACCCCCGCTCAGCAGACCCATCAGGCCCATCCGACCCATCAAACCCACCCCGCCCACACCAAGAGGACGGAACAGCCATGCCTCATTTCGACTTCGAGACACCCGAACCGGTCTCCGCCACCGTCGAGTTCGACATCGGGACCGTCCGGATCATCGCCGGCAAGCGCACCGACACCGTCATCGAGGTGCTGCCCGCCAACGCGGCCGAGGCCGCCGACGTACGGGCCGCGGAGCAGACCAAGGTCACCTGCGCGGGCGGAACCCTGCAGGTCAAGGGCCCCCGCAAGCGTTCCCTGTTCGGCCGGAGCGGTTCGCTCGACGTACGCATCGAGCTGCCCGCAGGGTCGGACGTCCACGGCACCTCCCCCATGGGGGACTTCGACTGCACCGGCCGCCTCGGGGAGTGCCGGATCAAGACCTCCTACGGTGACGTCCACGTCGACGAGGCCCACACCGCTTCCCTGCGGACCGACCTCGGCGACATCCATGTGAGCCGGGTGACCGGGGACGCCGAAGTCATCGCGGCCGGCCGGATCGAGGTGGGGGAGGTCGGGGGCGCGGCGACGGTCAAGAACGGCAACGGGGCGACCACGATCGGCGAGGTCACCGGCGATCTGACGGCCAGTTCGTCCAACGGCCGGCTCTCGGTGGGCGTCGCACACGGCGGCGTCGAGGCCAAGACGGCCCACGGGGGCATCCACATCGGCGAACTGGTGCGGGGCCGCTCCAACCTGCTGACCGCCACCGGTGACATCGAGGTGGGCATCCGTGCCGCCACCGCCGCCTGGCTCGATGTGCATACGCGGCTCGGCGGGGTGCGCAACACGCTCACGCCGTTCGACGGCCCCGGCGCGGGCGAGGAAACGGTCGAGGTCCGTGCGCGCACGGGCGTCGGCAACATCGAGATCCGCCGCGCCTGATCGCCTGATCACCGGACCGCTTCCCTCGGCAGCGGTTCTCCTCAAGTCCTCCACAACAGAACAGAGAGAGAAGGAAGTGACGTGACATGACGTCCCCCAGCCCGTCTTCCGCGCCGGCCCCGTCCTCCGCGACCACACCCGTCGCCCCGGCGACCACAGCGCCCGCCCCGGTGACCCCCGCCCCCGCGATCTCCGCCTCCGCGATCACTGCCGCCGGGCTCACCAAGTCGTACGGCGACAAGACCGTCCTCGACGGCATCGACCTCCGCATTGCCAGGGCACCGTCTTCGCCCTCCTCGGGCCCAACGGCGCGGGCAAGACCACCACCGTCCAGATCCTCTCCACCCTCCGCACCGCAGACGCCGGCCGGGCTCGCGTCGCAGGACATGACGTGCGCGACGCGGCCGACGCCGTACGGGCCACGATCGGCGTCACCGGCCAGTTCTCGGCCGTGGACAATCTCCTCACCGCCAGGGAGAACCTGCTGCTCATGGCGGACCTGCACCACCTCGACCGCCGGGAAGGCCGCCGGCGCACCGCCGAACTCCTGCGCCGTTTCGAACTGACCGAGGCGGCCGGCAAGCCCGTCGCCACCTTCTCCGGTGGTATGCGCCGCAAGCTCGACCTGGCGATGACGCTGGTCGGCAATCCCCGGATCATCTTCCTCGACGAGCCGACCACCGGACTCGACCCGCGCAGCCGGCGCACCATGTGGGACATCATCCGCGGTCTGGTCGCCGACGAGGGCGTCACCATCTTCCTCACCACGCAGTACCTGGAGGAGGCCGACCAACTCGCCGACCGGATCGCCGTATTGGACGGCGGAAAGATCGTCGCCGAGGGCACCGCGGAGGAACTCAAGCGCCGTATCCCGGGCGGGCATATCCGCCTGCGGTTCGCCGACGCGCACGGCCTCGAAGCGGCCGCCGCCCTCTTCGATCCCGGTGCCGCCGGCTTCGACCCCTCGTCCTCCTCCGGTCCCTCCCCCTCCGCCTCCCCCTCTGCCTCTGCCTCTTACGGTTCCGTCGGCCGGGACGCCGAAGCGCTCACCCTGGACGTGCCCAGCGACGGCAGTATCCCCGCCCTGCGCTCCGTGCTCGACGCGCTGGACGACGCCGCCATCGAGGCGGAGCGGCTCACCGTGCACACGCCCGATCTCGACGACGTCTTCCTCACCCTCACCGGCCCCGCCGCGTCCGGCCGGGACGCCAACTCCCCGAAGGAGCAAGCCCGATGAGCACGCTGCCCTACGCCGCCCGGGACTCCGCGACGATGCTGCGGCGCAACCTCAAGCACGCCCTGCGCTACCCGTCCATGACGGTGTCGGTCGTCGCGATGCCCGTGCTGATGCTGCTGCTGTTCAACTACGTCTTCGGCGGTGCCCTCGGCGCAGGTATCGGCGGCACGTCCACCGGCACCACCGGCACCACCGGTACCACCGATTACATCGACTACGTGGCGCCCGGCATCATCCTGATGGCGGCGACCTCGGGGGCGGTGGCCACCGCCGTCTCCGTCTGCGTCGACATGACGGAAGGCATCGTCAACCGGTTCCGGACCATGGCGATCTCCCGGGCCTCGTTCCTGACCGGGCATGTCGTCGGCAGTGTGATCCAGACGATGGTCAGCATCGCGCTGGTGATCGGGGTGGCCCTCCTGATGGGCTTCCGGCCCGACGCCACTCCGGTGGAGTGGCTGGCGGCAGCCGGCGTCCTGGCCCTGCTCACCCTTGCGCTCTCCTGGTTGGCGGCGGCGATGGGTCTGGTGGCGAAAAATGCGGAAACTGCGAGCAATATGCCCATGCCGCTGACGTTCCTGCCGTTCCTCGGCAGCGCGATCGTCCCGCCGGAGTCGATGCTCACCGGGCTGCGCTGGTTCGCCGAGTACCAGCCGTTCACCCCGGCAATCGAGACCCTCCGGGGCCTGCTGATGGGCACCGAGATCGGCACCAGCGGCTACCTCGCCGTCGCCTGGTGCCTCGGCCTCAGCCTGGTCGGCTACCTGTGGGCGCGCACGGCCTTCAAGCGCGGCGTCGAACGCTAGCCGTCCGTGACACGACCACGACGCCCGCCACGAGACCCGCCACGACAACCACAGTGACACCCGCCGCGCCACCCGCCGCGACAGCCGCGGCCCCTCACCGCACGAGAACTCCCGGAGCACCGCCGTGGACCGCCCCGCATCGCACCACCCGTTACGGCACACCACCACTCACCACAGGAGGACGAAGCCCCATGCGTAACGAACCGCCGACTACCCCCACCGCCCCCACTACCCCCACCGTCCCCACAGCCCCCACCAGCCCCGTCACCGATCTTCCCCTGACCCGCCCCACCGGCTGCCCCTTCGACCCGCCCGCCGAACTGGCCCGGCTGCGCGAAGAACAGCCGCTGCGGCGGATGCGCTACCCCGACGGCCACGAGGGCTGGCTGGCCACCGGCCACTCCGCGGTCCGGGCGATCCTCGCCGACCAGCGCTTCAGCTCCCGCTACGAGCTCATGCACCTGCCGATACCGGGCGCGCCCCCGTCGCTGCCCCCGGCCCCGGTCGGCGACCTCACCGGGATCGACGCACCCGAGCACACCCGCTACCGGCGGCTGCTGATGGGCAAGTTCACGGTCCGCCGGATGCGCGAACTCACCGCCCGCGTCGAGGAGATCACCGCCGAGCACCTGGACGCCATGGAGCGCCGGGGCGGCCCGCTGGACCTGGTGGAGGCGTTCGCGCAGCCCGTTCCCGCGCTGATGATCTGCGAGCTCCTCGGGGTGCCGTCCGCCGACCGGGACGTCTTCCAGCGCCATACGGCCATCGTGACCGACCACGGCGTCACCCAGGAGGAGCGGACGGCGGCCTACCTGGCGATCCAGGAGATCCTGCACGAGCTGGTGGTGGCCAAACGGGACCGGCCCACCGACGATGTGCTCGGCGACCTGGCGCAGAGCGGCGAACTCAGCGACGAGGAACTCGCCGGCATCGGCACCTTCCTGCTGGGCGCCGGCCTCGACACCACCGCCAACATGCTCGCCCTCGGCACCTTCGCCCTGCTGTCCCACCCGGAACAGCTCGCCGCGCTGCGCGGGGACCCGGAACTCGCCGACCGGGCCGTGGAGGAGCTGATGCGCTATCTGAGCATCGCCGACATGGGGCTCCGCGCGGCCCTGGAGGACGTCGAGGTGGCGGGGCAGCTGATCAGGGCGGGTGAGTCGGTGACCCTGTCGCTCCAGGCCGCCAACCGGGACCCGGCGCGGTTCCCCGCCCCCGACACCCTTGACCTGCGCCGGAAGGCGACCGGGCACCTGGGCTTCGGCCACGGCAGCCACCAGTGCCTGGGCCAGCAGCTGGCCCGGGTCGAGATGCGGGTCGCCTTCCCGGCGCTGCTCACCCGGTTCCCGACGCTGCGACTGGCCGTCCCACCGGAGGACGTACCGCTGCGCACCTCCTCGAACATCTACGGCGTGCACCGGCTCCCGGTCACCTGGGACGAGGCCTGAGCCCCCTCAGGGACGAGGCCTGAGCCCCCTTTGGGACGTGGCCTGAGCCCCCTTCAGCCCCGGCTCGCTGCCGGCCACTGGTCCGTCTTCCGTCCCACTGCTCACTCCTTGAGCCAGAAACTGGTGGCGTCGAGCCAGGCGTCGAGCAGCCCCTCATCGCCGAGGACCTCGACGCCGCCACCGGCGGCCCCGGGGGCGAACCGCCGGCCGTAGACGAACAGCAGCAGGTCGGCCAGGGGCCCTTGGGCGGTGACGCTGGCCGGGCCGCCGCCGCGGCGCGAGACGAGCGTGTCACCGCCCAGACCGACCAGCCACTCCGCGCCGGCCTCGGGCGCCGTATCGGTGGCCCGGAAGCCCAGGGTCCGGCCGCCGGCCAGGAGGGCGGGCAGATCGGGCCTGGTCTCGAACACGGGGGGCAGGTGGCCGAAGCTCATCCACTCGTCCAGGGCGTCGATGGCGACCTCGTCGTCCACGGTGAAGTCCGCTCCGACGGCGAACGCCGCGTCCGCGCGGTGCACCACCGTCTCGTGGGTCATACGGCGGGCCCAGAAGACCGGCGTGCCACCGGGGGCCACGGTCCACACCGCGGCCTCCGGCCCCGCTGCCCGCAGCGCGTCCGCCAGTTGCCCGGCGCCCTCGGTGAGCCAGGCGGCGAGTTCGGCCGGGTCCTGGTCCGTCGCGTCGGAGACGTTGTTGATCCGCTCCTCGGAGACCGGCCCGGTGGCCCGGGTCCGGACGATCGTCTCCACCCAGCGATGCGCTTCACCGAGGTGGCGCAGCAACTGACCGAGGTTCCATCCGGGGCAGGCCGGGACAGGAGCGGCCAGCCCGGCACCCTCGACGTGGGACACCAACAGGCCGGTCTGCGCGACGATTTCGCCACAGTGGCGCTCAAAACTCATGGACTCCATCGAACCCACTCCGTCCGTCCCCATCGAACCCATCCCGAACCCAGCGAACCCAGCGAACCCAACGAACCGATCGGACCCATCGAACCCATCGAACCCACCGAAGGAGGCATGGCGCCACGATAGGACGCCACCGGACCGGCCCCCACCGGACCGGCCCCCACCTGATTTCCCACCAGAAGGGCCCCTGGGCCAGACCAAGCAGTGGGTGCTATCCCGGCCACGTCCCGACGATCACCGTGGCGTACAGCTCCTCCGAGCGGGCGATCCGCGGACGCAGCCCCGCACCGGTGAACGCCTCGACGGCCCGCGGCGCCTGCCGTTCGCTCGTCTCGACCAGCAGATGCCCGCCGGGCGCCAGCCATTGCGGGGCGGCCCCGGTCACCCGGCGCAGCACATCGAGCCCGTCCTCCCCGCCGTCGAGCGCCACCAGCGGCTCGTACTCACGGGCCTCCGCAGGCAACAGCGCCACCTCTTCGGTCGGTACGTAGGGCACGTTGGCCACCAGGACGTCGACGCGGCCGCGGAGACCCGGTGGCAGCGGGCCGAAGAGGTCGCCCTCGTAGACCTCGCCGCCAACGGGCCCGACATTGCGGCGGGCACAGCACACCGCGGCGGGTTCGACATCGGCCGCGTACAGCTCGACCCGTTCCAGACCGGCGGCCAGTGCGGCGCCCACCGCTCCGGAGCCGCAGCACAGATCGACGGCCACGGTGGGCCGCCGAGGCGCCCCGGACTCCGGGCCGGCGGACGGGCGGAGCAGGCCGAGCGCCTGCTCCACGAGGAAGTCCGTACGGCGACGCGGCACGAAGACACCGGCATCGACGGCGATCCGAAGCCCGCAGAACTCCGCCCAGCCCAGGACGTGTTCCAGCGGCTGGCCGAGGGCGCGACGTTCCACCATGGCGGCGAGCTCATCGGGCGTACGGGCGGTGTCGCACAGCAGCGCCGCCTCGTCCTCGGCGAAGACACAGCCGGCAGCACGCAGCCTGGCGACGACATCCGCTACCGGACCGCGACACGTGCCCTGTGATGAGGGGCCAGGGCGCGAAGAGGGCGCTGACAAAGTACGTGAGGACCCTGATGGGCCATAGGGGCCTGACAGGGCTGAAGTGACTGAAGGGGCCGAAGTGCCTGAAGGAGCGGACGTATCTGAAGGACCAGACGTATCTGGAGGACCGAACGTATCTGGAGGGCCGGACGTATCTGGAGGACCGAACGTATCTGGAGGGCCGGACGTATCTGGAGGGCCAGAGGGTCGTGACAGATGCTGTGACGGCATGAGTGGTGAGCCTTTCGGGGCGCCGAGGGCGGGCCCGGCTCACCTGTGCCGGAAGGTCACCTGAGGCGGTGGACCACGCGGACGGGAGACGGGTGCGCCTGCCTGGACTGGCGGGGTATCGGTCTCACCTCCTCGTTCGCTCCACTGCTGGGACGGCAAAGGGTACCTGACGGCGTGTGAGCGGGTGTCACCCGTTCGAACTGATTTTCAGGAAAGTACTTGTCGAAATGGAAAGTGCTTGGCACGCTGAAAACACGAAGCCGAAGAGTGCTCGTCGGGGGAGACCAATCAGCGACGAGTAGCGACCAGTCAACGGCTGACCAACGGGGAAGTGCGGGAACGTCAGGGGGGACTGACATGTCGGAGCAGGTATACGCATCCGAGGACGCGGCGGCCGCGCTGGCCCGCGCGCAGGAGCTGAGCAGTACGGTCCGGGCGAGCATGAAGTGGTACGTCCGCTATCAGGTGATCTACGGCTGCGGGTCCGGAGTGATGGTGCTGGCCCTCGGGTTGCTGGGCCAGCCGTACGGAATGGCGCTGAGCAGTATCTTCTGGTGCGCCATCGTGGGCGGCCTGTCGGTGTACGCCGCCCGGCAGCGGGTCGCGCGACGCGGCTTCGGTCGCTGGCACGCCGGCCTGATCATCGCCTGGGGCCTGCTCTACAGCGCGGTCCTGGTGCCGGGCTTCATCTGGTTCCAGGGCGTCACGGCGTGGTGGGTGGCGGGAGCAGTCCTGGTGGCCCTGCCGGGGCTGATAGGCGGATATGCGGAGGCCCGCCGGTGAGCACCTCGCACCCATTGCCCCAGGGGGCCCATCCGCGGCACGGGCTCGACGAGGTCATCCACGCACCCGTCCGCTTCTCCATCGTGGCGACCCTGGCGCCCGCCGACAAGGCCGAGTTCGCCTTTGTCCGCGATACCGTCGAAGTGAGCGACTCAGTGCTCTCACGCCAGGTCTCCACCCTGGAGAAGGCCGGCTATGTCGCCGTCACCAAGGGATACGTCGGCAAGCGCCCACGCACCTGGCTCGCCCTGACACCTGACGGCCGCGCCGCGTTCGCCGCCCACTGCCAGGCCCTGCGCGCAATAGCCGAGGGCACTGGCTGACGAGGGAGGCTGACGGGTGACGGGTGACGGGTGACGGGTGACGGGTGACGGGTGACGGGTGACAGGCGACGGGTGACGGGTGACGAGCGCTGAGCCGATGCCGCGCCCCCTTCACGGTGCCCGTGACGCTGCGCCCGTGTCACGGTGCCCGTAATGCGGGCGCGCGTGACCCAGCACACCTTCCCTGCCGCGACGCGCTGGCACCGGCCTGGTCCCGCGAACTGGCCCGCGACCCGGCCCCGCGACCGAGATGGATGCCATCGGCGCAGCGCCGTGTTGACTTGGAGCGCACTCCAACTCCTACCGTCCAGAACGGGATTGCTTGAACGACCAGCCCGAAGCCCGTCCAGGAGGTACCAGCACCATGACCACAACGACCATTCCGCCGCGCAAGCTCGGTGAGCTGGAGGTATCCGCGCAGGGCCTCGGCTGCATGGGGATGAGCCACGGCTACGGGCAGTCGGACGACGCGCAGTCGATCGCCACCATCAACCGGGCGCTCGACCTCGGTGTCACCTTCCTGGACACCTCCGACTTCTACGGCGCTGGGCACAACGAGGAGTTGATCGGCCGGGCCATCGCCGGGCGGCGGGACGAGGTCGTGCTGGCGACGAAGTTCGGGTTCGCCAACCGGCTCGGCGAGCCGACCGCGATCCGGGGCGACGCGGCATACGTACGGCAGGCATGCGACGCGTCGCTGCGCCGGCTCGAGGTCGACCACATCGACCTCTACTACCAGCACCGGGTCGACCCCCAGGTGCCGATCGAGGAAACCGTCGGGGCGATGGCCGAGCTCGTCGCGGCAGGCAAGGTGCGCCACCTCGGACTGTCCGAGGCGAGCGCGGCGACGCTGCGCCGGGCGCATGCGGTGCACCCGATCGCCGCGCTGCAGAGTGAGTGGTCGCTGTGGACCCGGGACCTGGAGCAGGAGGTCGCGCCGGTCTGCCGGGAGCTCGGGATCGGTCTGGTGCCCTTCTCGCCGCTGGGACGCGGGTTCCTGACGGGTCGATACACCAGCGTCGAGGGGCTGGCCGAGTCGGACGTGCGCCGCACCCAGCCGCGCTTCGCCGACGGCAACCTGGAACGCAACCTGGCCATCGTCGAGAAGCTGAACGAACTCGCCGCGCAGAAGGGAGTCACTGCCGGGCAGCTCGCGCTGGCCTGGGTGCAGCACCGCGGGGACGACGTGGTGCCGATCCCCGGCACCCGTCGGCAGAAGTACCTGGAGGAGAACATCGGGGCGCTCGCCATCGAGCTCTCCGCCGAGGACCTCGCCGCCATCGACGCCGCGGCCCCGGCCGGCCAGGTCGCCGGGACCCGGTACGACGAGGTGAGCCTGAGCTTCGTCGACGGCTGACCGGCCGGGGGCGGGCCCGGTCCGGCTCCGCAGGCTGGTTCCGCCGACTGGTTCCGCAGTGTGTCTACGCTGGCGACATCACCTCGTAGAGGTTGCCGGAGTCGTCGGCGAAGAACAGGCCGCGGGGGCACAGCGGGTGGTCGGTCCGGCCGTTGTCCGGGGTGGCGGGGCCGTTGCCGTAGGGAATGCCGGCCGCCTCGATGCGGGAGAGGATCCCGTCGAAGGTCTCGGGATCCACGTCGAAGGCGAGATGGTGGCCTTCGGCGTCCGGCACGGTCATGAAGTCGAGGGTGAGGGTCTCATTGACCCGAACCGGCGCAAAATGCCCCAGCCGACCGGCCGGCGGAAGCTCCGCCAACCCCATGACCTGCGCAAAGAAGCGAGCAGCCGCCCGATGGTCGATGGCCGGAACGATGGTGTGGTTGAGGGTCACGGGCATGTGAACTCCTGAGGGTGAGGTCGGGCAACCGCGGTCGTTCGTCGGTGTCGGGCACGGTTGCTCGTCGGTGTCGGACGTGGTCGTTCGTCGGGCGTTCGCTGTGGCTGTGGCTGTGGCTGTGGCTGTGGCTGTGGCTGCTGTGGCTGTGGCTGTCGCTGGGGGTGGGGGTGGGGAGGCGGGTGGGGGAGGGGAAGGGGGGAGAGGGGAAGAAGGGGGGGAGCGCCCGGGCCTGGCGGTTCGTTGGTGTTGCCTGGGCGCGGTGGGGCGCCAATTGCCGGGTTACGGACGGTGCGTGGTGGGGCGTGGCGTTGCCGAAGCGCGGCGACGCGTGGTCGTCCGGGCACGGGGAGGGGGGCGGCCAGTTCCGGCCGGTAATTCCTTGCCGGCTGGGGCTGGGGCTGGGGCCGTGGCTGGGGCTTACGGGGCCGTGGCGATGTGTCGTTGCCCGGGCGCGGCGGTTGGTCGTTGGGGCGTGTGAGGGGTGATGCCTCGTTGCCGGGTGCCGGGTGCCGGGTGCCGGGTGCCGGGTGCCGGGTGCCGGGCGCTGGGTGCTTGCCGCAGTGCCCGGCCCCGGTGTTGGGCCATTGCTGGGTGCGTCCGGTTAGGCGTCGTACCCGGGGCGTGGCGGACCGTGGGGGCTGCCGGGTTGCGTACGGATTCTTCGGTGCCGCCCGTTTCCGCGGGTGTGTGGTCGCCGGGGGCGCAGCGGCGACTCGTTGGCGGTCGGCTGCGGTGCGGCGGCGGTGCGTCGTCTGTGTGCCGTGGGGCCCGTTGGCCGGGGCGGCGGGGCTACGTGTCGTTGCCGGGGTGGGTGAGGGTGCCGTGGAGGAGGACGGCGATGAGTTCCTCGCTGGTGAGGGGGGTGTCGGCCTCTGAGACGGGGGTGGGGAGGCGGGTGAAGAGGAGGCCCAGGAAGGCGCCGGCGACCTTCTCGGGGGTCAGTCGGAAGGCGTCCCGGTCCGGTTCGATCAGCTCGGTGACGGCTTGGCGTAGCGCGGCGGCCGACCGGGCCCGTGGGTCCTCCGGCGGTCCGTCCGGCTTGGTCCCGGCCTCCGGGGCGACGGTCCCGGCCTCGCGGCCGCGGCCGCGGAGGTGGCCGGAGGCGTGCAGGGCGCCGACGACCGTACCGATCCGCTCCATGTGGGCGCGCAGCGCCTCGGCCGCTTCCGTCAGCCGGGCGGCGAGCGGCTCGTCCAGGGAGACCGAGGCCAGTTCGCGCAGGACGTGGTCCGTGCTGACCGCCTCGCGGACGCAGGCGTCCAGTACCTCGTCCTTGTCCTTGAAGGCCCGGAAGATCGTGGCCTCGCCGATGCCCGCCGCGCGGGCGATCTGGCTGGTGGTGACGGCCGCGCCGTACTCCGCCACCAGCGGCAGCGCGGCGGCCACGATCATGGCCCGGCGCTGTTCCACACTCATGCCGGGCGCGCGCCGGCGTGCAGGTTGTGGGGTCATGCCTCCAGAGTACGGAGTGAGTGCTCACTCCGTCAATGCCTGCCACCTGCGCCGGGCCGCGCGCTGCGCATGGCCGTCGTTCGCTCTTTAGACTTCTTGCAGCGGATTTCTTGCAGTGGTGCAGCGGCGCAGCGGATTTCTTGCGGCGGGGCTTGCCGTTTGCGGAGTGGGATTTTGCTGGGGTGCCCCGGCGTGGAGTGCGCTGGTGCGGGTGCTCTTGCCGTCGCATGCGGAAGGCGGCGTGTCATGGACTGGAAGCTCGAACTGGTGCCGGTTCCGGTGGCCGATGTGGAGCGGGCCAAGCGCTTCTACAGCGAG
Source organism: Streptomyces sp. NPDC048197 (assembly GCF_043202395.1). Classification (NCBI taxonomy): domain Bacteria; kingdom Bacillati; phylum Actinomycetota; class Actinomycetes; order Kitasatosporales; family Streptomycetaceae; genus Streptomyces; species Streptomyces sp. NPDC048197. The sequence goes on from NZ_JBIDAJ010000017.1 coordinate 11,572, forward strand.
CAGCTGGGCTTTGCCGTCGACCATGACGTCTCGGTCGGTGGCCAGGCGCGCATCGTGCAGCTGACGCCGCCTGGGTCCGAGTGCTCGATCGTCATCGGTGCGGGTAGGGGGGTTACCGACGTGCAGCCCGGTTCCGTGCAGGGCCTCCAGCTGGTGGTGTCCGATGTTGCCGCGGCCCGGGCGCAGTTGGTCGAGCGGGGCGTGGCGGCGAGCCCCGTGCAGCACGTCGAGGACGGCGCGCTGGCCGATGGGCCCGGCGGGACGTGGAACTCGTTCGTCTACTTCACCGACCCCGACGGCAACGGCTGGTCGTTGCAGGAGGGGCCCACGGGCGGCGGGCAGGGGCCCACGGGCGGTGGGTAGGGGGCCCCACGGGCGGCCAGGATGCTGGGCGGGTTCGGCCCCAACCCAACGCGCCACCCCAACGCCTCATTCCAACGTCCATCCCAACGCGCCTCCCAACGCCGTGGCTGCGCCCGGGTCTCGCACCGTCCTTCACGCCGTCCTTCACGCCGCCCTTCGGTCCTCCTCCCCCGCACCCGCCGTCGTGTCTACGATCGGGGGATGGCGACGGTTCGGGAGCAGGAAGCGTTTTTGCGGGCGTTTCACGCGGCGCGCCCCGCGGTGACGGTACGGGCGATGGCGCACGGACGAGCCGAGGACGGGCGGTCGAGTTACGAGATCCTCCGGGATCGGGTGGCGGACTGCGACAGGGTGCTGGATCTCGGGTGCGGTGACGGTCTATTGCTCGAACTCCTCGCCGAGCGGGGACGGCGGGCCGACCGGACAATGGCCGACCGCGAGTTGGCCGACCGGACACTGGCCGACCGAGAGTTGGCCGACCGGACGTTGGCCGACCGAGAGTTGGCCGACCGGGAGCTGGCCGACCGGGAGCTGGCCGACCGGGAGCTGGCCGGACTCGACCTGTCCGCCGAGGAGTTGGCGCTGGCTCGACACCGTCCCGGTCTTGCTGGCGCCGACCTGAGGGCCGGTCGGGCTCAGCAACTCCCCTTCGAGGGCGGCCGCTTCGATGGCTGTGTGTCCCATATGGCGCTGATGCTGATGGGCGACGTCGAGCAGGTCGCGGCCGAGGTGGCACGGGTGCTCGCGCCCGGCGGCACGCTGGCGGTCGTCCTGGGCGGCGGAGCGGTCGGGGGCGAGGCGTATGCGGCGTTCCTGCGGGTGGCCCGGCCGCTGTTCGCCGCCGCACCCGCCGACCAGCGGATTCCCTCGCTCGGCGACCGGCGGCTGCGGAGTCGTGAGGGGTTCGACGCGGTGTTCGGGCCGGCCGGCTTCGGGCCCGTGCGCTGGGAGACCGTACGGATCGATCTGACCGGGCCGCCGGAGCGTGTCTGGGCGACCATGAGCGGCTTCTACGATCTGGGGCCGCTCGACCCCGCCGTCACCGCGGACCTGCGGGCCCGTTTTGAGCGGGAGGCGGCGGCCCTGGCGCTGCCCGACGGCCGTATCCCGTGCGCGATGCGGGTGCATATCGCCACGGCGGTGCGGGGGGCGTAGTCACGGGGGGTGCGTAGTGACGTGCGGTGCGGGGTGCCGCCCCAAGGCCCCAACCGTCAACCCTCAAGGCCCAACCCCCAACGCCCCAACGCCACAACACCCCACCCCCAACGCCACGACATCGCAACGCGCCAACGCCACAACACCCCACCCCTCTACCCCGGATGCCGTTGACCGTAAGTGGCCTCCAAGTGGGGCATGTGGGCGGTGCCCCAGGCGCCGAGGGGGGCGAGGGCCTCGTTGAGGGAGCGGCCGGCCTCGGTGAGGGAGTATTCGACCCTCGGTGGCACCTCGGGGAAAGTCTCTCGGTGCACGATGCCGTCGGCCTCCAGTTCCCGTAGCTGCTGGGTCAGGACCTTCTCGGTGATCTTCGGCAGGCCGCGGCGCAGTTCGCCGAACCGATGGGGGCGCTCGGCCAGCGCCCACAACAGCAACACCTTCCATTTGCCGCCGATGACGTCCACCGCGGCGTCCAGCCCGCATTCGTACGGCTTGTTGCGTGCGCTCATGACCGGCCCGGCTCCCCCTGATGGCGTTCTGACGCGTTCCTCTCGCTGGAGCAAGTATCCAGGGCCGGGAGGCGGTTGGTGGGCCACGGTCGGTGTGCCCTCACAGGCCCTGGGCGGCCATCCACTCCGGGTCCGGGTCGATGGTCTGGAGGACCTCGATCAGGGTGCCCTCGGGGGCCCAGACGTTGAAGCGGCGCTGACCCCAGGGCTCGTCGCGCAGCGGTACGGCGATCGGCACCCCCTTGTCGCGCAGGGCGGCCTCCTCGGCCGCGGCGTCCTCCACCAGGAAGCCGAGGAGGGCGCCGGCGGTCTTCTGGTGACGGAAGTCCGACGGCATGGCCTCGTGCCCGCGCAGGGTGAAGTCCAGGGCGCAGTCGGGGTGTTGGGGGTGCTGAAGGCTGGCGTACCAGTCGAGCTCGACGAGTGGCTGGAAGCCGAAGTGGTCGACGTAGAAGCGGGTGCTGGCCGCGACGTCGTCGGTGAGCAGGGCGGTGCCGAGCTTGGCGAAGCGCATATGGATCCTCTCCGGGCGCGGCCGGGGGGTCCGGCGGCGCGGTGGTGTGCCACCGGATCGGGGCGGTCACGGCCGCCACCGGTGCAACGACTCCAGTTGTAGTACTCTGGATGTAGTGGTTGCAAGTCCTTTTCGAAAATTCGGCCGGCGGTCGGCGGTCGGCGGTCGGCAAAGTGCGAGGTGGGCGAGATGGTGCGTAATCCGGAGCGGCGGGCGGCGTTGGTGGATGCCGCGATCGAGGTGCTGGCGCGGGACGGTGCGCGCGGGCTCACCTTCCGGGCCGTCGACGCGGCCGCGGAGGTGCCTGGTGGCACCGCGTCCAACTACTTCACCAGCAGGGACGATCTCCTGGCCCAGGTCACCGGGCAGATCCACCAGCGGATCGCGCCCGACCCGGACGAGGTCGCCGAGGTGATGGCGGCGCCGCGCAACCAGGCGCTGGTGGCCGACCTGATGCGGTGGATCAACCGCCGGGTGACCGAGAACCGCACCGGCTATCTGGCGATGCTGGAGCTGCGGCTGGAGGCGACCCGCCGCCCCGAGCTACGGGCGGAGCTGACCCAGGTCATGCGGGCGACGCTCGACGAGAACCTCAGCTTCCATCTGGAGCACGGGCTGCCCGGCGGCCCGACCGCCGTGACGCTGATGTATCTCGCCATGACCGGGCTGATGCTGGAGCAGCTCACCCTGCCCGGCGTGGTGCCCGCCGAGGAGACCGACGGGCTGATCACGGCACTCGTCGACCGCACGATCGGGCCGGAGGGAAGTCCGAGTAACTCCGAATAGCGGGGCTCCCCCCCCGAGCCCGAATATCGGAGGCCACCACGCCGGCCCTCAGCCCGTAAGGGCGCGCCCTACCCCCGTAAGGGTGCGCCCCGAGTCCCCGTACGGGTGCGCCCCGCCCCGTCGCGGTGCACACCAAGTCCCGTAGGGGTGCGCACCAAGTCCCGTAGGGGTGTGGCCCGGTCCCCTGGGGATGCGGCCTAGCCCCCGTAAGGGCGGGCCGTGCGGGCCTCGCGGAGGGCCAGGGCCCACCACTCCAGCTGGCGGAGCAGGGCGCCGGCGGCCTTTTCGGCGGGGGCCGGGTCGTGCAGCCGGCCCTCGTCGTCGAAGAGGTTGCCGGCCAGCGCGAAGCTCACCGTTTCGCGCACCGTCGTGGCGTGCAACTCGGCGAAGACCAGCCGCAGTTGCTCGACGGCGCGGAGGCCGCCGGAGATCCCGCCGTACGAGACGAAGCCGACCGGCTTGGCCTGCCACTGCGGGAACAGCAGGTCGATGGCGTGCTTCAGCGGAGCCGGGAAGGAGTGGTTGTACTCCGGGGTGATCACCACGAACGCGTCCGCCTCCGCCACGCGCTTGGCGAAGGACTCGTACTCCTCGCTGCCGTGACGCAGCTCGTACGGGCGGATCTCGGCCAGATCGATCACGTCGAGGTCGACATGGGCGCGGGTCTCCGCCTGCCGGGTGAACCAGTTCGCGATGACGGGCGCGAACCGGCCCTCCCGGGTGCTGGCGACGATGACTGCGAGGCGGTAGGCGTGCTCGGACATACGGGTCCTCCGTGGCGGGGTGGCCGGGTGGCCGGGGTGGTGGACGGCGGGCTCGCCGTCGGGACCCGACGCTAAGACCTCAAGCAAAGTTGAGGTCAAGCGCGCCCCAGGACCGCCACCACGGAGGCCAGCGCTACGGGAACGCCGGCGCGAAGGCCAGTGCTACGGGACCGCTGTCACGCAGGCGGCCTCCATGGCGGCCGTCACCACGGAGGCCGTCACCACGGAGAGCCCGCCGACGGATCACCCCACGCCGGTCACGCCGATCACGCCACGCCGATCAACCCACGCCGATCACTCCACACCGAACAGCTTCAGCAGCTCCGTCTTCTGGAACATCTGCGCCGTCTCGATCGCCGACGGCGCGCCCGCCGACGGATCGGCCCCGTGCGCCATCAGTACCTTGACGACCTCGTCGTCGCCCTTGAACACCGCTCCGGCCAGTGGCGTCTGGCCGCGGTCGTTGGGGCGGTCGGGGTCGGCGTCGCGCTGCAGCAGTGCCTCCACCGTCGCCGGGTGGCCGTGGTACGCCGCCAGCATCACGAGCGAGTCGCCCTTGTCGTTCGTCAGGTTGGCGGGCACGCCGGCGTCCACGTACGCGGCGACGGTGTCGGTGTCTCCGTGCCGCGCCAGGTCGAACACCTTGGACGCGAGCTGCAGTACCTCGGGGTCATGCGCATGCTCGATCGACTCGGGCCCCTGCGGCTGGGGATTCGCGTCGCTCATGGTCGCCGGCCTCCTGCTGTCGTGGGTGGTACGTGCATGATCAGTGCGGGACGAGTACGCGGCGCCTGCATGGCACCTGCGTGGTACCTGCGCGGTACGTCCTTGATACCTGTGCGGTACCTGCGTGCACTTGTTCCTGCACCGTCATCGCCACTTTATGCAGGCCACCGTCCTTCCGGCAGCGCCACCGCACCCGGCTCCGGCGCCAACCCCGGCGGAGTCGGCACCAGCACGCCGCATCAACCCACCGCGTCAGAACGCCGCGCGGATCTCGCCCACCCGGACCCCGCCGCCCAGCAGCGGGACCTCCGCCAGCCGGGACAGCACCGGCGCGTCGACGCCCATCAGGCGGAGGGTGCGGGCGAGGACCGGGCCGAGGGCGCGACCGGCGCCGTCGTCGATCTTGAACGCCAGCGCCCGGCCGTCCGGCAGGGCCACCGCCTGGACCGCCTCGGCACCCATCTTCGACAGCGTGCCGGGCAGCTCCTGCATCAGCCAGGTGTCGGGGCGGCGGGTTCCGGCGACGTACTCCGGGTGGGCGCGCATCGCGTCCGCCACCAGCCGCTCCGGCGTGCCCGGGTCAGCCAGTACGAAGTGCCGGAACGAACGGGCCAGGCCCGTCAGGGAGAGCGAGAGCAGCGGGGCGCCGCAGCCGTCCGTACCGACGTGCGCGACGTCCTCGCCGCTCGCGCCGCGCACCGCCTCGGCCACCAGCTGCTGCAGCGGATGCGTCGGGTCCAGGTACGAGGCCAGCGGCCAGCCGTTGCGCGCCGAGGCGGCGAGCATCGCGGTGTGCTTGCCCGAGCAGTTCATGGCCAGCCGGTCGCGGACCTGGCCCGCGGCGAGGTACGACTCCGCCTCCTCCGGGTCCAGCGGCAGGTCGGGCGGCGTCTGGAGCTGGTCGGCGGTCAGCCCGTGCTCGGCCAGCATGGTCCGCACGAGGTCGAGGTGGAAGGCCTCGCCGGAGTGGCTCGCGGCGGCCAGTGCCAGCCGCTCGCCGGACAGCTCAAGGCCGGCCCGCAGTACGGCCGCGGCCTGCATCGGCTTGTTCGTGGAACGCGGGAAGACCGGCGCCGCCACATCGCCCAGCGCCGTCTCGACACTGCCGTCCGCCGCCAGCACCACCAGCGAGCCGCGGTGCCGGCCCTCGACGAAACCGGAGCGCACGACCTCGGCGAGGACGGGGGAGACGGCCTCCGCGGAACGCGGGGTCGGTACGGATATCGGGTTGGGCGAGGACGAGGTCATCGGCGGCCTTCCGGACGGGGACGGGGGGCGACCCGCGTCCGGAAGGCTTGTGGCCCGTCAGGACAGCAGGTCGTCCACTTGTGCTTCGCCTTCACGGTACCTGCGGGCGATTTCCGCACTGCACTCGTCGGTGGTGCGCTGCAGCGACTGACGGCGCTGCGAGACCTGGCGTTCGTAGCGGATCAGCCGGCCCATCGCCTCGTGCAGCTCCTGGTCGGTCCGCGCGGTGAGGTCGGACAGCTCGACCTCACCGAGCATCTCGTCCGCCATCCTGCGGTACTCCTCGCTGTGCGGCGTGCCGAGCGTCACATGCCGGGCCGACGAGCGGTGCCGCGACGGCAGGTCCGTCAGGATCTCCGGGAGCCGGTCCAGCAGCGGCGAGTGCTGGGCGGTACGGCGGGCGATCTCGGCCCGCAGGATGTCGATCCGGCCCTGCAGCAGCCGCCGCAGATAGCTCAGGTCGGCCTCCTCCTGCTGCGAGTCGCGGCGTACGACCCGCAGCTCGGGCAGCCCCAGGCCGGAGAGATCGGGTGTGTCGGCCGGGCGGCAGCGGTCGCGCTGCTGCGGAGGGCGGGGGTGCTGCGCCTGGCCTGCCTGGAGCATGGGGCCGTCCTTGGTGCCGGCCGGCTCACCGGGAGCCGCTGCCGTGGTCGTCGTGGTCGTCGCGGTGGATGTGGTGGCGTTGGTGGGGGATGCGGTGGTGGTCGTTGATGCGGTGGGGGCCGCCGGGGCGGCCGGTGCCGTCCGTCCGGTGCCGGACGCGGTGGTGGCGGCTGGCGCCGGTGGTTCGGTCGGTTTCGTACGGGCGCTTGGTGTCGTACGGGCGCTCGGTACGGGACCGGGTGTCTGTCCGGCGCCGGCAGTGCTCATGAATGGTTCCGTCCCCTCATCCGGGCCGCGTCCAGGGCATGTTGTCCATGAAACGCACCACGTGCACGCATCGTGCCACTCTGTGCGGTCCTTCTGCAGGGCCATGGCACCCGAACGGCCCCCGTGGGGGCACGGCTGTCCGAAGCCGTACCGCCGACCGGCATGATGGCGGGTATGCGAGCCGTGGTGCAGAGAGTTGACGGCGCCCGCGTCGAGGTGGCGGGCGAGACGGTCGGGGAGATCGTCGGGGAAGGGCTGTGCGTACTGGTGGGCGTCACTCACGACGACACCCCGGAGAAGGCGGCACAACTCGCCCGCAAGCTGTGGTCGGTGCGGATGCTGCAGGCCGAGAAGTCCTGCTCGGACACCGGGGCGCCGCTGCTGGTGATCAGCCAGTTCACTCTCTACGGTGACGCGCGCAAGGGCCGCCGCCCCACCTGGAACGCCGCGGCCCCCGGCCCGGTCGCCGAACCACTGGTCGACGAGGTCGTCGCCCAGCTGCGAGCGCTGGGCGCCCATGTGGAGACCGGCCGCTTCGGCGCACAGATGAAGGTCTCGCTGACGAACGACGGGCCGTTCACGGTCCTGGTCGAGGTGTGAGGGGTGCCCTTGGAGGGGCGGCTCGCGGGGGACTGGTGCCCGTAAGGGTGAGTCGAACGGATTCCCTAGGGGACGCGAGCGCCCCCTGCGGGGCCACAACGTGGCGGGGCGGGCGGGTATTCCCAGGCCGCCGGCCGGCGGCCACAGGCGGCGAACGTGGCGGGATGAGTGGGCCCTTCCGGGCCCGCAGGCGGCGAACGTGGCGGGAGGGGTGGGGCGTTCCGGGCTACAGGTGGTGAACGTGGCCGGGCAGACGGGCTCTTCCCGACCAGCCTCCGTAGCCCCCACAGCCTCCGTAGCCCCTACGCCCCGCAGCTCCCGCAGACCCGCTGCCCCCGTAGTCCCCGCAGACCCCACGGCCCCCGCAGACCCACTGCCCCGTAGCCCCCGCAGACCCAACGGCCCCCGTAGCCCCGTCGGGGCTACGGCTCCACCACCACCTCCTGGGCCGCTGCGGTGCCGCCCGCGGTCAGTTGGGCGTCCACGGGGACGTTGCGCTTGACCAGGGCCAGGGCGATGGGGCCGAGTTCGTGGTGGCGGGCCGAGGTGGTGACGAAGCCGAGTTGGCGGCCCTCCTCGCCGTCGGCGGCGAGCCGGACCGGGGCGCCGTGCGGGGGCAGGTGCACCTCGCTGCCGTCCAGGTGCAGGAAGACCAGCCGGCGCGGCGGCTTCCCCAGGTTGTGGACCCGGGCGACGGTCTCCTGGCCGCGGTAGCAGCCCTTCTGGAGGTGCACGGCGGTGCCGAGCCAGCCGAGCTCGTGCGGGATGGTGCGGTGGTCGGTCTCCAGGCCGAGCCGCGGGCGGTGCGCCTCGACGCGCAGCGCCTCCAGGGCCAGCACGCCGATCGCCGGGCCGTGGGCCTCCGCGAACGCCGACAGCTCAGCGCGCGGCAGGAACAGATCACGGCCGTGCGCGGTCTCCCGGACGACGGTGCCCTCGGGGACCTCGGTGATGGACCCGGCCGGCAGGTGGACCACCGCGATCTCGTCGGTCCGGTCGGCGATCTCGACCCGGTAGAAGAACTTCATGCTTTCCAGGTAGGCGATCAGCGCCTCCTGGCCACCCGGCTCGGTGTGCATCCACGTCGTTTCCCCGTCGTCGACGAGGTACAGCGCATGCTCGATGTGGCCGTGCGCGGAGAGGATCAGCGCCTCCGTGGCGTGGCCGGGCGGGAGTTCGCTGACGTGCTGGGTGAGCAGCAGATGCAGCCAGCTCAGCCGCTCGGGGCCGCTGACGGTGACCACGCCGCGGTGCGAGAGGTCCACGAAGCCGGTGCCGTCGGCGAGCGCGCGCTGCTCCCGGAACAGGTCGCCGTAGTGCGCGGCGACGCCTTCGTCGGGGGCCTCGGCGGGGACGGCGCCGGGCAGCGACAGCAGCGGGCTGACGGGTGATTGTCGCAGCATGGGCCCAGCCTACGACGCGGTCGCGGCTTTCGGCCGGGCGCGGCCTCAGCCCTCGTCGCCGGCGGCCTTGGTACGGCAGTCCGCGCACCGGCCGAAGATCGCGAAGTGCTTCATATCGGTCTCGAAGCCGAACTGTTCGCGCAGCGTCGCGGTGAACGGCTCGGCCACCGACAGGTCCGCCTCGATCACCTCGGTGCAGTCCCGGCACACCAGGTGGATGTGGTGGTGGCGGTCGGCGAGGTGGTACGTCGGCGCGCCGTGGCCGAGGTGGGCGTGGCTGACCAGCCCCAGCTCCTCCAGGAGCTCCAGGGTCCGGTAGACCGTGGAGATGTTCACGCCGCCGGCCGTCTTGCGCACCTCGGTGAGGATGTCGTCCGGGGTGGCGTGCTCCAGCCTGTCCACGGCCTCCAGGACGAGCTGCCGCTGCGGGGTCAGGCGGTATCCGCGCCTGCGGAGGTCGCTCTGCCAGTCGGTGGTCACCACACCGCCAGTGTAGGAGGGTGGACGGCGACGGGGTACGCGCCGCCGTCAGCCACCGCCCGCTCGCCGCGTCAGCCGCCCGCCCAGCGCCCCGAAGAGCAGCCCGGCGTTGGCGCCGGCGGCCGCGCCGGAGGAGATCCCGAGGCCGAACGGCTCGGCGGGCACCTTGCGGACCGGTGCCTGGACCGGACGGCGACGCGACGGCGGAGAGCCCGGCGCCGACGACCGCGGCCGGCAGGGCCGGACGTGCGGAAGGGGGCTTCCGCTCAACCGTTGCGGGTCAGTGCCGGTCAGTGCCGGTCAGGGCCGGACTCTCACCGGAACTTCCCCCGCGGGGGTGCGTCAAGCTTTTCGTGCGGGCCGGTCAGCCCTGGTACGGAGTGCCGTCGGGGTTGAAGAAGGAGACCCCGTCCGGCATGTCGTCGGGCAGGCTCTCGGCCCACTCCTTCAGATCGGCGACCTTCTTCAGGTGCGCGGACATGTACGGCCGCAGCGGCACGTCCGGGGTCGACTTCTCGCCGACCCACATCAGGTCGCTGTTGACGTAGCCGTAGAGCCGCTTGCCGCCGCTGTACGGGCCGGCCGAGGCGGTCCGTGCGATGGCGTCGGTGGCCAGGTCGATCTGCGGCTTCTGGTGGGCCAGCTCGCCGTACCAGACCTCGACGACGCCCTGGTCCCGGATCATCACGACCTCGACCTTGCGGTCCGCGTCGACGCGCCAGTAGCCGCTCTCGCTCTCCAGCGGGCGGACCTTCGTGCCCTGGGAGTCGAGCACCCAGCTGTGCGAGTGGTACTCCAGGAAGTCACGGCCGTCGTGGGAGAAGGTGACCTCCTGCCCGAAGTTGCACTTCTCGGCACCGGGGAAGTCGGCGACGCCGGCGCCCTCCCAGTGGCCGAGGAGGAAGGCGAGCGGCACCAGGGCCGGGTTCAGGTCGGAGGGGATCTCGATCATGAGAGCTCAGGCGATCTGTAGAGAGGGGAAAGGGGTGAACCGCGTGCGTCAGCGCTGGCCCTGGTACAGCTTCGCCCAGGTCAGCCCGGCGAACGCGATGACGCCGACGGCGACCAGGACCAGCAGGGTGGTGAAGAATGCCTCAAGCACGGGCGCGCTCCTTGGACGGAGTGAGGATGTAACGGACCGCTTGCGAGTCTAGTCGGCGGCATCGGCCACGGCGCTGTGAGGTCTGCCGCCCGCCCGCGCCTACTCTTGGCCCCATGGCGAAGAAGCTCGTGATCAAGGTGACGGCGGGGGCGGATGCACCCGAGCGGTGCTCGCAGGCGTTCACGGTGGCGGCGGTGGCGGCGGCCAGCGGCGTCGAGGTGTCGCTGTGGCTGACCGGGGAGTCGGTGTGGTTCGCGCTGCCCGGGCGGGCGGCGGAGTTCGAGCTGCCGCACGCGGCACCGCTGCCGGAGCTGATCGACGGTATCCGCGCGGGCGGTGGCGCGATCACGGTCTGCACGCAGTGCGCGGCCCGCCGCAACATCGAACAGAAGGACCTGATCGAGGGCGCGGGCATCGCCGGGGCCCAGGTCTTCGTCAGCGAGATCATGCCGGACGACGTCCAGGCGCTGGTCTACTGACCGCTCCCGGGTGGCGACCGCGGTGCCTCTGACCGCTCCCGGGCGGTCGGGGGACGCTACCGCGGGTGCTTGTCGTCGCCGCGGTCGTCGAGCTCGCGCCACCAGCGGTCCGATTCCGGGTCGCCGGACTCGTCCCACCAGCGTTCGCCGGGCTCGCGGCGGTTGCCGATGATCGCCGCGACCGGCGGGATGACCATGGCGACGACGCACATGCCGACCGCGACCGGCACCGACCACAGCCGGACCACGCCCCAGGCCAGCACGAACAGCACGAGGCACACGCCCATCAGCACGAAGTACCGGCGATGACGGCGCTCTGCGGGCGACCGTTGGTGCGCGTACACAACTCCACGGTAAATCCGCGGGGGACCGGAAAGAAGCCGGGGCGCGGCCCGGTTCCGGGCCGGAGCGGCGCGAAGGGCCGCACCCCCGCCAAGGCGTCCAAGCCTCGGGGGTGCGGCCCTCACGGCCGTACGGAAGGTACGGACAAGGGTCGCCGTCAGACGGCGATGGCGACCTCCGCCAGCCCGCCCTTCTGGGCGACGACGGTACGGTCCGCGGTGGCGCCGGGGACGAGCGCGCGCAGCGTCCAGGTGCCCTCGGCCGCGTAGAAGCGGAACTGTCCGGTCGCGGAGGTGGGGACCTCGGCGGTGAACTCGCCGGTGCTGTCCAGGAGTCGGACGTAACCGGTGACGGGCTCGCCGTCGCGGGTCACGCTGCCCTGGATCGTGGTCTCACCGGGCTTGATGGTCGAGGCGTCCGGGCCGCCGGCCTGTGCTCCACACATAGGGGTACTTCCTTGAGGGGTTCGGGGGAGAAGCCTTGTTTACTTGTTGGCGCCGAGCTCGATCGGGACGCCGACCAGCGAGCCGTACTCGGTCCAGGAGCCGTCGTAGTTCTTGACGTTGGTCTGGCCGAGCAGCTCGTGCAGCACGAACCAGGTCAGCGCGGAGCGCTCACCGATCCGGCAGTAGGCGATGGTGTCCTTGGCCAGGTCGACCGACTCCTGCTCGTAGAGGGCCGTGAGCTCCTCGTCCGACTTGAAGGTGCCGTCGTCGTTGGCGTTCTTCGACCACGGGATGTTGCGGGCGCTGGGCACGTGGCCGGGGCGCTGCGACTGCTCCTGCGGCAGGTGCGCGGGGGCGAGCAGCTTGCCGCTGAACTCGTCGGGGGACCGCACGTCGACCAGGTTCTTGGCGCCGATCGCGGCGACGACGTCGTCCCGGAAGGCGCGGATGGAGGTGTCCTGGGCCTTGGCCTTGTACTCGGTGGCCGGGCGCTGGGGGACCTCGGAGCCGTCGACCAGGTCGCGGGAGTCCAGCTCCCACTTCTTGCGGCCGCCGTCGAGCAGCTTGACGCTGTCGTGGCCGTAGAGCTTGAAGTACCAGTACGCGTAGGAGGCGAACCAGTTGTTGTTGCCGCCGTAGAGGACGACGGTGTCGTCGTTGGCGATGCCCTTGGCCGAGAGCAGCTGCTCGAAGCCCGCCTGGTCGACGAAGTCGCGGCGGACCGGGTCCTGGAGGTCCTTCTTCCAGTCGATCCGGACCGCGTTCTTGATGTGGTTCTTGTCGTAGGCCGAGGTGTCCTCGTCGACCTCGACGATCACGACCTTCGGGTCCTCGAGGTGGGCCTCGACCCAGTCGGCGTCTACGAGGACGTCGCTACGGCTCATGTTCTTCTCCTCCGGGGCAGTTACGGGGGCGGTTGGGGAAGTGGCACGCGGGTACGCCGGGCGCGCGCCGGAGGCTTCCGGACGGCCCATGACGATCGTCGGGGCGCCGGAGCGGCGCGGTGCGGGGGACACGCGGGGGATTCGGCCGGAGCGGCCGGCCGGCCGGGCGAGGGGAACACCCCGTGCTCTGGCGAGCTGGGGGAAGGGCGCACCCCGTCAGACAGGGCGACAGAGCATGGCGGCGACGCGGCACAGGTCCACTGCCCGCCGCTTCGTGAGGACCGCCAGTCCCCGCGGACGGGAACGGCTCAATGCGCTCTGCATGGCACCGATCGTAGGGACGCGGAGCCGGGCATGTCACCGGCGTGTCGAATGGCGAGACGCGTCTGTCCGTGATGTGGGACGCGGAGCATGAACGGGCGGCCTCCGGCCGGGCGCCGGAGGCCGTTCGGTGGTGGGGGGTCTGGGGTGCGGACCCGGCTGTCTCAGGAAATGGACGGCACGGTGGTCGGGCCCGGTCGTCGGGCCGGGCGGCGGGCCGGTGGGGCGGCCCGCACCGGGCGTCCGGGATCAGCCGGGAAGCTTGACGTCCGTGCCGGAGGCGGAGATCGACAGCCCGTCGGCCAGCGTGGCCACCTTGTCCAGCTTCAGGTTGCCCGGCAGCTGGTCCAGCTTCCAGTCGTGGTCGGTCTGCGCCCGCACCTTCGACTCACAGCCCGGCAGCGCCCGGCACATCGCGGGCAGCCCGTCGGCCCGCAGCCGCACGGTGTTGCCGTGGACGATGCTGATCGAGCCGGTCACGTCCAGCGAACTGAGGAGCGGCAGGTTCGGCGAGATCTTGACCTGGCTGCGGCCGTTCTTCTCGCCGCCGTAGGTGATCTTGACGCCGCCGCCCGCGGCCCTGGTGAGGTCCGCGTAGCTGATCCGGGCGTTGCCGGTGGCCGTGGCCGCGCTCTCGATGGACATGTAGTCGCTGGTCAGCGCCACGTCGTGGAACTGCGCCGACAGCTTGTCGATGCGCAGCGCATGGCCGTCCGCCCGGGCCTCGATCCCGCCGAGCTCGGCGTCCACCTCCTCCAGGTCGCGCCCGACGACCTGGGTCAGGAACGGGAAGCCCTTGATGGTGACGTCCGGGGTCCGGTCGAGTCCCTGGCTGCTGCGGATCTTCTCCGCGGCCTTGTCCTCGACGAGATTCACCGCCACCCGGTCGGCGGCCACGAAGAGCCCGCCGAATATGACGACGAGGACCAACAGCACCCGTAGTGCACGCATCGAACCACTACCCCCACACTGGGCCGGCACTGCCCGGCCGGCCCGTCGCTTGGCGTGCAGGCCCCCTGCCTGCGCTCCGGACGCCTACCCAGGGCCTGTCCGGTGGATCAGACCCTAAACGACGCCCTCCCCAAAGGGGAGCGGCGGCCGCCGGCGGGCGCGAGAAGCGCTCACCGGCGGCCGCCGCCGAGTGTCGGTGCGGGCCCGTCGGGCTAGCCCAGGGCCCGGCCCAGGACGTAGACCGCGGGGGCGGCGAGGGCCAGGGGGAGGGCCACGCCGGCGGTCATGTGGACGAAGCGGGAGGGGTAGTCGTAACTGGCCACCCGCAGCCCGATCAGGGCGCAGCCGCCGGCCGCCAGGCCCAGCACGGCGCCGGACGTGCCCAGGCCGGTCAGCTGGCCGGCCGCGATACCGGCACCGGCCGCCGCCACCAGGGAGATCCCGACCGAGACGAACGAGGGCAGCGGCAGCGCCCGGGCGAGCGTGGCCACCCCGACCGCGGCCGCGCCGACGACCACCGCGTGCGGGTTGCCGGCCAGGTGGCCGGCCGCGAGCACCGCCAGCGCGGTCGAGGTCAGGCCCGCGGTCAGCGCGTACATCCGCTCGTCCGCGCTGCTGCGGTTGCGCAGCTGGAGGATCAGGACCAGCAGGCACCACACACCGAGCGTGCCGATGCAGACCAGGGGCGCGCTCGCGCGGTCCGTGGCCAGCAGCGCCGCGTCGGTGGCCAGTCCGGCCAGGAACGCCAGCGCGATGCCCTGGCGGGCCGGCCACATGCCGTTCAGCCGGAACCAGCCGGCGGCGGTGACCGCCTGGAGGAGCGCCACCGGCACCGCGAGCACCGGCCGGGCCAGCGGCGCGGTCAGGGCCAGCAGCAGCGCGAGGACGGCGGTCAGCGCGGCCGGCTGGATACCCGGCGGGATGATCGGCGAGCGGCCCTCCAGGCGGGCGCGCTGGTTGGGCGCGAGCGGCGCGGCGGGCAGTGAGGGCGGGGCGGCCGCCATGGTGGCGGTCGCGGCCGGCTGCCGGTCGGGCAGCGGCGCGGCGAGTCCGGGCTGTTCGTGGCCGGGCCGGTCGTGGCCGTAGCCGGGCTGTTCGTGGCCGGGCCGGTCGTGGCCGTGGCCGTACCCGGGCTGCCCGTACGGGTCGCCGTAGGCGGCCTGGGGGGCGTGCGGCGCGGTGGCCGGCTGGTGTGCCGGCTGCCCGTAGTGGGCGGGAGCGCCGTACTGCTGCTCCTGGTAGGGAGCGGGCTGCCCGTATGCGGGCTGTTCGTACTCGGGCTGCCCGTAGGGGGCCGGCCGGCCGTAGGCGTCCTGCGGCGCGTAGGGCCCGGGCTGCCCGGGCTGCCCGTACGGGTCCTGCGGGGCGTAGGGGTCGTGCGGCTGGTACGGGTGGTGGCCCTGCGGCTGGTGGTCGCTCATGATCGGCTGCTCACCCTCCCGCGAACGGCGGCAGGACCTCGACGGTGCCGCCCTCGGCCAGCGGCACCCGGGCGTGGTCGCGGGTGCCCACCGGATCGCCGTCCACCAGGAACGAGCAGCGCATCAGCACACGCGCGAACTCGGGGTTCGCGGCGTGCGCGGCGCGCGCCGCGTCGAGCGCCTCGGCGAGCGTCGCCGCCGTATAGGGCTCCTCTGCCGTGCCCGCGGCGGCCTTGGCCGCGGCCCAGTAGCGCACGGTGCCAGTTGTTGTCACGGCGGCCTCTTCGTCGTGTCGGTCGGGGGACCGCCCTCGGTGGCGGCGGCCCCGTCGTTGCCGCCTCCATGATGGCGTACGCGGCGGCCGGGGCCGTCCGGGACAAGTTCCGGTAACGGCTTTCGTCCCGCTCCTGCGGCCTTTCGGAAATTCGATTGCCGAAGGCAAGTGTTCACTTAGGCTCATTGTGTGTTGGTACGACTCGCGCGGGCGCATTTGCGGCCCCACAGGCGCTCGATGACCCTGATCGTGCTGCTCCAGCTGATCCAGACCCTGGCCACCCTCTACCTCCCCACCCTCAACGCCGACATCATTGACAACGGTGTCGTGCGGGGCGACACGGGCTACATCTTCCGTACCGGCGGCTTCATGATCGCCGTCACCCTGCTGCAGATCGTCTGCGCGATCGGTGCCGTCTACTTCGGCGCGCGCACCGCCATGGCCCTCGGCCGGGACGTCCGCGCCGCGGTCTTCGACCGGGTCCAGTCCTTCTCCGCCCGCGAGCTCGGCACCTTCGGCGCCCCCTCGCTGATCACCCGTACCACCAATGACGTCCAGCAGGTCCAGATGCTGGTGCTGATGACGTTCACGATGATGGTCTCCGCGCCGATCATGTGCGTCGGCGGCGTCGTCATGGCGCTCAACCAGGACGTGCCGCTGTCCGGCCTCCTGCTGGTCATCGTCCCGGTCCTCGGGATCCTCGTCTCACTGATCGTGCGCCGGATGCGGCCGCTCTTCCGCGGCGTGCAGGAGCGCATCGACACCGTCAACCGCGTGCTGCGCGAGCAGATCACCGGCATCCGCGTGATCCGCGCCTTCGTCCGCGACCGTTACGAGCGCGAGCGGTTCGCCGGGTCCAACACCGACCTCTACGACGTCTCGCTCCGCGCCGGCCGGCTGATGTCGATGATGTTCCCGCTGGTCATGCTGATCGTGAACCTCTCCAGCGTGGCCGTCGTCTGGTTCGGCGGGCTGCGCATCGACAGCGGCGGGATGCAGATCGGCGCGCTGACGGCCTTCCTCAGCTACCTGATGTACATCCTCATGTCGATCATGATGGCGACGTTCATGGTCATGATGCTGCCGCGCGCCGAGGTCTGCGCCGAGCGCATCCAGGAGGTGCTGGCCACCGACTCCAGCGTCGTCCCGCCGCAGAACCCGGTCACCGCACTGCGCCGCCGCGGCGAACTCGAGCTCCGCAACGTCGAGTTCCGCTTCCCCGGCGCCGAGCAGCCGGTCCTCAAGGACATCTCGCTGACCGCCCGCCCCGGTGAGACCACCGCCGTCATCGGCTCCACCGGAAGCGGCAAGTCCACCCTCCTCGGGCTGGTGCCCCGGCTCTTCGACGCGACCGGCGGCACGGTCCTCGTCGACGGCGAGGACGTCCGCGGCCTCGCCCCCGAGACGCTGGCCGGCGCCATCGGCCTGGTCCCGCAGAAGCCGTACCTCTTCTCCGGCACGGTGGCGAGCAACCTCCGCTACGGCAACCCGGACGCCACCGACGACGAGTTGTGGCACGCCCTGGAGATCGCCCAGGCCCGCGACTTCGTCGAGCGGATGGAAGGCGGGCTGGACGCGCCCGTCGCCCAGGGCGGCTCCAACGTCTCCGGCGGCCAGCGGCAGCGGCTGGCGATCGCCCGCGCACTGGTCCGCCGGCCCGAGATCTACCTCTTCGACGACTCGTTCTCCGCGCTGGACTACGCCACGGACGCCGCACTGCGCGCCGCGCTCGCCCGCGAGACGGACCGGGCGACGGTGGTGATCGTGGCCCAGCGGGTCGCCACGATCCGCGGCGCCGACCGGATCGTCGTGCTGGACGAGGGCCGCATCGTGGGCACCGGCACCCACACCGAGCTGATGGCCGACAACGAGACCTACCGGGAGATCGTGCTCTCCCAGCTCACCGAGCAGGAGGCGGCGTGACCACCGCGGACAAGGGGACGGCCACCCGCGCCGACGCCCCGGCGGCCACCGAAGGGACCCCCACGGCGGCCCCGAGACGAGGGCCGGCCCCGGCGGCCGGCCCGGCCCGCTTCATGGGCGGGCAACCCACCGAGAAATCCATGGACTTCAAGGGCTCCGGCACCCGCCTGCTGGCCCAGATGCGGCCCGAGCGCGGCATCATGTCCGTGGCCCTGCTGCTGGGCGTGGCGAGCGTGGCGCTGACCGTCGTCGGCCCCAAGGTCCTCGGCCACGCCACCGACCTGATCATGTCCGGCATCATCGGCCGCCGGCTGCCCGAGGGCATCACCAAGGCCCAGGCCGTGGACCGGCTGCGGGCGCACGGCCAGGGCGGGCTGGCCGACATGCTGGGCGCCATGCCGTTCGTGCCCGGCCACGGCATCGACTTCGGCGCGGTCGGCGTGGTCCTGCTGTGGACCGCCCTGATCTACGCCGCGGCCTCGCTCTTCGGGTTCGTCCAGGCCCGGATCGCCACCAAGGTCGTCCAGCGGACCGTCTTCCGGCTGCGCGAGCAGGTCGAGGAGAAGCTCGGCCGGCTGCCGCTGAGCTACTTCGACAAGCAGCAGCGCGGTGAGGTCCTCTCCCGGGCCACCAACGACATCGACAACATCGCGCAGACCCTCCAGCAGACCCTCAGCCAGATCGTGTCGTCGCTGCTGACCATCGTCGGCGTGCTCGCCATGATGTTCTGGATCTCCTGGCTGCTGGCCCTGGTCGCGCTGGTCACGGTCCCGGTCTCGGTGGTCGTCGCCACCAGGATCGGCAAGCGGGCCCAGCCGCAGTTCGTCCAGCAGTGGAAGACCACCGGCAAGCTCAACGCCCACATCGAGGAGATGTACACGGGCCACAGCCTGGTGAAGGTCTTCGGCCGGCAGAAGGAGTCCGCCGAGCTCTTCCGCGAGCAGAACGAAGCGCTCTACGAGGCCGGCTTCCGGGCCCAGTTCATCTCCGGCATCATCCAGCCCGCGATGATGTTCATCGGCAACCTGAACTACGTGCTGGTCGCGGTGGTCGGCGGGCTGCGCGTCGCCTCCGGGGCGCTGTCCATCGGTGACGTCCAGGCGTTCATCCAGTACTCCCGCCAGTTCAGCCAGCCGCTGACCCAGGTCGCCTCGATGGCCAACCTCGTCCAGTCCGGCGTCGCCTCCGCCGAGCGGGTCTTCGAACTCCTCGACGCCCGGGAACAGGACCCCGACCCCGAGCGGCCGGCCCGCCCCGCACACGTCCGCGGCCACGTCGGGTTCGAGTCCGTCTCGTTCTCCTACGCCGAGGACAAACCGCTGATCGAGGACCTGTCGCTGGCCGTCCACCCCGGCCAGACGGTCGCCATCGTCGGCCCGACCGGTGCCGGCAAGACCACCCTGGTCAACCTCCTGATGCGGTTCTACGAGGTGCGCGGCGGCCGGATCACCCTGGACGGCGTGGACATCGCCGCGATGTCCCGCGAGGAGCTGCGCGCCCACATCGGCATGGTCCTCCAGGACACCTGGCTCTTCGGCGGCACGATCGCGGAGAACATCGCCTACGGCGCGCCGGCCGGCACCTCGATGGACAAGATCATGGCGGCCGCGAAGGCCACCCACGTCGACCGCTTCGTGCGCACCCTCCCCGACGGGTACGACACCGTCCTCGACGACGAGGGCAACAACGTCTCGGTCGGCGAGAAGCAGCTGATCACCATCGCCCGGGCCTTCCTCGCCGAGCCCGCCATCCTCGTCCTCGACGAGGCCACCAGCTCGGTCGACACCCGCACCGAGGTCCTCATCCAGCACGCGATGGCCCAACTCCGCTCCGGCCGCACCAGTTTCGTGATCGCGCACCGCCTCTCCACGATCCGGGACGCCGACACCATCCTCGTCATGGAGAACGGCGCCATCGTCGAACAGGGCAGCCACGACGCCCTGTTGGCGGCCGACGGCGCCTACGCCCGGCTGTACGCGGCCCAGTTCGCGGAGGCGGTGGTGGAGGCGGACTGACCCGGCCGCGCGCCGGCCGCAGCATTACCGCACCCGCGCCCGTATGACCTGCGAGTAAACCCAACTCCCCCTGGAGATTGCGGATTTATGTGTAGGTCATACGGGCGCGCCGCTATGGTGTGGTCAACACGTCACACACGGCGACGAAAGGGGGCGGGCCGGATGATCCGTACGTACAAGTTCCTCATGCGGCCCACCGTCGGTCAGATGGGCGCGCTCGCCGAGATGCTGCGTGATCACTGCTCGCTCTACAACGCCGCGTTGCAGGAGCGGCGGGACGCCTACCGGCACAGCTCGCGGACGACTGTTCGGTACGGGCAGCAGTCCGCGCAGCTCAAGGACATCCGTGCCTTCGATCCGGAGCGTCAGGGTCGCTGGTCCTTCTCCTCCCAGCAAGCGACGCTTCGCCGATTGGACAAGGCGTTCGTCGCGTTCTTCCGCCGCGTCAAGACCGGGGACAAGCCTGGCTACCCACGCTTCCGCTCGGGCAAGAGGTTCGACACCGTGGAGTGGCCGAAGGACGGCGACGGCTGCCGCTGGGACGCCACCCCGCACGATCCCGTCACCCGCCTCCGGCTGCAAGGCGTCGGGCACGTCAAGGTGCACCAGCACCGGCCCGTGATCGGCAAGGTCAAGACGATCAGCGTGAAGCGGGAAGGACGACGCTGGTACGTGGTCCTCACTGCCGAGCGGCCCGCACCCGAACCGCTTCCGGCGACGGGAAGCGTGGTCGGCATCGACCTGGGCGTAGCCAACTTCCTTGCGGACTCCAACGGCGAGTTCGTGGCCAATCCGCGCCACGGCCAGAAGATCGCCGCCAAGTTGAAAGCTGCGCAGCAGGCTCTCTCCCGGTGCAAGCGCGGCAGCGAGAGGCGTCGCAAGGCCGTGGAGGCCGTAGCTCGTCTGCATCGTAAGGTCCGTCGGCAGCGACTCGATCATGCACACAAGACCGCTCTCGATCTCGTTCGTGAGCACGACTTCATTGCACACGAAGACCTCAAGATCCACGACATGAGCAAGGCCCCGGTCCGGAAGCCGGACCCTGACAAGTCAGGCAGTTTTCTGCCCAACGGGGCTGCTGCCAAGGCAGGACTCAACCGTTCGATCGCTGATGCCGGATGGGGGGTGTTCCTCCAGATGCTCACCGCCAAGGCAGAATGCGCCGGACGGGAGGTGATGGCCGTGGACCCCCGTAGCACCTCCCGGCGGTGCCCCGAATACGGGCACACCGCCAAGGAGAACCGGCCCACGCAGGAAACCTTCCACTGCGTCTCGTGTGGCCACGAGGCGCACGCGGACACGGTGGGGGCCCTGAACGTTCTACGGGCCGGGCTGGTCCGTCGCGGAGCCGTACCGGCGTAGCGAGCAGCCCCCGCCTTCACGCGGGGGAGGAGTCACGCCAAGAGGGTGCGGACGACGGCGTGCGCACCGCGCTCGATCCTGGCCCGGCGGGTGACCCGGGCGCTGATCGTGCACCCGGTCGTCATCGCCTTCACCGACGGCACCGAGCCGGTGCACGCGCTGGTGGCCAGGGACGGCAAGGAGGTCGCCACCCGCGCACGTCGCGGTGGACCTGGCGGCGCCGGACCGGATCCGCCGGGACGGCGGGGACGAGGTGCCGCTGCTGCCGTGGGACGTCGTCTACGCGTCGGACGAGGCCCGGGCGCGCAAGACGATCGCGGACTCGATGCCGTCCGCGCCCTGGCCGGCCGGTCCGGTCGGGGCGAGGCCCGGGGAGCGGGCGGACGAGGGGGCCACCGCGGCCGACCCCGCGGCGGGGCAGGAGGCCGGGGCGTCGGACGACCGTCCCGTCGGGGCCCGGATCGCCGATCAGCGCAGGGCGCTGGGACTCGCGCTGAGCGGCGCGGAGCATGCGCTCGCCAAACTGCGTGACCTGGGCCAGGGCCGGACCTATCCGCCGCTGTTCACCGACGCCGACGAATGGCACGAGCTGCGCGAGGCCGCGATCCGGGTGCACCACCAGATCGACAACCACCGGCCGCCCTCGGAAGAGGAGGAGCCGGTCGAGGACGGCACCGGGGCCGACGACTGAGGTGCGGGAGGTGTGCCGGTGCGCGCACCCGTGCGCTCCCCGTGCGCTCCCCGGCCCCGGGAACGGCCGCCCGTCGCCGCCCGCCCGCCGGCCGTAGGGCCCGCGGCGTCCCGCTGTGCGGACAGATCACGTCCGTATGCCGGGACGCCACCGCGGTCGGACCGGGGCGGCGCGGGGCCCGGTCATGTGCTGGTCGAAGGCCGTGGGCGGGGTGGCGGCGGGGGGTCTTCGGAGGCTGCCAACTCGCCCTCGTGTGGGGCCGTTCAGGGGATTCGGGAGACCGTGTTCCGTGCCCCGGCGGCCGTCAACGGGGACACGCGATGACCACTCGAAGTGATCGACGGAACACAAGAACGTGCAAAATCGGCCTCGGGTCCGGTACCCATCTGAGCTATTCTGCTGGGCAAGAAGGATCCGGGCAGCGTTGCCCCCGGGTCCTTTTGTGCTTTCAGCCGCGTTCCGCGCGACTGCGAGGACCGTACGAAGCAGTGCCGCAGACACCCGGCAGGGCCGGGAGATGCCCCCGTCGCAGGGACCGAGGAGGAACCAGACGTCATGGGCGAGCGAAGCAGGCAGGACCGCGAGCAGAAGAGGATGCAACACCCCGAGAACCGGGTAGGTGGTCGCAGGTGAGTTCCCTCCTGCTGCTGACCAACGCACTCCAGCCGTCGACGGAGGTGCTCCCGGCGCTCGGGCTGCTGCTGCACAGCGTGCGGGTGGCCCCGGCCGAGGGTCCGGCGCTCATCGACACCCCCGGTGCCGACGTCATACTGATCGACGGCCGACGTGACCTTCCCCACGTGCGCTCGCTGTGCCAGCTGCTGCGGTCCACCGGCCCCGGCTGCCCGCTGATCCTGGTCGTCACCGAGGGCGGCCTGGCCGCCGTCACCGCCGACTGGGGCGTCGACGACGTCATGCTGGACACGGCCGGCCCCGCCGAGGTCGAGGCGCGGCTGCGGCTGGCGACGGGCCGCCAGCAGATCACCACCGACGACGGGCCGATGGAGATCCGCAACGGCGACCTCTCGGTGGACGAGGCCACGTACAGCGCCAAGCTGAAGGGCCGGGTGCTGGACCTGACCTTCAAGGAGTTCGAGCTGCTCAAGTACCTCGCGCAGCACCCGGGCCGGGTCTTCACCCGCGCCCAGCTCCTGCAGGAGGTCTGGGGCTACGACTACTTCGGCGGCACCCGGACGGTCGACGTCCACGTCCGCCGGCTGCGCGCCAAGCTCGGCCCCGAGCACGAGTCCCTCATCGGCACGGTCCGTAACGTCGGCTACCGCTTCGTCACCCCCGAGAAGCCCGAGCGCTCCGCGGAGAGCGGCGGGAAGAACAAGGACGACGGGGCGAACGGGACGAAGCACGCGGAATCCGACCGTCACGCGGGCGCTGCGCAGAGCCGCACCACCGCCGACGGCACCGGCCCGGACCCGGCCGCCGCCGCGACCGCGAACTCCGCAGGCCCACGGCCTGCCCGGAGGTAGGGGGTGGGCGGCAGTTCTCCGCGGGCTCGCGGGGCCTGGCACGCACATCTGCGGCGTTGTCGTCAGCCTCCGACGCTCCGCGTGGACTCCTTCCTCCGCCTTGCCGCTGCACTCGGCATCCCAAGGGCGCATCAAAGAGCCGAGACGTTCTGAGCGCAGCGAAGGGAGTGCACCAGGCCCCGCTCCCTGATCCACGGAGAACTGCCGCCCACCCCCACGGCCCACCCGCGTAGACTGCCGCGCGTGGCCAAGGTGACGCGGGATGATGTGGCAAGACTGGCGGGGACGTCCACCGCCGTTGTCAGTTACGTCATCAACAACGGACCCCGGCCGGTTGCCCCGGCCACGCGCGAGCGGGTGCTCGCCGCGATCAAGGAGCTCGGGTACCGGCCGGACCGGGTCGCGCAGGCGATGGCGTCCCGCCGGACCGACCTCATAGGCCTGATCGTGCCGGACACCCGGCAGCCGTTCTTCGCGGAGATGGCGCACGCCGTCGAACAGGCCGCCTCCGAGCGCGGCAAGATGGTGCTGGTCGGCAACGCCAACTACCTCGACGAGCGCGAGGTGCACTACCTCCGGGCGTTCCTCGGCATGCGGGTGGCCGGGCTGATCCTGATCAGCCAGGGCCCCAGTGAGCACGCCGCCGCCGAGATCGACGCCTGGGACGCCCGGGTGGTGCTGCTGCACCGCCGGCCGGACGCCATCGACGACGTCGCCGTGATGACCGACGACATCTGGGGCGCCCAGCTGGCGACCCGGCACCTGCTGGAGCACGGACACCCGTACGTCGCCTTCCTCGGCGGCACGGAGGAGACCCCGAAGTCCGGCGACCCCGTCACCGACCACGTCGAGGGCTGGCGGCGCGCCATGCTGGAGTCCGGCCGCTCCCCGGACGGCCACTACCACCAGGCCGCCTACAACCGCTATGACGCCTACCAGGCCGCGCTGAAGCTGCTGGCCGGGCCCGAGCGGCCGCCGGCCATCATGTGCGCAACCGACGACCAGGCCATCGGCGTGCTGCGGGCCGCCCGCGAGCTGCGCATCGACGTGCCCGGCGAGCTGGCGGTGGCCGGCTTCGACGACGTCAAGGAGGCCGGGCTCACCGACCCGCCGCTGACCACCGTCGCCTCGGACCGCCAGGCGATGGCCCGGGCCGCGGTCGACCTGGTGCTGGACGACGGGCTGCGGGTGGTCGGCTCCCGCCGCGAGCGGCTGCGGCAGTTCCCGTCGCGGCTGGTCGTCCGGCGGTCGTGCGGCTGCGGCGGCTGACCGCCCGCGGCGCCGCACCGGCCCTCTTCACGCCTGACCTCTTCGCACTGGCCGTCTTCACGCCGGACCTCTTTATACCGGGCATATCTACTTCTGTCGGGTCTCTCACGGCGTTCTCAGACCGTTCTCATGCACCCGACGCACAGTCATCTCCATGACCGACAGCTACCGCCGAAGCGGCGATGAGACGCATCAGCAGGGGTTCACCCAGGGGTTCGCGCACGGGGCCGGGCAGGCTTTCCCGCCCCCGCCCCCGCCCCCGCCCCCGTACGCACCGGGGCACGGCGAGGCGGGCGGTGCGCCGCGGCGGGCCCGTAAGCCGGTCGCGCTGATCGCCGCGGTCGCGCTCGCCTCCGGTCTCATCGGGGGCGGCAGCGCGGCGCTGATCGCCGGCGCGACCACGCACGCCACGCAGAACAGCGTCGGCACCCCGCTGGTCAACGCGGGCAAGAACAGCGGCAGCGGCGTCTCGGCGGTGGCCAAGGCGGTCAGCCCGTCGATCGTGGAGATCAAGGCGCGCACCACCGAGGGGGAGTCCACCGGTTCCGGCGTCGTGCTCACCGCCGGCGGCGAGGTCATCACCAACAACCACGTGGTCGCCGGCGCCGACACGGTCCGGGTGACCTTCAGCGACGGCAGCCGGAAGACCGCCAAGGTCGTCGGAACGGACCCGGACAAGGACCTGGCGCTGATCAAGGTCCAGGGGGCCAAGGGGCTCACCCCGGCCTCGCTCGGCGACTCCGACAAGATCACGGTCGGGGACGGCGTGGTGGCCATCGGCTCGCCGGAGGGCCTGACCGGCTCGGTGACCAGCGGCATCGTCTCCGCCCTCAACCGCGACGTGACCGTCCCCAAGCAGGACGGCGGCCGGGGCCGGCAGGGCGCACCGGACGACGGCGGCGGCTGGCCGTTCGAGTTCGGCGGCAACCAGTACAACGGCGACACCGGCTCCTCGAAGACCTCGTACAAGGCGATACAGACCGACGCCTCGCTCAACCCCGGCAACTCCGGCGGCGCCCTGATCAATCTCCAGGGCCAGATCGTCGGCATCAACTCCGCTATGTACTCGCCGAGTTCGGCCAACAGCAGCACCGCGGGCAGCGTCGGCCTGGGCTTCGCCATCCCGATCAACACCGTCAAGGCCGACCTCGACTCGCTGCGCGGCGGCGGCAGCGGCGGAAGCAACAGCGGCGTCTGACAGGCCGGCCGGCCGCCTGCCGTGCCAGGCTGAAGAGCAGCCGCAAGAGCAGCCGTCCGATTCCGTATCCCAGCCGAGGTAACCACGCACATGAGCCCCGCCGAGCACGGTGACCACCCCGCCCGCATCCTCATCGTCGACGACGAGCCCGCGGTCCGCGAGGCGCTGCGGCGCTCGCTCGTCTTCGAGGGGTACGGGACCGAGGAGGCGGTCGACGGTCTGGACGCGGTCGACAAGGTCGCCGGCTACGACCCCGAACTGATCGTGCTCGATGTCCTGATGCCCCGCATGGACGGGCTGACCGCCGCCCGCCGGCTGCGGGCGAGCGGGGTGACCGTGCCGATCCTGATGCTCACCGCCCGCGACACCGTCGGCGACCGGGTCACCGGCCTCGACGCCGGTGCCGACGACTACCTCGTCAAGCCCTTCGAGCTCGACGAACTGCTCGCCCGGATCCGCGCCCTGCTGCGCCGCAGCTCCTACGCGGCGGCGGCCGGCGCGCAACCCGCGGAGGACGAGACGCTGGGCTTCGCCGACCTGCGGATGAACCTGTCCACCCGCGAGGTGACCCGCGGCGGCCGGCCGGTCGAGCTGACCCGCACGGAGTTCACCCTGCTGGAGATGTTCCTCGCGCACCCGCGGCAGGTCCTCACCCGGGAGCAGATCCTCAAGGCCGTCTGGGGCTTCGACTTCGAACCCACCTCGAACTCCCTCGACGTGTACGTGATGTACCTGCGCCGCAAGACGGAGGCGGGCGGCGAACCGCGCCTGGTCCACACGGTGCGGGGGGTCGGCTACGTCCTGCGGGGGGAGGGCGGGGCGGAATGAGCACCGGCCGCCCGGGCCCGCTGGCCCGGTTCCACCGGCTGCCGCTGCGCTCGCGGCTGGCGATGCTCACGGCGGTGGCGGTGGCCTTCGCGGTGGCCCTCTCGGCCGCCGCCTGCTGGCTGATCACCCGGGACCGGCTGACCGAGCAGCTCGACACCCAGCTCAGCAGCGTCGAGGTGGGCGACGGCTACGTCCGGGCGCTCAGCGCGTACTGCAACAGCCCGGACGGGGTGCACTTCCAGCCCACCCCGTACACCATCCAGCTGGTCTCGGCCGGCGGCTACGTCTGCACCTCGCCGGACAAGTCGCCGATCCCGCCGCAGCGTGCGGACACCGCGGTGGCCGCGGGCCGGCTGGCGGCGACGGAGCACACCACCCGGGCCCAGGACGGGGCCGAGATGCGGGTGTCGACCAAGCCCTACGACGGGCCGCTCACCGACGCCGCGGGCAACCGGCTGGCGATCTCCGTGGCGGTGCCGATGAAGCAGGTCACCGACCCGCTCAACCAGCTCGCGCTGGTGCTGCTGGTGGTCGCCGGAGTGGGCGTGCTCGGCGCCGCCACCGCCGGTCTCTGGGTCGCCCGGGCGGGCCTCAAACCCGTCGACCGGCTCACCGCCGCCGTCGAGCACGTCGCCCGTACGCAGGACCTGGCCGTCCGCATCCCGGTCGACGGGGAGGACGAGATCGCCCGCCTCTCCCGTTCCTTCAACTCCATGACCTCCGCGCTGGCCGCCTCCCGCGACCTCCAGCAGCAGCTGATCGCGGACGCCGGCCACGAGCTGCGGACCCCGCTGACCTCGCTCCGTACCAACATCGACCTGCTGGTGCGCAGCGAGCAGTCCGGCCGCCCGATCCCGCCCGCCGACAAGGCGGCCCTGCTGGCGTCGGTGAAGGCGCAGATGGGCGAGCTGGCGGCGCTGATCGGTGATCTGCAGGAGCTGTCCCGGTCGCCCGAGCCGGGCCAGAGCGCGGTCGGAGTCGTGGCGCTGCACGAGATCGTCGGCTCGGCGCTGGAACGGGCCCGGCTGCGCGGCCCGTCGCTGACCCTCACCGCGGACGTCGCGCCCTGGTACGTACGCGCCGAGGCGGCCGCGCTGGAGCGCGCGGTGGTCAATCTGCTCGACAACGCGGTGAAGTTCAGCCCGCCGGGCGGCACGGTCGAGGTCCGGCTGGCCGGCGGTGAGCTGACCGTGCGCGACCACGGCCCGGGCATCCCGCAGGACGAACTGCCGCATGTCTTCGAGCGGTTCTGGCGCTCGCCGTCCGCCCGCAGCCTGCCCGGCAGCGGACTGGGCCTGTCGATCGTGGCCCGTACGGCGGAGCAGGCGGGCGGCGCGGTACGGCTGCGCTCCGCCGACCTCGGCGGCACCGAGGCGGTCCTGACCCTGCCGGGCGCACCGACCCCGCCACCCGCGGGGCCGGCCCCACGGCCGGGGAGGCCGGCGCCGCGGCCCGGCCCGCCGGAGCCGCCCGCGCCGAGCTGAGCCGGGCGGCCCGCCGCCTACGTCACTTCTTCTTGCCGGCCGCGTCCCCGAACGGCAGGTCCGTGCCGGAGAGTTCGGCGCGGATGCCGTCCCGTTCGACGGAGATGTTGCGCAGCCGCACGTCACCGGGGGTCTTGGGGAGCTGGAAGGAGAGCGACAGCCGGTCCGCGAGCTGCGGCTTGGTCAGGCCGCTCAGCGCGCCGAGGATCTTCGGGTCGATGCCGACCTTCTGCAGCAGCCAGGGGTGGTCCACCACCACGTCGACGAGGTTGACCTTCATCAGCTGGTGGACGAAGCGCGGCGACCCGGTCAGCTGGTGCAGCTTGTCGTCGCTGCGGAGCGCTTCGTCGAGGTACTGCTTCGGGATGCCGATCCGCTCGGCGATCGCCGGGATGCTCAGCATCGCCTTGGCCTTGGCGGCCTGCCGGCTGAGTTCGGCGGCGGCCTTGCGGGTCAGCCGCAGGCCGTCCGCCTTGCCGGTGCCCGGCCGGTAGACGGCGACGTCGCCGATGTCCAGCCGCATCCGGCTGATGTCGGTGGACACCCCGCGGTCGCCGGCCCGCCGGATGCGCGCCTCGGCCCGGACCCGCAGTTCGTGCCCGGCGATCGGCAGCCGGCCCTCCGCGCGGACCGAATCGTGCCCCAGCTCGCTGAACTTCACCTGGGAGGCGCCGAGTTCGCGGTTCATGTCGTCGAAGGCGAGCAGCACGTCACCGTGCATGGAACCGATCGTGGCGCCCTTGACGGAGCTGGGCAGATCACCGTCGAGGCGGACGTCGTGCGCGGTCGCCTCGAACTTCGCCAGCGAGACCCGGTCGGCGGCCAGGTCGGGGATGGTGACCTTCACCTGGTCGACGCGCTTGTCGAGGACCTGGGTGAGGAACGGGAAGCCCTGGATGTCGACTTCGGGCGTGGCGTTCAGATGCAGCGCGGACTTGAGCTTCTCCGCGGTCTTGTTCTGCGCGTAGAGCACCGCGAACCGGTCGAAGAGGGTGAGGAAGGCGGTGCACACCAGCACCGCGACCAGCAGCTTCACGGCGATCGGAACGGCGGCGAAGCGGCTGATGCCGCGCTTGGCCCGGCGGTGGTTGGGCGGTGACCAGGCCTCCTCCTCGTCCTCGTCGGCGCGCAGCCCGAGGCCCAGCGGATCGTCGCTGTCGTCCCGCTCGTTGAGGTACGTGCGGCGGCGCGGGCCGCCGGCGTAGGCCGAGGGATCGTTCTCCGTTCCGGTCTCCGCGGCGGGGTCCGGCTCGGGATCGGCGAGGGCGGCCAGATCGGCGTACGGGTTGATCGGGGGAAGCTTTCTGGTGTTGCCGGCGGGGTCGTCCTGGGCGCCGCTCGTGACGGGGGTGTGGGGGCGGTACGAGGCGGCGGGCTCGGGCGAGGGTGAAGGTATGCGTGTGGGGGATCGCATCCCGACATCCCACCACGATCGGGTCCCTCGAACGCAAGTCTTACCGAAGGTATGTCGGATACGCGAAGCTTGTCGTGGCGGTCTTGAGGAAATTTTTCCGCACCACCGGCTGTTGCTGAATTACCGTCAGCACTCTTCCAGGTCGTTACTTCGTCCGTACTTCATCCGTCTTCGTACGCACTCCGTCCGGACTTCCCCGCACCTAGTGCTCTTACCGATCCCCTGAAGGTGACCCCATGATCGTGGTAACCGGAGCAACCGGCAACATCGGCCGCAGCCTTGTCGACCGGCTCCTCGCGCACGGCGCCGCCGTACGCGCCCTGACCCGCGACCCGGCGCGCGCCCAACTGCCCGCCGGTGCGGAGGTGGTACGCGCCGATCTCACCGGCAGCGCCGCCGACTTCGCGCCCCTCCTCGACGGTGCCGACGCCCTCTTCCTCAACCTGGCGGCCGGCGGCGACCGGGCCGCGCTCGCCCTCGTCGAGGCCGCGGCCAAGGCCGGCGTCCGCCGGATCGTCCTCAACTCCTCGATGGCGGTGACCGACACCCCCGCCGACGAGACCAACTTCATCGCCCGGATGCACGCCACGCTGGAGCGCGCGGTGCGCGACTCCGGCCTGGAGTGGACCTTCGTCCGCGGTGGCAACTACGCCACCAACGCCCTGGCCTGGGGCCCGGCGATCCGCGACTCCGGAGTGGTCCGCGACGCCCACCCGGGCGCGCAGGGCGTCCCGGTCCACGAGGCGGACCTCGCGGACGTCGCCGCCGTCGCCCTCCTGGACCGCACCGGCACCCACAACGGCCAGGCGTACCTCGTCACCGGCCCCGAGGCGCTGACCGTCGCCGACCAGGTCGCCGAGATCGGCCGCGCGATCGGCCGCGAGACCCGGGTCGAGCAGATCACCGAGGAGGCCGCCGCCGAGGCGATGTCCGGCCCCCACCTGCCGAAGGAGGCGGCCCTCGAACTGGTCCGCATGTTCGGCAGCACGGTCGACGCCCCGGCCTTCCCGATCTCCGACGCGGTCGAACGGGTCACGGGCCACCCCGCCCGCACGTTCGCCCAGTGGGCGCGGGATCACGTGGGGGACTTCTCCTGACGTTGCCGCTTCGCGGGGCTGCCCACGTACCCGTCTGTCCCGCCGTCGGGCTTGCTCGCCGTTGCCGCTCAGCGGCGCCTCCCGCGTAGCCGGCCCTCCCGCTGCGGGGTCTGCCCGCCGTCGCGCGCACCCCGCTGGTGGAGCACGGCCAGGGGCAGCATCACCACCGCCCCCACGAAGAAGTACGTATTGATCGCCATCTCCGTCCAGAACTCCCCGGACGCCGGATCGGCGGGGCGTTCCGCCAGCCCCAGCAGGCCGTACGGGGTGAGCCCGGCCGCCGTCGTGAGGTTCTCGACCAGGCCCGGCACACCCCGTACGGCCAGAAGCACGGCGCCGCACCACAGCGGCACCGTCACCAGCCACCCCGGCAGCCGCCGCCCCCACGGCCGTACCGTCGCCAGACTCACCACCGCGCCGCCCGCCGACATCGCCACGATCAGCCCGTCATAGGCGAGGAACACCCACACCGGCACGGCGTCCTCCGCACCCATCGCCGCCCGGTAGTCCACGCCCATCCACACGTGCCACACGAACGACACCACGAGCCACCCGAACGCCCCGTAGGCCCAAAAGACCTTCCTGGCCCGCTCCTTGGGCCCCTCCCCACCCCGCACAGAAGTCATACCCGCCACGCTAGGAGCGGCCCCCACGAAGCACGTCCTCCTTGCGGGCGGGGGCCCTCCGCCTTGCGGGGGAGCGGGGCCGCTGCGCTTTGCGGTGCCGCCCACGTACCCGTCTGTCCCGCCGTGGGGGTTGCTCGCCGTTGCGCTTTGCGGCGCCCCGCACGTACTTGGCCGTCCCGCCGCGGGTGGTCTCGCCGTTGCGCCTGCGGCGGGCTGGGTGGGTGTCGGGTGCGGTGACGGGCCTGCGGGGCCGGTGTTTGGGACTGCTGTCGCTTTACGTCCCAAACACCGGCCCCTCCGGCCCGTCCCCTCCCGATTGGGGGAGGGGAATGCGGTGGGTGGGGGCGGGCGTTGGGGCTGCAAGGGGCCCTTGGGACCCGTAGGGGACGGTCGAACAGAACCCGTAAGGGTCGCGAGCGCCCCCTGCAGGGCCACAACTCGACAGGTGAGGCGCGGTATTCCCGCTGACCGGCGACGTCAGGTGTACGCCCCACAACGCGCGCCCCCACACACACCCGCACACTCCCCCAACGGGAGGGGACAGGCCGGAGGGGCCTTGTTCGTGGACGTAAAGCGTCAGCAGTCCACGAACAAGGCCCCGGAGGCCCGTCACCGCACCCAACAACAACCCAGCCCGCCGCAGGCGCAACGGCGACCAACAACCGCGGCGGGACGGCCAAGTACGTGCGGGGGCGCCGCAAAGCGCAACGGCGAGCAACAACCGCGGCGGGAGAGACGGGTACGTGGGAGTTACTTCACCACGTGAATACGGTCCGCCGCCGGCGGTTTCAGCGGGGAGGAGGCCGACGAGTGTGCCGTCAGGTACGCCGTGAAGGCGTCCAGGTCGGACGGGCCGACGTACTTGTTCTTGGCGTCCTTGAAGGCGGGGAAGCCGTCGCCGCCGCCGGCGAGGAACTCGTTCATCGCGACGCGGTAGGTCTTGGCGGGGTCGAGGGCGGCGCCGTTCAGTTTGACGGAGTCCTTGACGATGCGGTCGGCGCCCTTCTTGGTCATGTCGAGGGTGTAGGTGAGACCCGCGGAGACCTGGAGGATCTTGGGGGACGCCTCGTTGGGGCCGCTGACCTGCTGCTGGAGGGCGGTCAGCAGCTGGGCGCCGGTGAGGTCGACGACGTTCATCATGTTGGTGAAGGGCTGGACGGTGAACGCCTCGCCGTAGGTGACGACGCCGTCGCCCTCGGAGCCGGACGCCGGGTAGGCGAGGTCGGAGCGGATGCCGCCGGGGTTCATCAGGGCCAGCTGGGCGCCCCCCTTGTCGGCGGCCTTGGTCGCTTCGAGCTGGGCGTCGGCGATGACGTCGCCGAGCGGGGACTCGGGGGCGTTCGCGCCACGGCCGGCGATGTCGGCGGCGATGTGGCCGACCGGGCGGGCCGCGACCGGCGCGGCCAGCTTGTTCCACCGGGCGATCAGGGACGTCATGTCCGCGGCCTTGGGCTGGGTGCGGTCGACCACGTGGTTGACCGCGCCGGGCGCCTTGACGCTGGTGCGGACGATGTCGTGGGTGCGCCGGTCGTAGGTCAGCTCGGTGTCGGTGTAGAGCTTGCCGTAGGACGCGGCGGAGGTGACGGTGCGCGGCCGGCCCGACGGGTCGGGGATGGTGCAGGCGTACGCCTGGTGGGTGTGGCCGGTGACCAGGGCGTCGACCTTGGGCGTGACGTGCTTGGCGATCTCGGTGATCGGGCCGGAGATCCCGTCGCCCGGCCCGGGGCTGTCGCAGTCGTAGTTGTACGAGGTGGAGGCGGGCAGGCCGCCTTCGTGGATGAGGGCCACGATCGCCTTCACGCCCTGCCGGTTCAGGACCTTGGCGTACTTGTTGATCGTCTCTACCTCGTCGTGGAACTTCAGGCCCTTGACGCCGTTGGCGCTGACGATGTCCGGGGTGCCTTCGAGGGTCACGCCGATGAAGCCGATCTTCACGCCCTTGTGGCGCCAGACGGTGTACGGCTTGAGCAGCGGCCTGCCGGTCTTCTCGTCGGTGACGTTGGCGGCCAGGTACGGGAAGCCGGCGCCGGCGAACTTCTTGCCGTCCTCGTAGCAGCCGTCCTTGGGGTGGCAGCCGCCGTTCTGCAGGCGGGTCAACTCCGCCCGGCCCTCGTCGAATTCGTGGTTGCCGACGG
Organism: Streptomyces sp. NPDC048197; assembly: GCF_043202395.1. Lineage (NCBI taxonomy): Bacteria > Bacillati > Actinomycetota > Actinomycetes > Kitasatosporales > Streptomycetaceae > Streptomyces > Streptomyces sp. NPDC048197. The sequence continues at coordinate 44,736 of NZ_JBIDAJ010000017.1, forward strand.
AGGTGACGTCCAGGCCCAGCTGGTTCATGGCCTCGATGGTCGGTTCGTCGTGGAAGAGGCCGGAGAGCAGCGGGCTGGCCCCCACCAGGTCGCCGGCCGCCGCGGTCACCGAGTACGGGTGGCCCTTGCGGGCCGTGCGCAGGGACTGGGCCAGGTACTCGACGCCGCCGGCCGGCACGCTCTTCCTGGTGCCGTCGGCCTGCAGTTCCTCGACCGTGCCGGAGGAGCCCTGCGGCGGTTCGAGGTTGCCGTGGAAGTCGTTGAAGGAGAGCAGCTGAACGTCAACGGTGCGGTCGGTGCGGCCGGAGTGACCGGTGCGGTCCGGGTGCACGGTGTCGGCCCCGGCCGGCAGGGCGGCGACGGTGACGCCGATTCCGACGGCGGCGGCCAGTGCGGCCGATCCGGTCCTCAATCTGCTGATGGCGCGGCGCCGTTGCGGTGTCGCTGGCATGGGTTCCCCTCCTGGATGGTCCTGAGCGGACCGCAGCTTATTGTTGACGCGCGTAGCGCAACAGGGGGTGCCGGGTTACGGGACGGTTGCCGGTGAGCGCCGGGCCGGCGGGCGGCACCGGCGTGGCTCGCCGGGCAGATCGGGGCGGCCGCGCCCTGATGCCGCTGCGGGACCCCGGCAGGGTCGTACGCTGCACACATGACTGACGCTGCACAGGAGATGGGCCGGACCGGCCGCAGGATCCAGGTGGTCGACGAGGTCGCGCCGGAAACGGCCGGGGCCGTTCTGGAGCTGATCGAGCGGGCCGCGCGCACGGACGGGCAGCCCGCGGTGTCCGAACAGGGACGGCTGCAGCTGCGGGGCGGCAAGCGGCCGGGTGTCGCGCATGTGCTGGTGTACGCGCACGGGGAAGCGGGCGAGGAGCTGCTGGTCGGCTACGGCCAGCTGGAGGACACCGACCCGGTGGAGGCGCCGGCCGCCGAGCTGGTGGTGCACGCCGGGCACCGCGGCCGGGGGCACGGCCGGGCGCTGGGCACCGAGCTGCTGGAGCTGTCCGGGCGCCGGCTGCGGGTCTGGGCGCACGGCGGGCACCCGGCCGCCCGGCACCTCGCGCAGACCCTGGGTCTGACGATGTTCCGCGAGCTGCGGCAGATGCGGCGCTCGCTGGGCGACCTGGAGCTGCCCGAGCCGGTACTGCCCGAGGGCGTGACCGTACGGACCTTCCAGCCGGGCACCGATGACGCGGCCTGGCTGGAGGTGAACGCGGAGGCCTTCGCGCACCACCCCGAGCAGGGTTCGCTGACCCAGCGCGACCTGGACGACCGCAAGGCCGAGGCGTGGTTCGACCCCAAGGGCTTCTTCCTGGCCGAGAAGGGCGGCCGGCTGGTCGGCTTCCACTGGACGAAGGTGCACCCCGAGGAGGGCCTGGGCGAGGTCTACGTCCTCGGCGTCCGGCCGGGCGCCCAGGGCGGCGGCCTGGGCAAGGCGCTCACCTCGGTGGGGCTGCGCCATCTGGCCGGGCAGGGGCTGCCGACCGCGATGCTCTACGTCGACGCCGACAACGCGGCGGCGGTGAGCGTCTACGAGCGGATGGGGTTCGTCACGCACGAGACGGACCTGATGTACCGGTCGGAGACCTGAGCGGCGGCGGGCGGGTGCGCGCGGGCGGGGCGGCCCGGCCGGGGGCCCGGCCCGCGTCCGCCGCGCGCCGGGGCTAGCGCCGCTGTGCCCGCCCTTCCCGCGCCAGCATCGCGTGGACGACCTCGTCGGACCACTCGCCGTCGGGGAACTCGTTCTCCCGCAGATGGCCCTCCCGGCGCACCCCGAGCCGTTCCAGCAGCCGGGCCGAGGCGGTGTTGCGGCCGTCCAACTCGGCCTGGACACGGTGCAGCTGCAGCTCCTCGAAGCCCAGGGCCAGCAGCGCCCGCAGCCGGGTTTCCGGGCCGGGGGCGGGGCGCCATAACCAGTTTCCTTCAGTAGCGGAACGGCCAGAAGGCGTGGAACGGCCGCCGGATCGCTCCGGCGCGCCCGCCTTTTATTTCTGCCGGGTGCGCCGTCATCATTCTCGTTCCTTACGGCTCTCCGCCCGGCTTTCCGGCACCTTTCGCAGGTGTTTCTCGGCATGTGCCGGGGCCTTCAACTGGCGACCCATCAACTGGCGGACCGTCAACTGGCCTCTCCCGTCGGGCCGGCGCGGCGCGACGGTCGGAGACAGGGGCGGCTGCATGACGGCCCTGCAGAAGCTCATCGGTTTCCCCTCGGCTCGGTGAATTACTTTCGCATTTCCTGGTCCCGACCCTTTCGCTTCGGAGGACTCCCGTTCGAATTCTTGCACTGTCACACGTTTTAAAGCTTTACGTGGAAAGCTTTGCGCGAGAAATCGGATCCGCCCCCCGAAGGGCATGAGGCCCAGCTGAGGGAAGCCGGGGTATTTCTCATGGGTAACGGTTGCGGCGACCGGGCGGCGACGTGGTGACAGCGCGACGGGGTGGTGACACAGTGTCGGCGGCGCCGCACCGCCCGCGTTCGGGTGCCGCCGTGGCCCGCCCCTGGCCCCGCCCCCGGCCCCGCGCCGTAGCGTCCCGCTTGCTTCTGCGCCATATCCGCGTTACCGCTGATTCAAGGTCGGTTGCGAGCATCGCTGAATGCAGCCCGCTGTGCCGAACCTCCCCAACCCGAGGCTCCGTCTCGCGCCGCCACCTCCTGACGCGCCTGGAACCCCCGGAACGCGGAAGAATAAGGCCATGAACCAGCAGCCCAGCGCTCAGGCACAGGTCCAGCCCGAGATGCCGGCCACCAGGCCCCCACAGGCCCCGGCCCCCTCGGCCCAGCCTTCCGTGGGCTCCATCGCCGCGCACCGGCCGCACGCGGTCCGCGGGACGGTGCCGGGCCTGGAACCGGACCTCGACGCCGACCCGGACGCGTACGTGGACCAGGGCGTGGTGGGCGTGGACGGCGCGGAGCTGCCCGCCGACCGCTTCCTGGACCGGGAACGCAGCTGGCTGGCGTTCAACGAGCGGGTGCTCGAACTCGCCGAGGACCCGGCCACCCCGCTGCTCGAACGCGCCAATTTCCTGGCGATCTTCGCCAGCAATCTGGACGAGTTCTTCATGGTCCGGGTCGCCGGACTCAAGCGGCGGATCGCGACCGGCGTCGCCACCCGCTCCGCCTCCGGCTTCCAGCCCCGCGAGGTGCTGGACCTGATCTGGACCCGCTCGCGCGAGCTCATGGCCCGGCACGCCGCCTGCTTCCAGCAGGACATCGCCCCGGACCTCGCCGACCAGGGCATCCACCTGATCCGCTGGCCGGACCTGACCGAGAAGGAGCAGGCCCGGCTGTTCACCCTGTTCCGGCAGCAGATCTTCCCGGTGCTCACGCCGCTGGCGGTGGACCCGGCGCACCCGTTCCCGTACATCTCCGGCCTCTCGCTGAACCTGGCCGTCGTCGTCCGCAACCCGGTCAGCGGCCACGACCACTTCGCCCGGGTCAAGGTCCCGCCGCTGCTCTCCCGTTTCCTCGAAGCCTCCCCGCAGCGCTACGTCCCCATCGAGGACGTCATCGCCGCCCACCTGGAGGAGCTGTTCCCGGGTATGGAGGTGCGCGCGCACCACATGTTCCGGGTGACCCGCAACGAGGACCTGGAGGTCGAGGAGGACGACGCCGAGAACCTCCTCCAGGCGCTGGAGAAGGAGCTGATGCGGCGGCGGTTCGGCCCGCCGGTCCGGCTGGAGGTCGAGGAGTCCATCGACCCCGCGGTGCTCGACCTGCTCGTCCAGGAGCTGAAGATCTCCGACGCCGAGGTCTACCCGCTGCCCGGCCCGCTGGACCTGACCGGGCTGTTCGGCATAGGAGCGCTGGACCGGCCCGAGCTGAAGTACCCCAAGTTCGTCGCCGGCACCCACCGTGACCTCGCCGAGGTGGAGTCGGCGTCGGCGCCCGACATCTTCGCCGCGCTGCGCGCCCGCGACGTCCTCCTGCACCACCCCTACGACTCCTTCTCCACCTCGGTGCAGGCGTTCCTGGAGCAGGCCGCGGCCGACCCCGACGTCCTCGCCATCAAGCAGACCCTCTACCGCACCTCGGGTGACTCGCCGATCGTCGACGCCCTGATAGACGCGGCGGAATCCGGCAAGCAGGTCCTGGTGCTGGTCGAGATCAAGGCACGGTTCGACGAACAGGCCAACATCAAGTGGGCCCGCAAGCTGGAGGAGGCGGGCTGCCACGTCGTCTACGGCCTGGTCGGCCTGAAGACGCACTGCAAGCTCTCCCTCGTGGTCCGCCAGGAGGGCGACATGCTGCGCCGTTACTCCCACGTGGGCACCGGCAACTACCACCCCAAGACGGCCCGGCTCTACGAGGACCTCGGGCTGCTGACCGCCGACCCGCAGGTGGGCGCCGACCTCTCCGACCTCTTCAACCGGCTGAGCGGCTACTCCCGCCGGGAGACCTACCGCCGCCTCCTGGTCGCCCCCAAGTCCCTGCGCGACGGCCTGGTCCAGCGGATCACCAAGGAGATCGCGCACCAGCGCGCGGGCCGGCCCGCGTACGTCCGCATCAAGGTCAACTCGATGGTCGACGAGGCCGTCATCGACGCGCTCTACCGCGCCTCGCAGGCCGGCGTGCCGGTCGACATCTGGGTGCGCGGCATCTGCGCGCTGCGCCCGGGAGTGCCCGGCCTCAGCGAGAACGTCCGGGTCCGCAGCATCCTCGGCCGCTTCCTGGAACACTCCCGGATCTTCGCCTTCGGCAACGGCGGCGAGCCCGAGGTGTGGCTGGGCAGCGCCGACATGATGCACCGCAACCTCGACCGGCGGATCGAGGCGCTGGTCCGGGTCACCGACCCGGCGCACCGCGCCGCCCTCAACCGGCTCCTGGAGACCGGTACCTCGGACACCACGTCCTCCTGGCACCTGGGCCCGGACGGCGACTGGACCCGGCGCTCCGTGGACGCGGACGGCGCGCCGCTGCGCAACGTACAGGAAATGCTCATCGACGCCCGGAGGCGCCGGCGTGGCCCAGCGACCTGACCAGCGGACCGGGGGGCCGGCCGGTCTCCTCGGCACCGGATGCGAGCCCGGCGGGGCGGCCGGCGCCCGTGCCGCGGTGGTGGACGGACCCTACGGACCGTACGGACCACCGGGGCCGTACGACGACCCGGCGGCCGGCACCGGACCCGCCGCCGGCCTCCACCTCGCCGGGCGGACGGCCGAGGACGTGCTCGCCGGCTACCTCCACCAGCAGTCCGCGGACTTCCTGCGCAGTCTGCGGCTGCACCGGGAGAGCGGCCCGGACGCCGAGGGCGCCGGCGCGGCCGCCCGCCGGCTGCGCCGCGCCGCCCGCCGGATCAGCGCCACCCTGCACACCTTCCGGCCGCTGACCGAAGAGGCCTGGGCCGACCAACTCCTCGCCGAACTGGGCTGGTTGTCCGGCACCCTGGCCCGCGAACAGGCCTGTGCGGCCCGCCGTGACCGGCTGATGGCCGCCCTGACGCGGCTGACCGGCCGCACCGACCGCCCCGAGCACAGCACCGGCCGCGCCCCGCGCACCGGCCGCGGCGTACGCCCCGACCGCGCCGAACCACCCGCCGGGCCCCGCTCCACGGGCACCCGTGCCGCCGGCACCCGCAAGACGGAGCCCTCCAGTACGGACACCGGCGGCCCCGGCAACCCGGGCCCCGACACCGGCTCCCTCGAAGGGCGCGACCCCGCCGTCCCGGACGCCGATGCCGTCCTCGCCGCCGGTGCCGCACGGGCCGGGGCACTCCTGGACCGCCAGCTCACCCTCGCCCGCACCCGCGCCCACTCCGCCGCGCTCCAGGCCCTGGGCTCGTCCCGTTTCCACGCCGTCGCCGACTCCGTGGCCGTGCTCGCCTCCGAGGTGCCGCTGACCCGCGCGGCCGCGGACGTCCCGGCCGCCGAGGCGCTGCCGCCGCTCGCCGAGCAGTCCGCGCGCCGGCTCGCCGAGGCGGTCGGCGCGCTGCCGCTGGTCCGCGCCGGACAGCCGTACAACGCCGAGGCGCTGGCCGACGGCGCCCGCCAGGACGCGCCCTGGCACCAGGTACGGGTGCTGCTCCGGCTGAGCCGCTACGCCCAGGAGGTGCTGGTCCCCGAGTACGCCGACCCCCGCCTGGCGGAGGCGGCCCTGCTCCTGGAGGGCCACCGGGACGCCGCCGAGGCCGCCGCCGCAGCCGCCGCCGCGGCCCGCACCCCCCGCATCGCCCCGGCCACCGCCTACGCCCTCGGCGTCCTCCACGCCGACCAGCGCCACCAGGTCGAGGCGGCCCGCTACGCCTTCGGCCGCGTCTGGCTGTCCCGGGAGAAGGCACTGAAGGGGGTGGAGCGATGACGGGACCCGGAGAGCCACCGGCCCGCACGCCGGACATGCGTAAGCCGGCATCCCGCACGCCGGACGCCCGCACGCCGGACGCCCGCACGGTGGATGCCCGTGAGCCGGACAGCCGCAAGCCGGTGCGGGCCGCGGGCTGTGTGCTGTGGCGCCGCCGCCCGTCCGTCGAGCACGGCCTGGAGATCGCGCTCGTCCACCGGCCCAAGTACGACGACTGGTCCCACCCGAAGGGCAAACTCAAGCGCGGCGAGGACGCCCTGGCCGGGGCGGTCCGCGAGGTGGCCGAGGAGACCGGTATGGACTGCCGCCCCGGCGCCCCCCTGCCGACCTCCTACTACTTCGCCAACGGCCGCCCCAAACAGGTCCGTTACTGGGCCGCCGAGGCGATGGCGGGGGCGTTCACGCCGACCGACGAGGTCGACCGGCTGGAGTGGCTGCCCCCGGAGGAGGCCCGCCACCGCCTCACCCAGGAACGCGACCGGCCACTGATCGACGCGCTGCTCGCGGCGCTGCATCTGGCCTGAACACAGGCCCCTTCACCGCCGCCGCAGTGCCGGATCCGAGACGGCCGGGGGCAGGTAGTAGTTGTCCGCGCGGTTGAGGTCGGTGCCCGGGGGGACGATGGCGTCGATCCGGTCCAGGACGTCCGCGTCGAGGGTGATGTCGGCGCCGTCCAGCAGGCTCTCCAGCTGGTCGAGGGTGCGCGGGCCGATGATGACCGAGGTCACCGCAGGGTGCGCGCGGACGAAGGCGGTGGCCAGGTGGGGGAGGGTGAGGCCGGCGTCGGACGCGACCTCGGACAGGGCGCGGACCGCCTCGGCCTTGCGGGCGTTCTCCGGCAGCGAGAGGTCGAACTTCCGGGTCTCCAGGGCGGCCCGGGAACTGGCCGACAGGTCGCGGCCGGAGAGCCAGCCGGCGCTGAGCGGACCCCAGGTCAGCACGCCGATGCCGTGGCGCTGCGCGGTCGGCAGCACCGCGTTCTCCACCCCGCGCGCCAGCATCGAATACGGCGGCTGCTCGGTACGGAACCGGACGTGGCCGCGGCGCTCGGCGGTCCACTGGGCCTCGACGATCTGCTCGGCGGGGAACGTCGAGGTGCCGATGGCCCGCACCTTGCCGGAGCGGACCAGGTCCGAGAGCGCGGACAGTGTCTCGTCGATGTCGGTCGTGGGGTCGGGGCGGTGGACCTGGTAGAGGTCGAGGTGGTCGGTGTCCAGCCGGCGCAGGCTGTCCTCCACGGCGCGCACGATCCAACGCCGGGACGCCCCGCCGTGGTTGGCGTCCCGGCCCATCGGGTTGAAGAACTTGCTGGCCAGTACGACGTCGTCGCGGCGGCCCTTGAGGGCCTTGCCGACGATCTCCTCGGACTCGCCCGCGGAATATATGTCCGCGGTGTCCACGAAGTTGATGCCGGCGTCCAGTGCGCGGTGCACGATGCGGACGCAGTCGGCGTGGTCGGTGTTGCCGAAGGCGCCGAGCATCATCGCGCCCAGCGCGTACTCGCTGACCGAGATGCCGGTGCCGCCGAGGATCCTGCGCTGCATGAGCTGCTCCCTGTGCGTTCTTGGTTCGTTCTGACGACTGCGTGCGCATCAGACTGCTGGGGCCGGCCGGGGCGGACCAGGCCCGTCGCAGCCTGGGTCCGGCGGAACCACCCACGCGGCGCCGCGCGCATACTGGACGGATGCTGCATGCGGAAATCGAGATCAGCTCGTTCCTCAAGGCGCGCCGCGCCGCGCTGGACCCGGCCGACCTGGGCCTGCCGAGCGGGATCGGCCGCCGCCGGGTGCGCGGGCTGCGGCGCGAGGAGGTCGCCCAGCTCGCCGGCATCAGCGTCGACTACTACACCCGCATCGAGCAGGGCCGGGCGCCCGCCATCTCCGACTCCGTCCTGGACGCCATCGCGCGGGCGCTGCGGCTGTCCGGCGGCGAGGTGACGTATCTGCGCAACATCGCCGTGCCCCGGCGCCGGAGCGAGGCGGACTGCGTGCCCCGGGCGGTCCCCGGCCAGACCGTACGGCCGGAGATCCGGCAGCTGCTGGACGCCATGGCGAGCACCGTCCCGGCCATGGTCCTCGGCCGCGGCCTGGACATCCTGGCCTGGAACGCGCTCGGCGGCCGGATCGCCTTCGACCTGGACGCGCTCGCCCCGGAGCGGCGGAACACCGCACTGCTGGTCTTCCTCGACCCGGAGGCCCGCGCGCTGCACCCCGACTGGGAGGACAAGGCCGTCGAGGTGGTCGGCAATCTGCGCGCCGACAGCGGCCGGCACCCGGACGACCCGCGGATCTGCGAGGTCGTCAATGAACTGCTGGCGCGCAGCGCGGACTTCCGGCGGCTCTGGGAGGCCCAGTCGGTGCACGAGTGCCTGCGCGGCACCAAGCGCCTGCGGCACCCGGACGTCGGCGAGCTGGAGATCACCTTCGAGAGCTTCCGGCTGACCACCGACCCGGACCAGGCGCTGGTCACGTACACGGCCCCGCGCGGCTCGACGACCGAGCGGCGACTGCGCGAGCTGGCGGCCCGGCCCGCCGCGGCCCGCGGGCCGGAGGCCAGGCCGCTGGCGGTGTGACCGCGGTCCGGGCCTGATCCGCCCGGGCGCTACCCGCGCGGCGCCAGTGCCTCCCAGCGCACGGTGACCTCGCCCTGGCGCCGCCGCCGCGGGTCACCGGCCAGCGGCCAGTCCGCCGCGAGGGACGCCACCGCGGCCCGCCACCGCTGCCGCGCACCGAGCGCGCCCAGCGGGGCGGCAGCCGCCCAGGCCCGGTCGAAGTCGCGCAGGAAGGCGTGCACCGGCTCGCCCGGCACATTGCGGTGTATCAGCGCCTTGGGGAGGCGTTCGGCCAGGTCGGAGGGGGTTTCCAGGGTGCCGAGCCGGGCCGCGAAGGTGACCGTACGGGGCCCTTCGGGGCCCAGCGCCACCCATACGTGGCGGCGCCCTATCTCGTCGCAGGTGCCCTCGACCAGCAGCCCGCCGGGTGCCAGTCGCGCGCACAGCCGCCGCCAGACGGCGGCCACCTCGTCCTCGTCGTACTGCCGCAGCACGTTCGCGGCCCGTATCAGGACCGGCGCCCGCCCCCGGTCGCCGGGCAGCGGCACCTCGAAGCCGCCGTGCAGGAAGTCCAGCCCCGGCTTCTCGTACGGGCGGGCGGCGGCCACCCTTGCCGGGTCGATCTCTATGCCGACGACCCGGGCGTCGGGGCGCACCGTGCGCAGCCGGCCCAGCAGCTCGACGGCGGTCCAGGGCGCGGCGCCGTAGCCGAGGTCGACCGCGACCGGGTCGGCCGAGCGGCGTAGCGCGGTGCCGTGTTCCGCGGCTATCCAGCGGTCCATCCGGCGCAGCCGGTTGGGGTTGGTGGTCCCGCGGGTCGCGCTGCCGACGGGCCGGCTCGGCGCGGGGTGAGCGGGGGCGGGGCGGCGGGGCATGGCTTCGAGAGTATGGGGAGCCGGGGACCTCCTTGCCCCGTGGTCACGTGCGATCGGTCACGTGCACCGAACGGTCACACTTTGGCAAAGTGCGACGATGGGACGCCGGACGGAAATGCATCGCCCGGATGAGTTGTTGCAGCAGGTCGGTGGCGTGCCGCCACGCCCCGGCTAGGAGGTAGCTCGACGTGAGCCCATATGTGTCCCGGCTCCGCAGCCGTCCCCATGGGCCGTTCCCGGGACCGTCGCGGCTGCGTCTGCCCGGTGGCGCGCGCCGTCCGCGCCGGGTGGCGATGCTCAGCGTCCACACCTCCCCGCTGCACCAGCCCGGCACCGGTGACGCCGGCGGCATGAACGTCTACATCGTCGAGCTCGCCAAGAAGCTCGCCTCGATCAACATCGAGGTGGAGATCTTCACCCGCGCCACCACCGGCACCCTGCCGCCCGCCGTCGACCTCGCCCCCGGCGTCCTCGTCCGCCACGTCGACGCCGGCCCCTACGAGGGCCTGGCCAAGGAGGACCTGCCCGCCCAGCTGTGCGCCTTCACCCACGGCGTGATGCAGGCCTGGGCCGGCCACCGCCCCGGCTACTACGACCTGGTCCACTCCCACTACTGGCTCTCCGGCCACGTCGGCTGGCTGGCCGCCGAGCGCTGGGGCGTCCCGCTGGTGCACGCCATGCACACCATGGCCAAGGTCAAGAACGCCGCCCTGGCCCTCGGCGACACCCCCGAGCCGGCCGCCCGGGTCATCGGCGAGACCCAGGTCGTCCGGGCCGCCGACCGCCTCATAGCCAACACCGCCGAGGAGGCCGACGAGCTGATCCGGCATTACGACGCCGACCGCGGCCGGGTCGCGGTCGTCCACCCCGGCGTCAACCTCGACCGCTTCCGGCCGACCAGCGACGGCATCGCCGAGAGCCGGGCCGCCGCCCGAGCCCGCCTCGGCCTCCCCCCGGACGCGGTCATCCCGCTCTTCGCCGGCCGCATACAGCCCCTCAAGGCCCCCGACATCCTGCTGCGCGCGACCGCCGCCCTGCTGGCCGAGGACCCCTCGCTGCGCTCCCGGCTCGTCGTACCGGTCGTCGGCGGCCCCAGCGGCAGCGGCCTGGCCAAGCCCGAGGGGCTGCAGAAGCTCGCCGCCCGGCTCGGCATCGCCGACCTCGTGCGGTTCCGCCCGCCGGTCGGCCAGGAACAGCTCGCCGACTGGTACCGCGCCGCCTCCGTCCTGGTCATGCCCTCGTACAGCGAGTCCTTCGGACTGGTCGCCATCGAGGCCCAGGCCTGCGGCACCCCGGTCATCGCCGCCGCGGTCGGCGGTCTGCCGGTGGCGGTCCGCGACGGCGTCAGCGGCTTCCTCGTCGCCGGCCACGACCCCGCCGACTACGCCCGCGCCCTGCAGCGCTTCCTCCGGGACCCCGACCTCGCCACCCGCATGGGCGCCGACGCCGCCCGGCACGCCCAGTCCTTCGGCTGGGACACCGCCGCCGCGGCCACCGGCGACGTCTACACCGCCGCGATGCAGGAGCGGCGGCGTCACCTACGATCGGCCCATGGCTGACGACCTGCCCCAGGCTGACGACGCACGACCGGTGGACGACGCACGACGGGTGATCGAGACCGCGCTGGCCGAGGCCGGCCTGGAGTGGGAGTCCCCGTCCGACGGCGCCTACGTCGTCAAGCTCCCCGGGACCCGCAAGCTGTCGACGACCTGCTCGCTCCTCGTCGGCCGGCACTCCCTCTCCATCAACGCCTTCGTCGTCCGCCGCCCCGACGAGAACCACGAGGCCGTGCACCGGTGGCTCCTGGAGCGCAACACCCGCCTCTACGGCGTGAGTTACGCGATCGACAAGCTCGGTGACATCTACCTCGTCGGCAAGCTGCCGCTCGTCGCGGTCACGCCGGACGAGCTGGACCGCATCCTCGGCACCGTCCTGGAGAACGCCGACGGCAGCTTCAACACCCTCCTCGAAATGGGCTTCGCCACCGCCATCCGCAAGGAGTACGCGTGGCGGGTCTCGCGGGGAGAGTCGACGCGGAACCTGGAAGCGTTCGCGCATCTCACGCGCGGGGGCGAGTAGCCCACGTAGCCGGCCGGCCCGCCGCGGGGCTTGCTCGCCGTTGCGCTGTGCGGCGCTGCCCACGTACTCGGCTGCAGCGCCGTGGTTGTTGCGCGCCGAGCGCCTGCGGCGGGCGGTTGTGTGTCGGGTGCGGTGCCGGCCCTCCTGACTTCGTCCTCCGGTCCGGCCCCTCCCGGGAGTGGGGGGAGAGGCTGAGTGGGGGCGTGCCTGGTCGCTTTGCTGCCCGTGTGTGACCACTGAGACCTGGTCGGCTTGCGGGAATGGCAACAAAGATTGCCCTTCTGTGGGGCGGGGTCGCATCGTCTGGGCCGTGGACGGCTGACCCCACACCAACCGGAGGACGGAAGCGATGAGTGGCGACAACCACGGGCACCACCACGGCCACAACCTCGGCCACGGCGACGACTTCGACTGGGCCGCGATGGCCGATCTGCTGGAGCTGGAGGGCGAGATCCACAGCCCCTACGTGCGCCAGGCGTTCGAGGAGCTGAAGCAGCTGAGCCCGCGCCGCGTCCTGGACATCGGCAGCGGCCCGGGGGTCGCCGCCTGCCGGCTGGCGGCGCTGTTCCCGCAGGCCGAGGTCACCGCGGTGGACGGCACGCCGGAGCTGCTGGTCCGCGCCCGGGAGCGGGCCGAGCGGCTCGGCGTACCGCTGCGGACCAAGGTCGCCGAATTCCCGGCCGGCCTCGCCGACCTGGGGCCCGCGGACCTGGTGTGGTCCGGGCAGGTCGTGCACCACGTCGGCGACCAGCAGGACGCCCTGAACCGGCTGGCCCGACTGCTCACCCCCGGCGGTGTCCTCGCCATCGTCGAGGGCGGTCTGCCGCCCCGCTGGCTGCCGCGCGACCTGGGCTTCGGCCGCCCCGGCCTGCAGGAACGCCTCGACGGCGCGACCGCGCTCCGCTTCGGCCGGATGCGGGACGAACTGCCCGGCTCGGTGGCGGTGGTCGAGGACTGGCCCGGCATGCTGCGGGCCGCGGGGCTCACCGGCGCCCGCAGCCGGACCTTCCTCGTGGACCGCCCGGCCCCGCTGGCGGACGGCATCCGGCAGTTCGTACGGCGGTCCCTGGAGCGCTGCCGGGACACCCTCGCCGACCACCTGGACGCCGAGGACGTCGCGACCCTGGACCGGCTCCTCGACCCCGCCGACCCGGCGGGCGTCGACCGGCGCCCGGACCTGTTCCTACTGACGGCGAAGACCGTGCATTACGCGTCGTCGCCGGAGTGAGCGGACGCGGATGAGGAGCTGCCCGGCCGGCCCCCCGCGGACCGGCCGGGCGCCTGAGGTGCGCTCACGGTACGAACCGCACCTCCGGGTAGCGCGCCGACGGCCGGTCCAGCAGACCGCCGTCGCCCCGTCCGCGCAGCCACCGGTCGAAGAACGCCGAGACGTACGCCCGCTGGGCCGCGACCGCCCGGGCCGGCCGCACCGACCCGATCATCTTCGTCACCTCGGCCCGGGACAGCCCCACCTGCCGGGCGACCTGCGGGATCAGCGTCTCCGCGTCCGTGTATGTCGCGTGCCGGCTGCCGCGCAGCGTCAGGTCCCGCAGCCAGGCGCCGCCCCGGCCCCGGCTGTGTTCCCAGACCGCGCCCCAGGAGGCCACCGTGTGGTGGGTGTCGCCGTCCATGCCCATCAGCAGCAACGGCCGGTCGACGCCGTCCCGGCCGACCGTCGACGGGTTCGACGGGTCGTCGTCCCGCTGGGTGTAGCCCATCACCCCGTCCAGGTTCGCCGCGGCGCGGATCCGCCGGTCGTCGTGCATCGTCTGCGCCGCGGTGAACCCGCCGGCCGACTGCCCGAACATCCCCACGGCGCCCAGGTCCAGCACCCCGCGCAGCCCGCGCGGCAACGGGGAGGCCTCCCCGCGCCGGCCCAGCTCGTCGAGCACGAACCGGGTGTCGGCCACCCGCACCGCGCTGACCTTCCGCAGCAGCTCCGTCATCCGCCCGGCCTTCTGCGCCTTGACCACCTCCGCCGGCATCACGCTGCGGGCCAGCCGCCCGCCCGGGAACTCCACCGCCGGCGCCTCGTAGGTGTGGTCGACGGTGACCACCACATATCCGCGGGAGGCCAGTTCGTCGCAGAGCGTGCTGCCGAACCCGCGCGGATCACCGGCGCCGGGGGAGTAGAGCACCACCGGCAGCCGCTGCCCGGGCCGCCGCGCCGCCACCGGCGCCCCCGTGTGCGCGGTGGTCCGGGTGGCCTGCCAGGCGACCTTCCCCGGCGGTACGTGCTCCGAGAAGCTGTTCATCCGGTCGAACGCGGCCGCCTCACGCGGTGTCAGCTGCGCGGCACGCGGGTACCGCCCGGCCCCCGCCCCTGCCGGATACCGGACGCTGACCATCACTTCCCGGTACCGGTGCCCGGGCGTCCCGCCACCCCACGGATCCCGCCGCTGACGATCGATCAGATGCAGGGCCACCGTGCCGACCTGATGACGCCCGGTGGGCGCGGGAAGGGTCATGGCCGCCGCCGAACGCGGTGCGCCGGCACCGCCGGAACGCGCCACCGCAGTGGTGGACGGCTCCCCCGCCGTCGTCCCCACCGTGGTGGACGGCTCCCCCGCCGTCGTCCCCGCCGTCGCGGCCGCCCCTCCCGCCATCAGTGCCCCACCCATCACCAGCACCCCGACCGCCGCGCCCCACCGCGCCACCCGTCGCTCCGCGCCCGCGCCCATGCCCCAACTCCCGTCCGTTCCGCCGGATCATCCGTACGCCCGGACCGGTCGCCGGCCCGCCCGTGCACATCACCAGCGTCCCGGAACACCCCGCCCGGCTCGACCGTGCGGCCACGTCTCTTGAGGGTGGGGCTACCACGAACACCGCGTGGCCGGAGACCCGGCGCTCCTCGCCGCCCGGCGTCGGGTCACGGCACCTCGTAACGGACCAGAGCGCGGGCGAACGGCTCGCCGGTGGCCTTGGCGTACGCCATGCGCTCGCGCACTTCGGCGAGCGTGCGGGGCCGGTAGCCGGGGCCGCCACAACAGCTCTTGTGGAACCGGACGCCGGCGTTCAGCAGCACCGAGAGCACCCGCCAGCCCGCGGTGTCCCGGCGCTTCGGCGGGGCGAACGCGGAGCCGACGTGGATCAACGGCTGTGCGCAGCGCGGGCAACGGCGTTCGTGGTCGCCTACGTACGGCTGCTTGAAGGAGGCCCGGCAGGGGAGGCAGACGTACGACGTCTTGGACCGGGCCGTGGTTTCGGCGTGCAACATGGCCGCGAGGCTAGCCCCGGAGGGCGGGAAGAGCGACGGGTTTCCGGCGCCCCGCCCGCCGTTACGCGAGCGGCTCCCCCGTCGCCGGAGCGGCCGCCGAGGTGGGGGCCGAGCCAGGAACGGAAGCAGGAGCAGGATCAGGAGCGGAAGCAGGAGCAGGGGAAGCGGAAGCGGGTGTGCTGGTCGTGGCCGCCCGGGTTGCCGGGAGGCTCCGTAGGAGCAGGCCGTAGCCCAGGGCCGCCACCGTGCCGACCGCCGCGCAGCCGGCCCAGAGGGCGTCCGCGCCGTAGTGGTCGATGACCGTGCCGCCGATCAGGGGGGCGGTCAGGGAGGCGATGGACCAGGACAGTGCGTACATGCCCTGGTAGCGGCCGCGGCCGTGTACGGGGGAGAGGCGTACCACCAGGCCCATCTGGGTGGGGGAGTTGATGATCTCGCCGAGCGTCCAGACGGCGACCGCGAGGGCGTACATGGCGACCGAGCCGGCCAGCGCGGTCAGTCCGAAGCCGTAGCCGGCGAGCAGTGCCGAGCCGATGAGGAGCGTGGCGGGGCTGCGGTGCTCGATGAAGCGGGTCACCGGGATCTGGAGGAGGACGATCAGGATGCCGTTGACCGCGATGACGGCGCCGAAGTCCGCGCTGGAGAAGCCGTCCCGGCCCATCGAGACCGGCATGGAGACGTAGGCCTGCTGGAAGAGCAGGGCCAGCAGGAGGTTGAGGCCGACGACGGTCATGAAGCGGCCGTCGCGCAGCACGGTCAGCATGGAGACCGGAGCGGTGGACGCGCCCCGGCCGGCCGGGGCCTGCGGGCCGGCCGGGGTGTCGGCCGTGGGCCGGGACTCGGGGAGCTTGACGAAGACCACCACCGCGCAGGTCAGCACGAGCGCCGACTCGCCCAGGAAGAGGGCCAGATAGCCGTGCTGGGCGATGAGCCCGGCGGCGGTGGAGGAGACGGCGAAACCGAGGTTGATCGCCCAGTAGTTGAGGGAGAAGGCGCGCACCCGGTCCTCGGGGGCGACGATGTCGGCCATCATCGCCTGGACGGCGGGGCGGGAGGCGTTGGTCGCCATGCCGACGACGCCGGCCACCACCGCGATGGCGACCGGGTCCTCCATGAAGCCGAGCACCGCCACGGACACCGACGTCGACAGCTGCGCGATCAGCATCGTGGGCCGTCGCCCGAGCCGGTCGGTCAGCACTCCCGCGCCCACCGAGGAGATCACCCCGCCGAGCCCGTAGAGCGCGCCGACCAGGCCCGCGTACGAGGCGGAGTAGCCGCGCTCGACGGTGAGGTAGAGGGCCAGGAACGTCGCGACGAACGCGCCCAGCCGGTTGATCAGGGTGCTGGTCCAGAGCCACCAGAACTGCCGCGGCAGCCCGGAGACGCTGTCGACGGCGGCTCGCCGGAGGGCGGACCACCGTCCCGGGCGGGACGCGTGTGGCGAGGTAGGCGTGGGCATGACAGTGAACTCCCCCGAGCGGTGCGTGCCGTGCGATGTGTCGCGTGGTGGGTGCGGTGCGTGGCGACCGGCTCACTGCCGGACGCGCCGGATGTGGAGCCGGATCTGCAGTGGCGATGTGTAAGTGGCGCCAGCCGCATGCGCAACCTACATACCACCCCGCCCCGGCCACCAGTCATTTGACGAAAAGCGTCAAACGTCACGCGGAAGACCAGGTCCTGGACCTGGGCAAGGCGGTATCCGGTTTTCGATTACGCTCGACGGCATGGCCGACGCACCGTACAAGCTGATCCTGCTCCGCCACGGCGAGAGTGAGTGGAACGCGAAGAACCTGTTCACCGGCTGGGTGGACGTCAACCTCAACGAGAAGGGCGAGAAGGAGGCGGTCCGCGGCGGAGAGCTGCTCAAGGAGGCCGGCCTGCTCCCCGACGTCGTGCACACCTCCCTCCAGAAGCGCGCCATCCGCACCGCGCAGCTGGCCCTGGAGGCCGCCGACCGCCACTGGATTCCCGTGCACCGTTCCTGGCGCCTGAACGAGCGCCACTACGGCGCGCTGCAGGGCAAGGACAAGGCGCAGACCCTGGCCGAGTTCGGCGAGGAGCAGTTCATGCTCTGGCGCCGCTCGTACGACACCCCGCCGCCGGCGCTCGCCAACGACGCGGAGTTCTCGCAGTTCGACGACCCCCGCTACGCCACGCTCCCGCCGGAGCTGCGCCCGCAGACCGAATGCCTCAAGGACGTCGTCGTCCGCATGCTGCCGTACTGGTTCGACGGCATCGTCCCGGACCTGCTCACCGGCAAGACGGTCCTGGTCGCCGCCCACGGCAACAGCCTGCGCGCCCTGGTCAAGCACCTCGACGGCATCTCCGACGCGGACATCGCCGGCCTGAACATCCCCACCGGCATCCCCCTCTCCTACGAGCTGGACGCCGACTTCCGCCCGGTCACCACCGGCGGCACCTACCTCGACCCGGAGGCCGCCAAGGCCGCCATCGAGGCCGTGAAGAACCAGGGCAAGAAGAAGTAAGTTTCGTGATCACGCCCCCGACCTGCGCTTACGGCGCGGATCGGGGGCATTTTCACGGTCCGGGCCCGCTCTGGGCCCTCAGCGCTCCGGATCTTGCGGCCGGAGGACGAGCACTACGTGCGCGTAGCCGGGCTAGCTGCTGGTGGTGCTGCGGCGATTGCGGCGATGGTGGCGATCTGGGCACCGGTGTCGGCGAGACCGCCGCCGCCGTTGTACTGCCCTTCTGAGTAAGTGATTTGGGGTGCGCCGGAGGTCAACTCGGCATGTGCATACGGTCGTTGCAGGCGCTGCCGGTGACGTTAGGGTTCGACGGCATGGACGAACAGCAGCAGGACCAGGAGCGGGAATGGGCGAACAATCCGCGCCTCGAGGCGTGGATCTCCGAGCAGCGCGCAGCGTTCAACGCCCATTACCCGCCCGAAGCAGGCGACTGGGATTTCAGTGTCGAATCCCTCGACCGTCTTGAGGCCTCCATGCGGCGCCGGTTCTCCTCCTGCGAGGAGATCAAGGACGAGCGTGACAGCGGCCCGGTTGGCGCCGCCACGTGGTACCTGGGCGAGGTGCATGTGCGTACGGCCGGCGCGCAATGGCAGTACGGGACCGACCCCGATCCCGCCGCCCCCGAGTACGACCAGCCCTACGTCACCGTCCCCTACGAACGCATCGACGAGTACCCACCGGCCGACGACGACCCTGCTCAGGACGGCCGCCCGCTGACGGTTCCTGGCAACGAGCTGTGCGCCCTGTTCCTACGCGGCCCCGACAACCACCTCCGTGACACCCTCACCCGCTACCACGGCGCGCCGGTCACCGGTAACGACGCGCAGTGACGGACGGCCTGGCCTTCCTGGGCGACGTGGATGACTTTCGACGACCCGGGGGGCCTCAGACGCGCTCCCCCGGCAGGTGCCTGGGGACGGTGACCAGGCCGTAGATGACCAGCAGGGACATGGCCATCACGAAGATCGACCAGTACGGGAACGCCGACAGGAAGATCAGCTGGCCGACGAGGCAGGCGGAGGCCAGCACGATGCCGGTGATCCGCGCGGCCCGCGCCCCGAGGAAGACGCCCAGGCTCGCCAGGACCTGGGCGACGCCGATGACGATCCACACCCAGCCCCAGACGGCGAAGTTGAAGATCAGCAGGCGGTTGCCGTGGTTGGCGGTCGTGGAGTAGTAGCCGCGGTCGAGCAGGGCGACGAAGCCGTTGATGAGGTCGAACAGCCCGCTCAGCATCAGCAGGATGCCGGCGAACGCGACCCAGTGGGACCGTTCGGCGGGCGGTACGCGACGGGTTTCCGGTGTGGGCTGACTCGACTCCATGTGTCCCATCTCGCCGGGCGGAGGGCGGCGGCGCAACCGGCGGCGAGCCGTTGGGGCGAGGCGCGGGCGGCGTCCCGGGCGCCGTCCCGGGCGTGCGGGGGCAGCATGGAAGGAAGGGAAGGGACGGAAGGGGTGCCGGGGGAGGGGCAGGCGGTATTCATCCGCGACGGGAAGGATGAGAGCGATGCCCAAGTTCATGGACATCCATCGCAATATGAAGGGCCTCACGGCCGATCAGCTCAGAGAGGCGCACCAGGCGGACCTCGACATCCAGGGCGAGGAGGGCGTGACGTTCGAGCACGCCTGGGCCGACACCGATTCCGGTGAGGTGTTCTGCCTGTCGGAGGCGCCCTCGGCGGAGGCCGTCCAGCGCATCCACGAGCGCGCCGGGCACAAGGCGGACGAGGTCCACCAGCTGACGCTCAGCGTGTGACCGGAGCGACAGGCGTCAGGCCCCCTGCCCGCGGCTCGCCGCCGGCAGGGGGACTCGGTCACCACACATTGAAGGTGAGCCGGGCTTCGGCCTTTTCGCCGAGGTCGTTCTTCACGGTGTACCAGATCTCGTCGGTTCCTTTGAAGTTCTTGTCGGGCTTGTAGCGGAGTCGGTCGTGGCCGCGCGTGATTTGAAGTTTGCCGTGCTTCGGTTTTTCCGCCTTGTCGAAGTAGATCGGCTGCTTTCCGAGGGTCAGGTCGTTCACCTTGACGTACACCACCGTGTTCTTCTGCATCCGAATGTCTTCGGTGTAGGCGGTCAGCGGTACCACCCGGATGCGGATGTCTACCTTGATCGTCTTGCCGTCGTCGAAGGGATAGACCGGACTTGCCTTCAGAATTACGGGTTGCGGGCGATCCCCGTGATTCGTATAGAGGTGTCTCCAGTTTTCCCCGACGTCATGGGTGTCGTCGAGAGGTCCGGACTGGCTGGCGGGAGCGAAGACCGCGAAATCGGCACTCGCTACCTCGTACACATCGAGAATGCGTACTTGCATTCTCTCCCCGGGCTCCACCATGAATTCGGCATTCGTGCAGGTCGCCCACTGGAGCGTGTCCCCCTCCGGACACTCCTTGGTCTGGTCGGTCGGTGCCATCGCGGCCTGCGCGATTGCCGTCCGCCCGGAAGCGCTTGACTCGGCGGATTCCGCTACCGGGCTGAACGCAGGGATGGCCAGCAGGCCTGAGATGGCTGCCGCGGACAGGGCCCTTCTTCGCATGGCGCACCTCCAGTGGTGCAAGCCAAGAGCCGCTTCGCTCATCATCTGTTTTCGCAGCAGAAAGGCCAGCCACCGCTCGGAACGGCGCAACGTTATGCGTTCCGCGATCCCGCAGTACTGCGCCGCCGGTGCGGTGCCGGAGGCTGGGGCTGCCTTCTTGCTCTCCGGCGCGTCTGCATCGGGCGAGTCGGTATTCCGAACTCCGGCAGCCCGCGCCGTGTCTCGCACCGCCAGTCGTACGGGTTCCGCCCGTACGCGGCTAAGAATCAGCCTACTGCCGGCAGGGCTGCCGCCCCAAGACCGTGGTGCTCGAAGCGTGAGTTACCGCTCACGCTTGGTCAAAAAGTTCAAGAATTCAATGGAGGCACGAGGCACCGGGCGCCTCGGCGAAATGCGGGTCGAGGCCAATTCGGGACTCGGTTCCTCCGCCTGCGGAATCCTCAGAACGGGCACACGCCCGGCCCCACACCGGCCCCACGCCAGGCGCCAGGCAAAGGGCCCCGTCCGACCGGACGGGGCCCTTGCTCACGCCTGCGGCTGTGAAGAGGGGCCCGTCAGCAGCCGCCGCCGCACTGGCAGGGGCCGCCCGACTGGCAGCCGCAGCTGCAGCCGGGGCCGCAGCTGCACCCGGCGAGCAGCGGGAGCTGCGGACGGTCGCCGGCCGTCGGGGTGTGCGGGGACGCGGGGTTCGGAGAGTCCGCCATGAGTGCCATGCATTGCCTCCTAGGGGTCACCTGACGCCATTGCATGCCCGCCTGCCGAGGCGCGTCAACGGCGCGTGGAGGCACACCGCAACGGCGCACGGTGGCGCACAGGCAGACGTACCGGGCCGGCCACGGGACTGTGCGCCCCGGCCGGCCTGTCCGGCGTCAGGACCTACGCGCCCTCGACAGGCGCCGCCGGGGCGATCTCGTCGGCGTGCTCACCGGTGACGAGGTAGACCACCCGCTTGGCGACGGACACCGCGTGGTCCGCGAAGCGCTCGTAGTAGCGGCCGAGCAGGGTCACGTCCACGGCCGTCTCGATGCCGTGCTTCCAGCGGTCGTCCATCAGGTGCTGGAAGAGCGCGCGGTGCAGCAGGTCCATCGCGTCGTCGTCCTGCTCCAGCTGGAGCGCCAGGTCGACGTCCTTGGTGATGATGACCTCGGCCGCCTTCGCCATCAGGCGCTGCGCCAGCTGCCCCATCTCCAGGATGGTGGCGTGCAGATCGCGCGGCACGGCCGTCTCCGGGAAGCGCAGCCGGGCCAGCTTGGCCACGTGCTGGGCCAGGTCGCCGGAGCGCTCCAGGTCGGCGCTCATCCGCAGCGAGGTGACGACGATCCGCAGGTCGGTGGCGACCGGCTGCTGCCGCGCCAGCAGGGCGATCGCCCGGGCCTCCAGGTCGCGCTGGAGGTCGTCGACCTTCTCGTCGCCGGCGATGACGTGCTCGGCCAGCTTCAGGTCCGCGTCGAGTATCGCCGTGGTGGCGCGCCCGATCGCGGAGCCGACGAGCCGGGCCATTTCGACCAGGCCCTCGCCGATCGAATCCAGCTCCTCGTGGTACGCGTCCCGCATCTGTGTCCTTCTCTCGCGTCGAGTGTCGGGTGTCGTGTGTCGCGTGGGGTGGGGGAGTGCGGCGGTGGGTCCCGGTGGTGGTCCGGTGTCCACGCTCTCACGGTCCGTGTCCGCACGGGTCCACTCCCCGGGCGGCACCGGCCCGTCACCCGGACCGCACCCCCACCCTGCGGCCGGATCGCGACCTGCGGTGCCACCGGGGGTGAACCGGCACCGACGTCAAGGTGAACTCTGGGCGACCGGCCACCGCCTCCGGGGCGGCCGCCCGACCGGCGCCGGCGCCCGGAGTGAACCCGCGCGGACGCCACGGTGAACTCTGGGCGACGGCTGTCCGAGCAGCGGCTCGCGAGGCTGGGGGAGTGTCGGACCCGGCACATACTCTGGAGTCATGAACGTGGATGCGGCCGTCGCCGCAGTGGCAGCGATCGCCGGGTTGTGTACCGGTGTCTTCGCCATGCTGGCGTTCCGCTGGAGCGAGCGCGACCAGGCCAAGCCCACCCGCTCCTCGCTCCACACGGACGCGGTGCTGCCGCCCGGCGTCGACACCGTCCTGTCGGTGCTCCGCTCCTCCGCCGTGGTCCTCGACGAGGCCGACGCGGTCGTCAAGGCCAGCTCCGCGGCGTACGCGCTCGGGCTGGTCCGCGGCGGCAAGCTCGCCGTCGAGCCGATGATGCAGATGGCCCGGGACACCCGCAGGGACGGTGAGATACGCCAGGTCGAGCTGGACCTCCCGCGCCGGGGCACCGGCCGCGGTGAGGCGCTCGCGGTCTCCGCCCGGGTCGCCCCGCTCGGCTCCCGGCTCGTCCTGCTGCTGGTCGAGGACCTCACCGAGGCCCGCCGCATAGAGGCGGTCCGCCGGGACTTCGTCGCCAACGTCAGCCATGAGCTCAAGACGCCGGTCGGCGCGCTGTCGCTGCTCTCCGAGGCCGTGATGGACGCCAGCGACGACCCCGAGGCGGTCACCCGCTTCGCCGGCCGGATGCAGAACGAGGCCACCCGCCTGACCAACCTCGTCCAGGAGCTGATCGACCTCTCCCGGGTCCAGAACGACGACCCGCTGGAGGACGCCGAGCCGGTCCGCGTCGACGAGCTGGTCGCCGAGGCGATCGACCGCTGCCGCCAGCAGGCCGGCGCCAAGCAGATCACCATGGCCTCCGGAGGAACCGCCGACCTGAGCGTCTGGGGCAACCGCGGCCAGCTCGCCGCGGC
Source organism: Streptomyces sp. NPDC048197 (assembly GCF_043202395.1). NCBI lineage: Bacteria > Bacillati > Actinomycetota > Actinomycetes > Kitasatosporales > Streptomycetaceae > Streptomyces > Streptomyces sp. NPDC048197. Next base: position 67,536 of record NZ_JBIDAJ010000017.1, read on the forward strand.
CCTGGGCAACCTCGTCGAGAACGCCGTCAACTACTCCCCGGCCCGCACCCGCGTCGGGATCGCCGGGCGAAGGATCTCCGCGCCCGGTGGCGACCTGATCGAGATCGCCGTGACCGACCAGGGCATCGGGATATCCGAGAGGGACCGGGACCGCATCTTCGAGCGGTTCTACCGCGTGGACCCGGCGCGCTCCCGCGCCACCGGCGGGACCGGCCTCGGCCTCGCCATCGTCAAGCACGTGGCCGCCTCGCACGGCGGGGAGGTCACGGTGTGGAGCGCTGAGGGACAGGGCTCCACCTTCACCCTGCGTCTCCCGGAAGCCGGGGCCGTACGCGACCGCGAACGGCCCGACGACCTCTCCGCGGAGGGCCTCGACGACGAGGACCGCCCGTACGAGACCTTCAACGATCCGCTCCCTGCCCACCCAGCCCCGGAGGTCCTTCCGTGACCCGAGTGCTCGTCGTCGAGGACGAGGAATCGTTCAGCGATGCACTGTCGTACATGCTCCGCAAGGAGGGCTTCGAGGTAGCCATCGCGGCTACGGGCCCTGACGGACTCGACGAGTTCGAGCGCAACGGCGCCGATCTCGTCCTGCTGGACCTGATGCTGCCGGGCCTGCCCGGCACCGAGGTCTGCCGCCAGCTGCGCGGCCGCTCCAACGTCCCGGTCATCATGGTGACCGCCAAGGACAGCGAGATCGACAAGGTCGTCGGCCTGGAGATAGGAGCCGACGACTACGTCACCAAGCCCTTCTCCTCCCGCGAACTGGTCGCCCGCATCCGCGCCGTGCTGCGCCGCCGCGGCGAGCCGGAGGAGGTCACCCCGCAGGCCCTGGAGGCCGGCCCGGTCCGGATGGACGTGGACCGCCACGTCGTCACGGTCTCCGGCGGCAAGGTCGACCTCCCCCTGAAGGAGTTCGACCTCCTGGAGATGCTGCTGCGCAACGCGGGCCGGGTGCTGACCCGCATGCAGCTGATCGACCGGGTCTGGGGCGCCGACTACGTGGGCGACACCAAGACCCTCGACGTGCACGTCAAGCGCCTGCGGGCCAAGATCGAGCCCGACCCGGGCGCGCCGCGCTACCTCGTCACGGTCCGCGGGCTGGGCTACAAGTTCGAGCCGTAGAGACACCCTCTCGGGGGCGCCGGCGACCGCCGCACGCAGGTGCGCGCGCGGCGGCGTCGGAGTACGCGTCAGGGGCGCCCATCCGGGGGGATGGGCGCCCCTGACGCGTTGTCCGGGCCCCTGGAAGGGCCGTGGCTCAGTGCGCGCCGTGCACCGAGGCCGACGGCTTGGGGGAGATGGAGCTCGCACCGGCCTTGGGCTTGCCGGACTCCGACGGCGAGGCCGACTCGGACGGCGAGGCCGAGCCGGACGGCTGCGGCACCACGGCCGGCCCGTAGCCCTCGAAGTAGCTCTTCGCCGGGACGACGTACGCGCCCAGCTTCACCTTGCCGGCGGAGCTGAAGCTGAACGTCAGCGGCTGGAGGTTGCCGTCCTGGACGGCCTCCCGGCCGCTGGCGAGCACGGCCGAGGCATTGCCCTGGCCGCCGATCACGACGGAACCGCCGGCGGGCACGGTGATCGCGCCCGCGGAGCCGCCGGCCGGCGTCAGCTTGGCCGACTGGCCGGTGCCGTTGACGGAGATGGCGGTCAGCTTCTGGTCCTTGGCGCCGTTGTTGAAGACCGTCGCGGTGACCACGGCCGGGCCCTTGGCGTTCAGGTCGGGCTGGGTGACCACGGAGGCGTTCTGGATCTTGATGTCGCCCGCGGAGGTCGCGGCGTTGTCCGGCTTGACCTGCAGCGTCTGGGCGTCGTTCCCGGCCCCGCAGGCGGACAGCGAGGCGATCGAGAGCGAAAGGACGGTGGCGGCGAGGACGCCGCGTCGAAGGCTGCGGCTCACGGCGGCGGCATCTCCTTGACGAGCTACGGCGGCCGAACGTTCGTGCCCGGTCGCGGATGGACGGCTGGGGCGGTCCTGCGTACGCGTCATGACGACGGGCACGTAAAGCCGCCCTAAGGGTGTGTCAGCGCCGCTAGGTTACCGAGCCGTCCCCGCGCCGCCGCACCCGACCCGCCCCCAGCGGGATCACGGGCCCCCGGCCCGCGCGCGGCCCGGGGAGAGCCGGCCGTGGTCGGGGGCCCCGGCCGGCGAAGGGACGGGAATCCCCGGCCGCCCGCGCGGAACACCCGCGCAGGTGCGGAACACCTGCGACAACCGCGATGAAGGGACACCGACAACACGTCGGAATATCCCCGCCGGCCGTTCGGGTGCCGGCCCGCCGAATCCGTGCCACTTTCCCCGGCCGAAAAGGAGTATTCGAAGGGAATGTGAAGGCCCCGCGGAATTGATCACACTGTTCGGCCGTCGGGCAGTGATCAATTCGGGAATCGGTCGGGAGAGGCCCCTGAGCAGCCGAACGGAGTAGCGGAACTCGCTCATGCGGATCCGTGCAAAACGGGACTTTCGACCTGTCGATCAAGGGCTCCCGGGTGTGTGACGGGCACGTTTCCGCTCACCCGAGAAGCCCCTCCGACCTGCGAATACCCGCCTCCCGGACCCCCTCGAAGCACGTCCCGGCCGCTGTTGTCAAGCCCCGAGATATGCCCTGACCTGCGAAAACGCCATTCAGAACGGTCCGTTCCCGTGTTAGCATGGATAGCCACGGAAGGGGTACCTGTCACATGACGTTCAAGGTTGGCGACACCGTGGTCTATCCCCATCACGGGGCCGCGCTGATCGAGGCCATCGAAACTCGCCAGATCAAAGGCGTGGACAAGACCTACTTGGTGCTGAAGGTCGCCCAGGGCGACTTGACTGTTCGTGTGCCAGCGGACAATGCGGAGTTCGTCGGCGTACGCGACGTGGTTGGTCAGGACGGGCTGGACCGGGTCTTCGAGGTGCTGCGCGCACCGTATGCCGAAGAGCCCACGAACTGGTCCCGTCGCTACAAGGCAAATCTTGAGAAGCTCGCTTCCGGCGACGTGATCAAGGTCGCCGAGGTTGTGCGTGACCTGTGGCGGCGCGAGCGGGAGCGTGGACTCTCCGCAGGTGAGAAGCGGATGCTCGCCAAGGCCCGCCAGATCCTGGTGAGCGAGCTCGCCCTCGCCGAGAACACCAACGAAGACAAGGCCGAGGCCCTGCTCGACGAGGTCCTCGCGTCCTGACGACGCTGCCCGGCGCCCCGCCGACGCAGCGACGAACGACGTAGCAATGCCGCGGTGCCCGAGTGACGACCGTCCCCTGTGGAGGGTCTGTTGCCGGGCGCTGCGGCATATCTGGCTGTGAATGCTGCCGGCTGTGAATGCTGACGGTGATTCCGGCTGACTGTGTTCCGGCTGTGAATATCGCGCTGTGACGGGCCGGCGGTGAAACGGGGCCGGACCGTGAAAGGCGGGCTGCCGACGGGACGCCGGGCCCACCCAGGTGTGCCGGGCCCGGGCAGCTGCCCCGACCGATGTCACGGAAGGGTCCGGTCAAGGCGTCGCACCCGGCACTCCCCCAGCTCTTACGGGCCGGGGGTTCTCCCAGGCCATACCCACCCCGTCCAAGGAAACAAACCTGTCTGCCCCAATTCCGGGCTCGCCCCGGACTCCGGAGCCATCGATGTCAGATCCCACCCGCCCGATCCGCACCGCCGTGGTGATCCCGGCCGCCGGCCGCGGTGTCCGGCTCGGTCCCGGCACCCCCAAGGCGCTACGCACGCTGGGCGGCACCCCCATGCTGGTGCACGCCGTCCGCGCGATGGCCGCCTCCCGGGCCGTCTCCCACATCGTCGTGGTCGCCCCGTCCGACGGCGCCACCGAGGTCGACCGCCTGCTGCACGAGTACCCGCTCGCCGACCGCACCGAGCTCGTCGTCGTCCCCGGCGGGCAGACCCGCCAGGAATCCGTACGGCTCGGCCTGGCCGCGCTGCCCGAGGGCATCGACGTGGTGCTGGTGCACGACGCGGCGCGCCCGCTGGTCCCGGTCGACACGGTCGACGCGGTGATCGCGGCGGTCCGCGCCGGAGCGCCCGCCGTCGTCCCCGCCCTGCCGCTCGCCGACACCGTCAAGCAGGTCGAGCCGCAGCCCCAGGGCACCCCCGAGCCGGTCGTCGGCACCCCCGAGCGGTCCCTGCTGCGCGCCGTACAGACCCCGCAGGGCTTCGACCTCGCAACCCTGCGCAAGGCGCACGACACCGTGGTGGAGGGCGAGGGCGCCACCGATGACGCCGGGCTGGCGGAGCGGCTCGGCGTACCGGTCGTGGTCGTCCCCGGTCATGAAGAGGCATTCAAGGTGACCCGGCCGCTGGACCTGGTCCTGGCCGAGGCCGTACTCGCCCGGAGGAGGGCCACCGATGGCTACGTCTGAGCAGATCCCCGCCGGCCCGCCCGTCCCCCTCGTGGGCATCGGCACCGATGTGCACGCCTTTGAGCAGGGCCGGGAGCTGTGGTGCGCCGGGCTCCTGTGGGACGCCGCGGAGAGCGACGGCTACGGGCTGGCCGGCCACAGCGACGGCGACGTGGCCGCACACGCCGCCTGCGACGCGCTGTTCTCGGCGGCCGGCGTCGGCGACCTGGGGGCGCACTTCGGGACGAGCCGTCCCGAGTGGTCCGGTGCCTCCGGGGTGACCCTGCTGGCCGAGGCCGCCCGGATCGTCCGCGCCGAGGGCTTCGCCATCGGCAACGTGGCGGTGCAGGTGATCGGCGTCCGCCCGAAGGTCGGCAAGCGCCGCGACGAGGCCCAAAAGGCGCTCTCGGCGGCCGTCGGCGCGCCGGTCTCGGTCTCCGGGACCACCTCGGACGGGCTGGGGCTGACCGGCCGGGCCGAGGGCCTGGCGGCGGTTGCCACGGCCATCGTCTTCCGTACTACGGCGTAATCCGGCCATGGTGTGATCCGGAAGGCGCGGGTCCGATCGGCCCAACGGCGGCCGGTCGGACCGGCGGCGACCGGCGGGAATGCCGGGCGGCGCAGGGGTGTTGAGGGAGGATCGGAGTGTTCGTGTCCCTCGGAACGGCCCGCAGGAAGGACCCCTCGTGACTGCCACCCTGTCCGACGACCTCAAGAAGCTCCTCGACACCCCGGTCTTCGTGACCGTGGCGACGATCCAGCCCGACGGCAGCCCCCAGGTCTCGCCGGTGTGGGTGAAGCGGGACGGCGACGACCTGCTGATCTCGACGACCGTCGGCCGCCGCAAGGAGGCCAACGTCCGCCGGGACCCGCGCGTCTCGGTGGTCGTCCAGCCCTTCGACGCTCCGTACACCTACGCCGAGATCCGCGGTACGGCCTCGCTGACGACCGACGGCGGGCCGGAGCTGATCGACGAGCTGTCGCAGAAGTACACCGGCAAGCGCTATGCCGAGTTCAACCCGGAGGCGGGCAAGGACGCCCAGCGGGTGGTGGTCCGGATCACGCCGCGCAAGGTGGTCGGCAGTATCTGACGCCGCCCGTGGCGGGCCGGAAGCGACCGCGAGCAGCCTCTACTTCAGGCCTTACTTCCGGCAAATCGGACGGATATGACGGTTCTGTGTCCCCGTGGCCGATGCGTCGCGGGGCACTCCCGGGTTCCGACTACCCTGGTTCCGTGACGATTCGCCTGTACGACACCAGCGCCCGGCAGATTCGCGACTTCTCCCCGCTCACGCCGGGCTGCGTCTCGATCTACCTGTGTGGCGCGACCGTGCAGGCCGCCCCGCACATCGGGCACATCAGGTCGGGGCTGAATTTCGACATCATGCGCCGCTGGTTCGCCCACCGCGGCTATGACGTGACGTTCGTCCGGAACGTCACGGACATCGACGACAAGATCATCGCGAAGTCGGCCGAGCAGGGCCGCCCCTGGTGGTCGATCGGCTACGAGAACGAGGTCGCCTTCAACGAGGCGTACGACGCCCTCGGCTGCCTGCGCCCCACCTACGAACCGCGCGCCACCGGCCACATCCCCGAGATGATCGAGATGATGCGCGGCCTGATCGAGCGCGGCCACGCCTACGCCGCGGACGGCAACGTCTACTTCGACGTCGCATCCTTCCCGGAGTATCTCCAGCTCTCCAACCAGGAGTTGGACAAACTCCGTCAGCCGTCCGGCGAGGGCGAGACCGGCAAGCGCGACCCCCGCGACTTCGCCATGTGGAAGGCCGCCAAGGAGGGCGAGCCCAGCTGGGAGACGCCCTGGGGCCGCGGCCGGCCCGGCTGGCACCTGGAGTGCTCGGCGATGGCCCACAAGTACCTGGGCTCCGCCTTCGACATCCACGGCGGCGGCGTCGACCTCGTCTTCCCGCACCACGAGAACGAGATCGCGCAGGCCAAGGCCTTCGGCGACGACTTCGCCCGGTACTGGACCCACAACGCCTGGGTGACCATGGGCGGCGAGAAGATGTCCAAGTCGCTGGGCAACTCCCTGCTGGTCTCGGAGATGGTCAAGCGCTGGCGCCCCATCGTGCTGCGCTACTACCTCGGCACCCCGCACTACCGCTCGATGATCGAGTACAGCGAGGACGCGCTGCGCGAGGCCGAGTCGGCGTTCGCCCGGATCGAGGGGTTCGTCCAGCGGGCCGTCGAGAAGGCCGGCGTCGTCGAGCCCGCGGCCGAGGTCCCGCCGGCCTTCGCCGAGGCGATGGACGACGACCTGGGCGTCCCGCAGGCGCTGGCGATCGTGCACACCACCGTCCGCCAGGGCAACTCCGCGCTGACCGCCGACGACAAGGAATCGACGGTGGCCCGGCTCGCCGAGCTGCGTGCGATGCTCGGCGTGCTCGGCCTGGACCCGCTCGACGAGCGCTGGTCCGGCGGCGGCACCGACCGCGGGGAGGACCTGCACGGCGTCGTCGACTCCCTCGTCCGCCTCGTCCTCGACCAGCGGCAGTCGGCCCGCGCGCGCAAGGACTACGCCACCGCCGACGCCATCCGCGACCAGCTCCAGCAGTCCGGCCTGGCCATCGAGGACACCCCCTCCGGCCCGCGCTGGTCGCTGTCCTGACCCCCGTCTCGCCCGTGGGCGGCCCACCGGATTCGCCCTTCCCGGCGGACACGGGCGACACTCATTCCATACGTACGTACCCACTCCACGTCGCGAGACGTCGAGAGCAGTGAAGAAACAGGTGACCCATGGCCGGCAACAGCCAGCGCAGGAACCGCCGCACGTCCAACAAGAAGGGCGCCCAGGTCGGCAGCGGCGGTAAGCGGCGCCGGGGCCTGGAGGGCAAGGGCCCGACCCCGCCCGCCTCCGCGCGCAAGGGACACGTCAAGAACCGGGTGGCCAACGCCAAGGCCAAGCAGGCCGCGGCCCGCCGTCCGGCCCCCCGCCGCGGCGGCGCCAAGGGCACCGCCGAGCTGGTCGTGGGCCGTAACCCGGTCGTCGAGGCGCTGCGCGAGGGCGTGCCCGCCACGACGCTGTACGTCCAGCAGTTCATCGACAGCGACGAGCGGGTCCGCGAGGCACTGCAGCTCGCCACCGAGCGCGGCCTCAACCTCCTGGAGGCGCCGCGCCCCGAGCTGGACCGGATGACCAACGGCCTCAACCACCAGGGCCTGGTCGCCCAGATCCCGCCGTACGACTACGCGCACCCCGAGGACCTCGCCGCGGCCGCCTTCGACGCCGGCGAGGACCCGCTGATCGTCGCGCTGGACGGGGTCACCGACCCGCGCAACCTCGGCGCGGTCGTCCGCTCCGTCTCCGCCTTCGGCGGCCACGGTGTGGTCGTGCCGGAGCGCCGGGCCGCCGGCATGACGGCCGGCGCCTGGAAGACCTCCGCGGGCACCGCCGCCCGCACCCCGGTCGCCCGGGCCACCAACCTCACCCGCGCCCTGGAGTCGTACCAGAAGGCCGGTCTGACCGTCGTCGGCCTGGCCGCGGACGGCGAGCTGGAGCTGCAGGACGTCGAGGCGCTGGACGGCCCGGTCGTCATCGTCGTCGGCAGCGAGGGCAAGGGCCTGTCGCGGCTGGTCGGCGAGACCTGCGACCTGCGCGTGCGGATCCCGATGCCGGGCGGCGCGGAATCGCTGAACGCCGGTGTCGCGGCCGGCGTCGTCCTGTGGGAGGCGGCCCGCCGGCGCGCCTGACCGGCCCGTGGCCCGGGGGCGCGTACGTCTGCGTGCCCGCCCCCAGGGCCCACGCCTCCGCGCCCCGATCCTGGCCACCCTGGGGCACGACCTGACCCTCCGTGGGCCTTTTGGACGCTCATCCCGCATCCCGTGATCTTTTGACGGGTCTCGGACAGATCGACCCGGTCAAGGCAGTGTCTTAACCGCGGGTCACTCGGTTAGATGAGCGTGGACACCAGAACACCCCGCACGCCTACGGGGGGACGCTCGCCGGGCTTCGATGACGAGCCGGGCCTGAGCTCGGTCAAGGTGCCGTGCGATCCCGCGCAGGTCATCGTCAACCACGCCAGCTTCCGGGTACAGCTCGCCGCGCCCGCGGCGGGTGACGCCCTGGCCGACACCGCGCGCATCCCCGCCGTCCGCGCACCGTCCTCCGGTGCCAGACGCCGGGCACCCGTGGTGTGGAGCGGCCGCACCACACCGGGCGGCACGGCCGGCGCCACCACCCAACTCCTGCACGCGGTGCGCAACGCGGGCATCGGCCTCGACGGCGGCCCGGGCGACGACGTCGGCACGACCCAGGTGCTGCCGCGGGTCCGGCTCGACGAGTCCGTCCCCGCCCAGACGACCGTGATCGGCCAGCGCGGCCCCGCCGAATCCGACCGCACCCTGCTGCGCGGCGTACGCCCCGTGGGCAGCGCCTACGCCGACAACAACGGCGGGCCCCCCTACCGCAACCCCTACGGTGGCCGCGGCCCCGCCGAGGACGTCTACGACGACGACCACTTCGAGGCCCGGGACCCCTACGACACCGGGTCCCGCCGTCGTGCCGCCGACTCCGTCCGGCACGCCTACTACCCGGGCCGCCGGATGAACCTCGGCGTCGTCCTCCTCCCGCTGCGGATCTTCCTCGGCCTGATCTCCGTCTACGCCGGCATGGGCAAGCTCTGCGACCCCGTCTACTTCGACGGCGGGGAGCGCGGCTCGATGGTCAAGTGGCTGCTGTCGCTCGACCCGTGGGCGTTGGCCGTACCGCTGCGCGACTTCGCCGTCGCCCATCCCGTGGGCGCCGGCCTGACCGTCGCCTTCCTCCAGGTCGTCGTCGGCGTCCTGACCATCTGCGGACTGTGGCAGCGGCTCGCCGCGTCGATCGGTGCGCTGCTCTCCGCCGCACTGCTGATGACCGTCAGCTGGCGCACGGTCCCCGCCTACGACGCGCCCGACATCATCTACCTCGCCGCCTGGAGCCCGCTGATCATCGCGGGCGCCCCCGTCTACTCCATGGACGGCCGGCTGGCCGGCGAGGCGTGGCGGCGGCTCGGGCCCCGCGTGGAGGTCGCCGACCTGCGCCGCCGGGTACTGCGCCGCGGCGCGATGATGACCACGATGGTGGCCGGGCTGACCCTGCTCATCGGCTCGCTGCTCGGCGGCGCCGTACGGTCCGCGACGGTCACGCCCGTGCCGAGGCCCGGTGAGCCCGCGATCAACAACCTGCCCGGCTCGCCCCTGCCCCGCCCCGGCAAGAACACCACCCGGCCGGGCCGGCACCACCCCGGCAGCGGCGCCTCCCGCGCCGGCACACCGTCCGCGGGCGCCTCGCACAAGGCCCACAAGCCCCGCCCGTCCGCGTCGACGCCGGGCACCGGCCGCTCGACGGGCGCCACGACCGGCCTGTCGCAGCAGCCCGGCGCGACCACCAGCGCCCCACAGCAGACCGTCCCGACCCGTCCCTCCGTCCCGAGCCACGCCCCCTCCGCGGGCGGCACCGGCGGCGGCACGACCGGCACCGGCTCCACGGGCTCGGCCGGCTCCGGCGACTCCGGCGGCCGCGGGAGCACCCTGGGCGGGCTGCTGGGCTGAGCTTCTGGCCAGGGGCTCCTTGCCGCCCAACTCCCTCAGGTTCTACCGCCGCCCACCCCCTTCGGGAGGTGGGCGGCGGTATGTGGGGCCGGGATCAGCTGCCGTGCGGTGCACCGGTATCCCTCGACGGTGACGGAACCCTGAGGGTCAACCAGTGGCGGGCTCCCCGAACGGCTGCCTAGGGCCCGCAAGGCGCCGCGTACGGCCGTCAGGCGCCCGTACGCGGTGAGGGGGAGCCCGGGGGTCGACCGGCGCGCGTTAAGGGCTGCAGCGCCGCTCAGGGCGTTCAGGCTGCGTAGGGGCGCCGCGTCGGGCAGCCGCGGCGTACCAGGGCACCCGCAACACCCTCAACGCCCCTGCGCGCTCAGCTCCTTGGCTGCCTCGGCGAGGTCCTTGGCCGTGTCGATGGCGCGCCAGTACGCGCCGTGCGGAAGCGGGTAGCCGGCCAGTCGGCGTTCGCGGGCGAGGCGCGGGAAGGTCATGCGCTCGTGGTCGCCGCGTGCCGGCAGCAGGCCCGTGAAGGTGGCGGAGAAGACGTAGACGCCGGCGTTGATGAGGTACGGGGAGGGCGGCGCCTCGATGAAGTCCAGTACGTGCCCGAACGCGTCGGTCTCCACGATTCCCCAGGGGATGCGGGGGCGGGCCAGCGCCAGCGTGGCCTCGGCGTCGCGTTCGTGGTGGAAGGCCGCCATCTCGCGGAGCGGGAAGCGGGTCCAGATGTCGCCGTTGGTGGCGTACCAGGGTTCGTCCGGGCGGGGCAGCGAGCCGGCCGCGTACTTGAGGCCACCGCCGCGGCCCAGCGGCTCGGTCTCGACAACCGTCGTGACCCGCAAGGGGAGTTGCGCGTGGTCCAGCCACTCCTGGAGCACTTCGGCGAGGTGGCCGCACGAGATGACGACGTCCGTCACGCCCTCTTCGGCCAGCCAGTTCAGCTGATGGCCGATGATCGGGGTTCCGGTGCCGGGAATCTCGACCATCGGCTTGGGGCGGTCATCGGTGTACGGGCGGAGACGTGAGCCCTGGCCGCCGGCCAGGACCACGGCCTGCGTGGGGTACGAATGCTGGACGCCTGTCATGCTTCGCACCTTATGGGGTGCGCGGAACGGTCGGTGGCTAAGCGGGGCGGGGAACGGTCAGAGGCTGAGCGGGGTGGGAGCGGTCAGTGACTGAGCGGGGTGGGGACGGTCACTGGGCGCCGGCGACGCCGGTGGCGAAGGAGGTGTCGCAGACCGGGCGGGAGTAGGCCTGGGCGCGGTGCGCGGCACCGTACTTGGCGACCGCGGCCCGGCCGAGGTCACGTGCGATCGAGGCGCAGTGCCGGGCGAGCGAAGGGTGCTTGGTGGTCGCCTTCTGGAGGTCGGTGAGGGCGACGCCCGGGTCCTTCTCCTGGAGCTCGACCAGGAGGCGCTTGCGCAGGGCCTCCTGCGGGGCGACCGGGTTGGCCTTGGTGGAGGCCGTCCCGGAGGACGCGGTCAGCATCTGGGAGTCGGTGGCCGTCGTCGCCCACGGGACCCGGGTGACCGCGAGGGTCCCGGAGAGTACGAGGACGACGGGGAGGACGAGGGCGAGGGTTCTGCCGATGCGGCGGGCTGCGGAGTTCACGGTCGTGATGGTAGCGAGGAGTGATGATTTGGCGACATTTGGTCACCTTATCGAGCGACGTAATGCCTCGTCGGTCCAGTAGTGATGTTGACGCACTGGTACGAAAAGCCCGTTCTGTCCCGGTGGCACGGGCGCCGCACGGCCGTGAACGCAGCGGTGGCGGTGCCGGGTCCTACCCGCCACCGCCACCCCTCACACGCGGCACACCCGCTCCGGGCTCACGTCCCGGTGCGACGTGCGCAGCGCGCTCCCGCTCAGTCGGACAGGCGCTCCCCGGACGACGTCGAGAACACATGCGTCTCGCCCGGCCGCGGCACGACGTGCAGCTGGGTGCCCTTCTCCGGCACCTGGCGGCCGTTGACGCGGACGACCAGGTCCTTCACCTCGCCGCCGACCTCCGCGGTGCCGTACACGTAGCCGTCGGCGCCCAGTTCCTCGACGACGTTGACGGTGACGGCGAGGCCGGCCGGGGCGTCCGCGCTCTCCTTGGACAGCGACTTCGCCGCGGCGCCGTTCTGCTCGACGATGTCGAAGTGCTCGGGGCGGACGCCCACGGTCACCGTGCGGTCACCCTTGTCGGCGGCCGCGGTCAGCGCCTCCCGGCTCACCGGTACGACGCTGTTGCCGAACCTGACCCCGCCGTCGGTGATCGGCACCTCGACGAGGTTCATCGCCGGCGAGCCGATGAACCCGGCCACGAAGAGGTTCGCCGGCCGGTCGTACATGTTCCGCGGCGAGTCGACCTGCTGGAGCAGCCCGTCCTTGAGGACCGCGACCCGGTCGCCCATGGTCATGGCCTCGACCTGGTCGTGGGTGACGTAGACCGTCGTGATCCCGAGCCGGCGCTGCAGCCCGGCGATCTGCGTACGGGTCTGCACGCGCAGCTTCGCGTCCAGGTTGGACAGCGGTTCGTCCATCAGGAAGACCTGCGGCTCCCGCACGATCGCCCGGCCCATCGCGACCCGCTGCCGCTGACCACCGGACAGTGCCTTGGGCTTGCGCCCCAGGTACTCGGTGAGGTCCAGGATCTTCGCCGCGTCCTCGACCTTCTGCCGGATCTCGGACTTCGGCACGCCGGCGATCTTGAGCGCGAAGCCCATGTTGTCGGCGACGGTCATGTGCGGGTAGAGCGCGTAGTTCTGGAACACCATGGCGATGTCCCGGTCCTTGGGCGGAAGGTGGGTGACGTCGCGGTCCCCGATGCGGATGGCGCCCCCGTCGACGTCCTCCAGCCCCGCGAGCATCCGCAGGGAGGTGGACTTGCCGCATCCGGAGGGGCCGACCAGGACGAGGAATTCGCCGTCCTCGATGGCGATGTCCAACTTGTCGACGGCGGGCTTGTCGGAACCCGGGTAGATCCGGGATGCCTGGTCATAGGTGACCGTAGCCATGGTGATGAGTCCCTTCACCGGCAGGAACGTGCCGGACGATCCGAGTAAAAGGAGTGGTTTAGTCCACTGATGCAGACTTCCCCGTGACGCTACCCGCGCCGGCCCCCCGTGTCAGTAGTCCGTTCTCACAAATTAAGGAGCCGGGCACCCGGCCCGCCTGGGTACACTTCTTCCGGCACGCCTCCTTAGCTCAGCTGGTCAGAGCACCGCTCTTGTAAAGCGAAGGTCGTCGGTTCGAATCCGACAGGGGGCTCTGAATGTGAACGTAAAGGGATGAACGGGACGAAGCCCCGGGCCGGTGGTGGCCTGGGGCTTTGTGTGTTTCGTCCGGGGTTTGGGTGGTGCTTCCGGAGTCGGCCGGGAGGGGCGTGGGGGCGTCGGGGAGTCGCTCGTTGCGGCGGGTTTCGGGTGGGGTGGCGGGGTCCGCGGCGTAAGTTCGCCGGCATGGTGACTTCGATGACGCATGAGGACTACGAGCGGCGGTTGGAGCGGGCGGGGCGGGCGGCGGCCGTTGCCGGGCTGGCCGGGCTGCTGGTGACACCGGGGCCGGATCTGGTGTGGCTGTGCGGCTACCGGCCGCCCGCGGTCACCGAGCGGCTGACGGCACTGCTGATCGAGCCGGGCCGGCGCTCGCGGCTGCTGGTGCCCGTATTGGAGCAGCCGGATGCGGAGCACTCCGTCGGGGCGGCCGCGCTGGACGTGTCCGGGTGGAGCGACGGCGCGGACCCGTATGCGGAACTCGCCGAGTGGATGCGTCCGGAGGGGCGTTACGGGGTGTCCGACGCGACCTGGGCGCTGCATCTGCTGGGTTTCCAGCGGTCGGTGCCGGGGGCGTCGTACGCGGCGCTGACGGAGGTGCTGCCGATGCTGCGCGCCGTCAAGGACGCCCACGAGGTGGCGCGGCTGGCGGCGGCCGGGGCGGCCGCGGACGCGACGTACGAGAAGATCCTGGGCGTTCGCTTCGAGGGGCGGCGGGAGTCGGAGGTGGCCGCGGATTTGGCCCGGCTGCTGATCGAGCACGGGCACAGCCAGGTGGACTTCACGGTCGTCGGGTCGGGCCCCAACGGCGCCAATCCGCACCACGAGGCGGGGGAGCGGGTCATCGAGGACGGCGACATGGTCGTCCTTGACTTCGGCGGGCTGAAGGACGGGTACGGGTCGGACACGTCGCGCACCGTTCACGTGGGTGAGCCGTCCGCCGAGGAGCGCAAGGTGCACGACATCGTGCGGGAGGCGCAGCAGGCGGCCTTCGAGGCGGTGCGGCCGGGCATCGCCTGCCAGGACGTCGACCGGGTGGCCAGGAGGGTGATCAAGGCGGCGGGGTACGGCGAGTACTTCATCCACCGGACCGGGCACGGCATCGGGGTCACCACGCATGAGCCGCCGTACCTGGTGGAGGGCGAACATCTGCCCCTCGTACCGGGGATGTGTTTCTCGATCGAGCCGGGGATCTATCTGCCGGGGCGGTTCGGGGTGCGGATCGAGGACATCGTGACGTGCACGGAGTCGGGCGGCCGGCGGCTGAATGAGACGGCGCGGGGGATGGCGGTGGTGCGGTAGGGGGCAAGGGACGGGGGCCGGGGGGCGGCGATTGAGGGGTCTTTGCGCTGGTCAGGGGGCATTGTCAGTGGGGTGGTTCACGATGGGTGGTGACGGGTTCCGACGGGTGGATTCCGGCGGAGTGTGACGGGTTGCGTTGCGCGGGTGCGGGACGGGCGACGCTTGGGCGGTCGAGGTCGAGGTCGAAAGGGGTGATCGCGTGGCCGGGCGCGGTAAGGAGACGGTGCGGGCGGTGCGGCGGCCGGCGGTGCGGCTGCCGGAGCTGGTGGCGTACGACGGCGGGGAGTTGGAGGAGGACGGGGATTACGACGGGCTGGAGTTCGCGGACGCCGACTGGGCGCGGCAGTCGGCGCGTGGCGCGCGGTTCATGGACTGTGCGCTGCGTCGTTGCGGGCTCGACGAGACGGTGCTCGGCCGGGCCCGGATCATCGACAGCGTGCTGAGTGGGGTACGCGGGGTCGGGACGGACCTGTCCGGGGCGAGCCTGCGCGATGTCGAGGTCTCGGACGCCAGGCTGGGCGGGACGCAGTTGCACGGGGCGGTGCTGGAGCGGGTGGTGGTGCGCGGCGGGAAGATCGACTTCCCCAATCTGCGGAGCGCGAAGCTACGGGACGTCGCCTTCGAGGGGTGCGTGCTGATCGAGGCGGACTTCGCGGGTGCAGAGCTGGAGCGGGTCACGTTCGACGACTGCACCCTGGCGCGGATCGATTTTTCCGAGACGCGGATGAAGGACGTCGATCTGCGCGGCGCGGCGGCGGTGGACATCGCGCGGGGGATCGACCGGCTGTCGGGGGCGGTGATCAGTACGGCCCAACTGATGGATCTGGCACCGGCGTTCGCGGCGCAGGTGGGGGTGCGGGTGGAGTAGGGGAGGGGAGGGGAGGAGCGGAATAGAGGGAGAGGGGGAGAGGGGAGAGGGGGCGCTGGCGGGTGGGCTGTTTTGGGGGACCTGCGTTGGATGTTCTCTTCGGGCGGGCGGCGTCCGGGCGGCCCGGTGGGGGTCAGACGCGGGGGAAGCGGGACTGAAGGTCCCAGATGACGGGGTTGTCGCCTAGGCCGTCGTGCATGTCGGTGAGGTCGGCGATCAGGTCGTGCAGGAAGTCGCGGGCCTCGCGGCGGAGTGCGGCGTGGTTGAAGGTGAGTGGGGGCTCGTCGGCCGGCATCCAGTCGGCCTCGACGTCCACCCAGCCGAAGCGCCGCTCGAAGCGCATCCGGTCGGCGGACTCCGTGAAGTCGAGCTCGGCGTGGACGGGACGGGCCGAGCGGCTGCCGCGGGGGTCGGTGTCGAGCTGCTCGACGATGTCGCACAGTGCCCAGGCGAAGTCGAGGACCGGCACCCAGCCCCAGTCGGTGGACAGTTCGCGGTCCGCCGTGGTGTCGGCGAGGTAGACGTCGCCGCAGAAGAGGTCGTGGCGGAGCGCGTGCACCCCCGCGGTCCGGTAGTCCGTCTGCGGTGGGTCCGGAAAGCGGCGGGAGAGGGAGTAGCCGAGGTCGATCACGCCTTGATGGTGTCACGCCGGGTGGCGGGCGTTGGCGGGTGTTGGCGGGCGGACGTTCGCACCGGCACGTACCGGGACCGGCACGGACCGGGATGGGCACCGACCGGCACGGGCCGGGAGTGGCACCTACCGGGACCCGGCACGGACTTGCACTGACCACGACCGGCACCGACCGGCACCTACCGGGACCGGCACCTACCGGGACCGGCACGGGCTGGGACTGGCACGGACCGGGACCGGCTCCGATCGGCACCCACGGCGCGGGGGCATGGCGTCCGTTACGTCCGGCCATGACGGCGGGGCCGTCTGGGCGCGGAGGTCGCCTGTGGGGTGGGCCTGCCTTGCCTCGTGAGCCCTGGCTTGCCTCGCGGGAACGGGGGGTGGGGCGCCGTCAGGGAAGCAGGCGTTGTTCCTTGGCTACGGAGACTGCGCCGGCCCGGGTGTCCACGGAGAGCTTGTCGTAGATGCGGCCGAGATGGGTTTTGACCGTGGCCTCGCTGATGAACAGGGCGCGGGCGATCTCCCGGTTGCTCAGCCCGCGGGCGAGCTGGCCGAGGATGTCGAGTTCGCGGTCGGTGAGGGTGGGGCGCGGGCTGCGCATCTGGGCCAGTACCCGGTGGGCGACCGGTCCGGAGAGGGTGCTGCGCCCCGCGGCCGCGGCCCGGATGGCGGCGAACAGTTCCTCCGGCCGTTCGGCCTTGAGGAGATAGCCGGTGGCACCGGCGTCGATGGCGCGGGTGATGTCGGCGTCGGTGTCGTAGGTGGTCAGGACGAGGACGTGGGGGGTCGGGCCGGTCGGGCTGGGCGGGCTGGTGGCGCTGGCCGGGCGGGTTGGGGTGGGCGAGCTGGTGGGGAGGGTGGGGCCGGTCGAGGTGGCTGGGGTAGTGGGGCTGGGAGCGGTGGGTGCGGGTTTGGTGGGGCGGGCGGGCGGCGGAGTGGGTGCGGTTGGCGCAGTACCCGCGGGGTTCTCGGTTGCTGCGGCTTGGCGGGCGTCCGGTGCCTCTACGGTGTTGCCGCCCTTGGCGTCCTCCCGGGCGCGGGCGGTGATGCGGCGGGTGGCTTCGATGCCGTCGATGCCCGAGCCGAGTTGGAGGTCCATCAGGACGACGTCGGGGTGGAGCGCGGCGGCCAGCGCCACGGCCTCCTCGCCGTCGCCGGCCTCGGCGATGACCTCGATGCCGGGCGCGCTGCTGAGCAGGGCGAGCAGCCCGGCGCGGACGACCGCGTGGTCGTCGCAGAGCAGAACGCGTACGGGGGTGTGCGGCGCTTCGCCGGTGGAGGCGGTCGCGGAGGAGGTCATGGCGTGCGCTCCAGGGGGACGGCGGCGGACAGGACGGTGCCCTCGCCCGGTGCGGATTCAATGGTGAGCGTCCCGCCGAGCTGCCGCATCCGGGCGTGCATGGCGGGCAGGCCGTGGCCGCGCCCTTGCGCGGCGGCGGTGGTGAAACCCCGGCCGTCGTCGGCGATGTCGAGGACGACCTGGTCGTCCAGGTAGCTGAGGGTGAGAGTGACGGTGTGCGCGGCGGCCTGCTCACGGACGTTCGCGAGGGCGCCCTGGGCGATGCGTAGCAGCGCGGACTGGACCCGGTCCGGGAGCGGTACGGGGGTGCCGTCCTGGTGGAAGCGCACGCTCAGCCGCCCGCCGGGCCCGTCGCCGCCCGGCCCGCCCGTAGTGGCGCCGGTCGTGGGACCTGGCGTGGCGCCGGTCGTGGGACCCGGCGTGGGGCTGGTCGTCGGGCCCGTCGCGGGATCGGTTGTGGGGCCTGTCGCGTGAACGGACGCGTGACCGGTCGTGGGTCCCGTCGCATGAACGGACGTGTGGCCGGTCGTGGGGCTCGTCGCATGGCCGGTCGTACGGGTGGCCAGTCGGCGGAGGGCCTCCGGGAGGGGGGTGCCGCCGGCCAGGTCGGCCGGGGCGAGGTCGTGGACGAAACGGCGGGCCTCGGCGAGGTTGCGGGCGGTGATCTCGGTGGCCGTACGCAGATGACCGCGGGCGGTCGCCGGGTCGCTGTCCCAGGTCCGGTCGGCGGCCTGCAGTAGCATCTGCTGGCTGGACAGGCCCTGGGCGAGGGTGTCGTGGATCTCCATCGAGAGCCGCTGCCGCTCGGCGAGCGTGCCCTCGCGGCGCTCGGTGGCGGCCAGTTCGCGGCGGGTCCGCAGCAGATCGTCGATCAGCGCGCGCTGGCGGGACGCCTGCCGCTCCATGTGGACGAAGACGGCGGTGGCGAGCGCGGCGACGGCCGGCGGGGCCAGCACCAGGATCGGGTCGAAGTCGGTGGACAGCCGGAGTTGGGCGGCCACGACGAACGCCGTGAGCAGGCCGACCAGCACCGATGCGGCGCCGGCCGGCAGCGTCCGCAGGCCCGTGTAGAAGAGCGGCACGGCGCACCAGGCGAAGCTCGGCGCGAGCAGCACCACGACGACCCAGACCGTCACGACCGCAGCAAGCCAGAGCAGCCGGCGGGTGTCGGTCTGCCCGGTGTCTTGCGTATGAGGCCTACGGAGCGTGCGGGGTGTGCGGGGCATGTGAGGCGTACGAGGTGTGTGGGGCGTGCGGGGGTGGCGGGCGAGGGTTGGGCCGAGGATCTGGAGCAGGGCCAGGGTGATGCTGAGGGCGATGATCCACGGGGTGCGGGGCTCTCCCGGGTGCCGGAGCAGGAAGCGGGTGAGCGAGGCGGCGAGCAGCAGGAAGAACGTCAGGTGCAGCACCGGGCCGAACCAGCGGGCGTCGGGATCGCGGCCCGGGTCCGGGGCGCTTCCCCTCAGTACTGCGGTCGAGCCCGGCCCGGGGTCGGTGGTCGAGCCCGTGCCCGGGATGGCGGCCGACCCCGGGTCGGGGACGGTGACCCCGTCCCTGTTCGCGTCCTCGCCTGTGTCCCGGTCCATGGCGCTGCCCGCTTCCCTACCCGGGGCCTGGTACTGGTCCTGGTTCACGGTGCTGCCCGCTTGCGCGCCGGGGTCCTGGTCCACGGTGCTGCCGGCTTCCCTGGCCGGGGCGCCGTCCACGGTCGTGCCCGCTTCCCTGTCCCCGTTCGCGCCGCTGTCCGGCGGCGGCTGCTGAGTGATGTGCACCGTGGTCTCCTCGTAGGCCGACGTCCGTCAGACGGGCCCTGGCCGGGCGCCGACCTCGTAGTCGTCACCCGGGTAGTCGTAACCCGGGCGGAGCGGCGCCCGCATCAACCGATCGGTCGACACCGGTATCCCCCATCATGCACGGCGATCCCGGCCGGACCGCCGATCCGGGAGGACCGGTCCTCCTCCAGGTCAAGCGCCTTGACCAGGCGCCCACGCTCAAGGACATTCCCGGCACCCTCTTCCTGGCGGGCGGTGCGCCGGTCCGGGACGGGGACGCGCCGATCGCCGGGATCGGGGTGGCGGGGGCGCCGAGCGGGACCCTCGACGAGCAGTTCGCCCAGGCCGGAGCGCACGCCCTCGACGGCTAGCCAGCCCAATGGGCGGAGGGGAGGAGAGGCGGAGGGGTGCAGGGGGGCGGGACGCGCCCGAGCGGCGGACGGGCCGCAGGGGCTGGCACGGGCCGCAGGGCTGAACCGGCCGCAGCGCTGAACGAGCCGACGCGGCCACCTCAGCCCCGCGGCCCGGCTACGACAGCACCAGCGCCAGGCCCCCGCAGCCCGGCGACAACGGCGCCAGCAGCAAGTCCCGCACCCGCACCCGCACGCGCACCCGCACCCGCACCCGCGGCCCGTCTACGGCATCGTCAGCACCCGTGGTCCGTCCTCCGTCACCGCGATCGTGTGCTCGAAGTGGGCGGCCCGGCTGCCGTCGGCGGTGCGCAGGGTCCAGCCGTCGCCGTCCGTGACGTACGCGTCCGTGCCGCCGGCGAGGAACATCGGCTCGATGGCGATCACCAGGCCGGGGCGCAGCAGGAAGCCGCGGCCCGGCCGGCCGTCGTTCGGGACCGGCGGGTCCTCGTGCATCTGCCGGCCGATGCCGTGGCCGCCGAAGTCGCGGGAGATGCCGTAGCCGGCGGCGCGTCCGATGCTGCCGATCGCATGGGAGACGTCGCCGATCCGGGCGCCCGGTACGGCGGCCGCGATACCGGCCGCCAGCGCCCGTTGGGTGGTGTCCATGAGCCGCTCGTCCTCGGGGCGCGGGGTGCCGACCGTGAAGCTGATGGCGGCGTCGCCGGCCCAGCCGTCCACCACGGCACCGCAGTCGATGCTCACCAGGTCGCCGTCGCGCAGCCGGTACCCGTCCGGGATGCCGTGCACGATCGCGTCGTTGACGGATGCGCAGATGACGGCCGGGAACGGGGTGGGCGCGAACGACGGGCGGTAGCCGAGGAAGGGCGAGGTGGCACCGGCCTCGCGCAGCACCGCCCGGGCGACCTCGTCGAGTTCCAGCAGCCGCACGCCCGGCGCGGCGGCCGCGCGCACCGCGGCCAGTGCGTCGGCGACGACCCGGCCGGTCAGCCGCATGGCGTCCACCGCGGGCTCCGTCTTGATTTCCACCATGGATGACCTCCGCAGGTCAGAGGGCTGAGCCGGTATTTCTTTACCGGTAATTGTTTACCGGTATTAGTATCACGGGCATGGTGCGAACTCCACTGACTCCTTGGGAGCGGGAACGCGGTGAACGGCTCGGCGCGCTGCTGCGGGTGGCGCGTGGCGGGCGGAGCATGGTCGAGGTCGCGGCGGCGGCGGGACTGTCCGCCGAGACGCTGCGGAAGATCGAGACCGGCCGGGCGCCCACCCCGGCGTTCTTCACGGTCGCGGCGCTGGCCGGCACGCTCGGACTGTCCCTGGACGAGGTGGCGGTGCTGGCCACGCCGCCCGAACCGGCGAAGGGCGAGGGTGAGGGGGAGGGGAACGGCGGCGTGGCCGCCTGAAAACGCGCGCAGGGCCGGCCCCCGAAGGGGACCGGCCCTGAAGCAAGCCCGGGTCTGCGCGCCGGTGGTGCATCCGCGCCTCGGGCGCGGACCACTCAGCGACGGACCGCTCAGCCGCAGACCGCGCCGACAGAGGCCCTTAGCCCAGACCAGTCAGCCGCAGGCCGTGCGGACACGGCCGCTCAGCCGCGGCCCGCGCGGACGTCGATGGCTCAGACGTTGACGCCGAAGTCCTTCGCGATGCCGACCAGGCCCGACGCGTAACCCTGGCCCACGGCGCGGAACTTCCACTCCGCGCCGTTGCGGTACAGCTCGCCGAAGACCATGGCGGTCTCGGTGGCCGCGTCCTCGCTCAGGTCGTAGCGCGCGATCTCCGCGCCACCGGCCTGGTTGACGATACGGATGAAGGCGTTGCGCACCTGGCCGAAGTTCTGACTGCGGTTGTCGGCGTCGTAGATGGACACCGGGAAGACGATCTTGTCGATGTCGGCCGGCAGCGCCGCCAGGTTGACGTTGATCTGCTCGTCGTCGCCCTCGCCCTGGCCGGTGACGTTGTCACCGGTGTGCACGATCGACTGGTCCGGCGTGCTCTTGTTGTTGAAGAAGACGAAGTGCTGGTCGGAGTAGACCTTGCCGGTCGTGTTCACCGCGATCGCGCTCGCGTCGAGGTCGAAGTCCGTGCCGGTGGTGGTGCGGACGTCCCAGCCGAGGCCCACCGTGACGGCGGTCAGGCCCGGTGCCTCCTTGGTGAGCGAGACGTTGCCGCCCTTGGACAGGCTTACAGCCATGGGGATGTCCCTTTCCTAGTCAACGCGTCGAGTCGTCGGGCTCCGTGCTGGCACGAAGCTACCGTCACCCACCAGAACGTCGTCGGGGGACCGTGAGGTTCCACGTCTCTTTACTTTCTTTGCCCAATCCTGATGCCGGTCTTCAGGGGGCGCCGGTCTCCAAGGGGCATGCCGGTCTCCAGCGGGCGTGCCGGTGCCCGCGCGGCCTGCCGGTGTCCGTGTGGCGCACCGTGCTACTTGCCCGCTCATGGGCGGAATCTGATGTGCGGCCAGGTCAAGGGGCGTGAAAAGCGGGTGACGGTGCGGTCGGATCCGCGGGATCATAGGGGCATGTCCGGGCCCCATGTCATCCGCGGTTCGGTCGTCCTTCCCGAGGCCGAGCTCGTCTGGCGTTTCTCGCGGTCCTCGGGTCCGGGCGGCCAGCACGTCAACACCAGCGACAGCCAGGTCGAGCTGCGCTTCGACCTCGGCAGCACGCAGGCGCTGCCGCCGGTGTGGAAGGAGCGTGCGCTGGAGCGGCTGGCCGGCCGGCTGGTCGACGGCGTGCTGTCGGTACGCGCCTCCGACCACCGCTCCCAGTGGCGCAACCGCGAGACCGCGGCCGTCCGGATGGCCGCGCTGCTCGCCGAGGCCAGCGCGCCGCCGCCCAAGCCGCGCCGGAAGTCGCGGATCCCACGGGGCATCAACGAACGCCGGCTGCGCGAGAAGAAGCAGCGCAGTGACACCAAGCGCGGCCGCTCGGGCCGCGACTGGACCTGAGCGGCGGAGCCAGCCGCCCGCCGCGGCCCACCGACCCGCTTTCCGGGCCCCGCAGCCCACCGACCCGCTATCCCGGCCCCGCCCTGGTCCCGTAGCTCGCCGCCCTGCTCCCTCCCGGCCCCTCACCCCAACTGCCGGTACCGCCCCCGGAAGTACGTCAGCGGTCCGTCGTCCTCGTTGGGGATGCCGGTGGCCAGGACCCGCCCGATGACGAGGGTGTGGTCGCCGGCCGTGACGCGCTGCTCGGTGCGGCACTCCAGGGTCGCCAGCGCACCGCCGATGAGCGGGGCGCCGGATGCTTCGCCCCGTACGTGCGCGATGTCCTCGAAGAGAAGCCGGTCGCTGATGCGGCCCTTCATGGCGAATCGTCCGGCGATCTGCCGTTGGTGCCCCGAGAGGACGGAAACGGCCCACAGCGGCTGCTCCGCCAGCAGGTCGTCCATCCGGGAGCCGTTGCGAACGCTCACCATCACCAGCGGCGGGTCGAGCGACACGGAAAGGAAGGCGGTGGCGGTCATGCCGGCGTCCTCGCCGCGCGGCCCGGCGTCCGGGTCGTGGGCGGTGATCAGTACGACGCCGGCGGCGAGCCGGGACAGGGCGGCGCGGAACTCGTCGTCACTCACCCCCACAGCATGCGGGATCGGCGCGCCACCCGGCGTGGCGGCCGGCGCGACGGTGGGGGCGGTGGTGGCGGCGGGCCGGGCGGCCGCCGCATCGACAGGGGTTTCCGTGAACACGCCATGAACGCTAACTTCCCGCCGTCCGGGCGCGCATCGGACCCCGGGACCACCCGCGTCCTAGGTCCAGCGACGGAGGTCGTATACAGGTGACAGAACGCTCGGAATTTGCGTTCAGAAAGTGTAGAAAGAGTGAAGGCGGGTTCGCCGGGACGGGATGGTGGGGCACGGTCAACGCTCGCTCACCGTCTGTGACTTGAGTCACAGACGCTTCTAATTGTTGACCCTGTGTACCGAGTGAAGAGCTCACTGTGATTCAGTGAGCGTGGAATCGGACGACAAGAATCGTGGAGTCTGCTGTCGAGGTCTCAGGGGAGCGAGCGATGGAGACCGAGTCGGAGCCATACGTCCGTCTTGCGACCCTGCGGCAGCTGCACCAAGTGGTCGCCGAACTGAACACCGCACGCAGCCTTGCGGACACCTTGCAGACCGTCGCCGACGGCGCCGTCAACGGCCTCGGCTACGAACTGTCCGCGGTCAACCTCGTGCGGCCCGACGGCGACCTCGTGGTGGCCGCGGTCGCCGGCAGCGCGGGTGCCGAGGCCCTGATGGCCGGCCGGGTCGGCTCGCGCTCCTCCTGGGACCGCCGGCTGTCCATGGGGGAGCGGTGGGGCGACCTGTGCTTCATCCCGTACACCGAGGGCTGGGTGCTGGACGACGACGACGTGCCGCAGTGGCACACGGCCGGGCCGGCGCCGCGCTTCCCCGACGAGTGGCACCCGATGGACCGCCTCTTCGCGCCCATGTACACCGCGGGCAACGGCGGCGGCGAACTGCTCGGCGTGATCTCCGTCGACCGCCCGCGCAACGGCCGCCGCCCCGGCCCCTGGGGCCAGGAAGCGCTGCAGATGTACGCCTTCCAGTCCGCGATCGCGATCAGCAACGCCCGGCTGCGGGCGAACATGCAGCGCGCCCTGGTCCGGCTGGAGCGCGAGCAGCAGGCCCTGCGCGCCAGCGAGGAAAGCTTCCGACAGGCCTTCGAGTACGCGCCGAGCGGGATGGCCGTGGCCGAAATGGGCGGGGACCAGCACGGGCGGCTGCTACGGACCAATGACGCGCTGTGCCGGCTGCTCGGCCGTACGGCCTCCGGGCTGCGCCGCTACTCCTTCTCCGACCTCGTCCACCCCGAGGACATCGGCACCCTGCTGCGCACCTCCGCCGAGGGCGGCCGTGCCGAGCTGCGGCTGGCCCGCCGCGACGGCACGTACGTGTGGGTCTCGCTGCGCAACTCCGTCGTCGCCGACACCGCCGACGGCCCCCGCTACCTGCTCACCCACGTCGAGGACATCGAGGAGCGCAAGCGGCACGAGCTCCAGCTCGCACACCGGGCCAGCCACGACTCGCTGACCGGCCTGCCGAACAGCGCCGAACTGCGGGCCCGGCTCGGCGCCCGGCTGTGTTCCCGGCCGGCCGGCTCGCTGGCCGACGCCTACGCCTCCTCGGGCGGCGCGGACCCGCGGGACCCGCACGGCTTCCGGCCGGACGGCAACGAGCCCTTCGACGGCGTCGACGGCTTCGAGGGCAAGGCCCCGGTCCCGTTCGACCACCACGTCCACCTCGTCGCCCCCGCGGACGGGCCGGCCGACGACGGCTCCAAGGGGCTCGCGGTCCTCTTCTGCGACCTCGACGGCTTCAAGTCGATCAACGACCGCTTCGGGCACAACACCGGCGACGCGGTGCTGATCGAGGTCGCCCGCCGGCTGACCAGCGGCGTACGGGACGGCGATACGGTCGCCCGGCTCGGCGGCGACGAGTTCGTGGTGCTCGCCGACGGTCTGGGCACGGCCGACGCCCAGGACCTCGCGGTGCGGCTGCGCAACGCGATCATCCCGCCGATCCGGGTGGAGGGCCGGGCGGTCCGGGTGGGTGCCAGCTTCGGCATCGGCTGGGCGAGCTGCGGGATGACCGCCGAGGAGGTCCTGGAGTCGGCGGACCAGCGGATGTACGTCGAGAAGCGCTCCCGGTCGAAGGCGAACCGGCGGGCGGCGGGCTGACCCCGGGCGGCTGACCACGGACGGCGGACCACGGGCGCTCCGCGGTGGACCGGGCAGGGCTGTGCGGCGGACCGGCCGGGGCTCGGCGGGGAAACGCGGCCGCCGCGCGGCGCATCTCACATCCGCGGCCCGCCGGCCCCCGCACCAGCAGTTCACCGATCCGTAGCGATCTTGTGGCCCGCCGGGCCCGGTGTGGTCCGGACGCGAGGGGGTAGGCTGCGCCGATGCGGCGCGGCGCCGCCGGGGGCCCGGACCAGAGATTCGCGCAGAAGACGTCTGCGCACGCGTACCGACCGACGCGTTCATCACGCGCACACATCGCTTGGGAGTGACACGGAATGACGGCCGGCAACAACGGCGCGGACACGCCGGAGAACGACGACCCCTTCGCCTACCTCTACCGCGCGGAAGGCGGCGAGGGCGGGGCACCGGGCTCGCCGGGCGCCGGCGGGGCGGCCCGGCAGCCGGGGGTGCCGCGCACGTCGTACAACCAGGTGCGGGCGGTCGGCCAGCGCCAGTACGGCCAGCAGGCCCAGCAGCCGGTCACCTACGGCCAGCAGAACGCGACCTACGCCGCGCCGGAGACGCTGCCCGGCGGCGACCGCACCCGGGGCGTGCCGGCGCCCGGCCACGGCGGCGAGCCGGAGCCGCGCCGCCGCAACGGCCTGCTGATCGGTGCCGTCGCGGTGGTCGCGGTGGTCTGCATAGGCATCGGCGTCGCGATGCTCACCAACAACGGCGACGACACCAAGAACGCCAACGCCGGCAAGTCCGGCCCGACGGCCGGTGACACCGTCAAGCCGAGCGAACAGCCCCACACCAAGCCCAAGCCCGGCGAACTCCCCAAGGAGGACGCGGGCAGCCTGCGGCTGGACGGCGGCGCGACGACGGCGAAGGACGTGCCCGGGGCCCGCTCGGCCGGCGGGACGTACATCGGCGGCATGAACACCCCCGGCGCCTCCGCCACATGGACGGTCGACGTGGACACCGCCGGCAAGTACAAGCTCTGGGTCGGTTACGGCGTGCCCGGCAAGGACGCCAACCTCACGCTGAACGTGAACGGCACGACGATCCCCCGCCCGGTCAACATGGGGAACTTCGCCCACGGCCCCGAGGGCGCCTGGGACAAGGGCTGGACCAAGACCTGGTCGTACGTCCAGCTGAACAAGGGCACCAACACCGTCAAGCTGTCCTGCGAGAGCGGCAACCAGTGCGACGTGAACCTCGACCAGGTCTGGCTGGCCCGGCCCTGAGACCCGCCGGGGCCGGTTCAGGCCGCCGTCGGATGATCCGTCACCACCACGCGCTCCAGCAGCTCCTCGTACGTCGTCCGGTCGAACTCGCCGGCCGCGGGGGCCCGGACCGTCGCGGCGGACAGGGCCACCGCGCGGGCCAGGCGTGCGGGCCAGGGGAGGTCCTCCACCAGTCCGGACAGCAGGCCGGCGACCGCGGAGTCGCCGGCGCCGGTCGGATTGCCGGCGAACCGCCGGGGCGGGGCGGCCTGCCAGGCGCCGTCGGCGGTGACCGCCAGCATCCCGTCCGGGCCCAGTGAGGCGGCCACCGCGTGCGCGCCGCGGCGGCGGGTGTCGCGGGCGGCGCGCAGCGGCTCGGTGCTGCCGGTCAGGGCGGCCAGCTCGTCGGCGTTGGGCTTGGCGAGGTCGGGGCGGGCGGCCAGACCCCGGCGCAGCGGTTCGCCGCTGGTGTCGAGGAGGACGGGGACGCCGGCGGTGCGCGCGGTGCGGGTGAGGCGGGCGTAGACATCGACCGGGACGCCCGGTGGCAGGCTGCCGCACAGCGCCACCGCCCGGGCCTCGCCCAGCAGTTCGCGGTAGGTGCCGAGGAAGGTGTCCCATTCGGCGGGGGAGACGGTCGGGCCCGGCTCGTTGAGCTGGGTGGTGTCCCCGGTGGTCGCGTCGACGAGGGCGACCGTGCGGCGGGTGGCGCCGCCGACCGGGACCAGGGCGTCGGTGACCGCCGTCTCGGCGAGCAGGGCGCGCAGCGCGTCCCCGGTGCCGCCGCCCGCGAAGCCGGTGGCGACCGTGCGGTGGCCGAGCGCGGCCAGCACCCGGGCGACGTTCACGCCCTTGCCGCCGGGGCGCTCGGACACCTCGGTGATCCGGTTCGTGCGGTGCGGGCGGAGCCGGGGCACGCGGTAGGTGATGTCCAGGGCGGCGTTCAGCGTGACCGTGAGGATCATGGTCGCCCCTCCGGGTAGTCATGGCCGGGCGGCGGCCTGGGTCGGGCAACCGCGCACGGCGGTGGCATGCGGACAAGTGCGCGAGCGATCATGCCATCGTCGGTGGCGGTTGGCCCAGACCCGCAGCTCACCTCACGCGCTCTGCGGCCGCACCACCCACTCGCCCCGGCGCATCACCCCGACCAGGGCGAACGCCGCGTCCAGCACCACCAGGTCGGCGTCCTTGCCGGCCGCCAGGGAGCCGGTGCGGTCGTCGATCCCCAGCAGCCGGGCCGGGGTGGCCGACAGTGCCTGGACGGCCTGGTCCACCGTCAGGCCGTCGACGAGGACGGCGCGTTGGAACGCCCGGTCCAGGGTGAGCGTGGAGCCCGCGATGGAGCCGGCCGTGGGGCCGTCGGCGATCCGGGCCACCCCGTCCCTGACCTCGACCTGCATGGGCCCGAGCGGATACCTCCCGTCGTCCATGCCGGCCGCGCCCATGGCGTCCGTGATGAACGCGACCCGGCCGCCGCCCGCCTCACGCACGGCCAGCTGGAGCATCGCGGGGTGCAGATGGGTGCCGTCGTTGATCAGCTCGACGGTGATCCGCTCGTCCTCCAGGAGCGCGGCGACCGGCCCCGGCGCCCGGTGGCCGAGCGGCGGCATCGCGTTGAAGAGGTGGGTGGCGACGGTGGCGCCCGCGTCGATGGCCTGCCGGGCCGCCTCGTAGGACGAGTCGGTGTGGCCGACGGCGGCGATCACCCCGGCGTCGGAGAGCAGCCGCACGGAGGCCAGCCCGCCGGGCAGTTCGGGGGCGACGGTCATCATCGCGGCGGTGCCGTGGGCCGCGTCGAGGAGCTTGCGGACGTCGGACGGGTCCGGGTCGCGCAGCAGTCCCGGCTGGTGGGCGCCGCAGCGCTGCGGGGAGATGAACGGGCCCTCGAAGTGGATCCCGGCCAGCTCGCCCTGTTGGACCAGTTCGGCCAGCACCGCGGCCTGCCGGGCGAGTTCGGACAGCTCGCCGGTGACCGTGGAGGCGACCATCGAGGTGGTGCCGTGCCGGCGGTGGGTCTCGACGACCGTCATGCACTCGCCGGGGTCGGCGGACGAGAACGAGCCGCCGCCCCCGCCGTGCACGTGCATGTCGACGAAGCCGGGCACGACCAGGTGGCCGGTCAGGTCCACGGCGTCGGCGCCGCGGTCCTCGGTCAGGTCGGCGTCGCGGCTGTGGACCGCGGTGATCCGGCCGCCCTCGACGGTGATCCGGCCGCGCTCGACGACGCCGGACGGGCGGGCGATCCGGGCGCCGGTCAGGACGGTGCGCCGGGGACCCGCGGCGGGCTGCACGGACAGTTGCTGTGCCATCAGGCGGTTACCTCCGTGGAGAGAAGATCCCGGGCGAGGAGTCCCGCGCCCAGGCACCCGGCGGCGTCCCCGAGGGCCGCCGGAACGATCGAGGGGAGCCGCTGGAACGTAACGCGCCGCCGGACCGCTTCCCGCAGAGGCGTGAACAGCGTGTCGCCCGCCTCGGCCAGTCCGCCGCCGATGATCAGCATCTCCGGGTCGAGCAGGGTCAGCCCGGTGACCAGGCCGTCGGCCAGCGCGTCCACCGCGTCCCGCCACACCGCCCGGGCCCGTTCGTCGCCGGACGCCACGGCCTTGGCCGCGTCCGCCGCGCCGGCCCCGGGGTCGCCGCAGGCCGCCGCCCAGTCCCGGCCGACCGCGGCGGCCGAGGCCAGCGTCTCCAGGCAGCCCCGCTGCCCGCAGCCGCAGGCCCGCCCCCCGGGCCGTACGACGATGTGGCCGATCTCGCCGGCGCTGCCGTGCGCCCCGGCCTCGATGCGGCCGCCGATGCCGATGGCACCGGCGATACCGGTGCCCAGCGGGACGAACAGGAAGCGGCCGGCGTCCCGGCCGGCGCCGATCCGGCCCTCGGCCAGGCCGCCGGTGCGCACGTCGTGGCCGAGCGCGACCGGGATCCCGCCGAGCCGCTCGGAGAGCAGCGCCCGCAAAGGGACGTCCCGCCAGCCGAGGTTCGCGGCGTAGACGGCGGTGCCCGAGGCCTCGTCGACGATGCCGGGGACCGCGACGCCGGCGGCCTCGGCGGGGGTGCCGAAGCGGGCGGTGCCGAGGTCGCGGAGCTCGGCGGCGAAGCCGAGGATCGTCTCGACCACCGCGTCGGGGCCGCGTTCGCGGCCGGTGGGCCGCCGTGCCTCGTAGAGCAGGGCGGGCGGTGTCTTCCCGGACGGTTCGGGATCCGCCCCTACGAGGGCGGCCTTCATCCCGGTGCCGCCCACATCCAGGGCGATGACATGTCTCACGGGAACAGTTTCGCGCGATGCGCCCCGAAAGGTCTAGTCCACTCACCGGAGCGGTCCGGGTGAAGGAAGTGTGGGAGCCCGATACCGAAGCGCAACCACCTGTGGTGTAGACCTTGTATCGGACGCGGGTGGAAACTCGCTGTTCACGCCGGGCGAGGGCGATCCCCGAGACGGTGTCGAGGAACCCGGCAAGCACGGAATTTCGGGACAGGAAAAGGGCGGTAACAGCGGGTGCAGCGGCGGTACTTGAGCCTGGCGGCGGCAGCAACGGCCACCACCATGACACTGACACTCACCGGCTGCGGCGGCGGATCGGGGGACGACGACGTCACCCTCAAGCTGATCGCCGCGGACTACGGTGACAGCGAGGCCAACAGCTCCCAGCACTACTGGGACCAGCTCGCCCGCGCCTTCGAGAAGAAGCACCCCGGCATCAAGATCGACGTCGAGGTCGACAGCTGGACCAACGTCGACAAGCACGTCGAGGACCTGGTCAAGGCGGGCAAGGCCCCCGACCTCGCGCAGATAGGCGCGTACGCCGACTACGCGGCCAAGGGCAAGCTCTACAGCGCCGACCAGCTGCTCTCCATACCGGTGCAGGCCGACTTCACCCCCGCCCTCGCGGAGACCGGCGAATACCACCGCGTCCAGTACGGCCTGCCCTTCGGCGCCAGCACCCGGCGGCTCTTCTACAACAAGAAGCTGTTCACCCAGGCCGGCATCACCAGCCCGCCGAAGACCTGGGACGACATCGCCCACGACGCCGCCCTGCTGAAGGCACACGGCGTCAAGATGCCCTACGCACTGCCGCTCGGCCCCGAGGAGACCCAGGCCGAGACGCTGATGTGGATGCTCAGCGGCGGCGGCAGCTACACCGACAGCATCGGCAAGTACCAGATCAACTCGCCCGAGAACATCAAGACCTTCAACTGGCTGAAGAACGACCTCGTCGCCAAGGACCTGACCGGCAGCGACCCCGCCAAGCTCAACCGCGAGGACGCCTTCGCCGGCTTCGCCGCCGGTGACGTCGGCATGCTCAACGGCCACCCCACCCTCATGAAGCAGGCCGAGGCCAAGGGCATCGACTACGGCACCGTCGACCTGCCCGGCGTCAAGGGCCCGGCCAAGACCACCATGGGCGTCGCCGACTGGATGATGGCGTTCAAGCAGAACGGCCACCGCGCCGAGGCCGGCAAGTTCCTCGACTTCGTCTACAGCGACAAGAACGTCGAGAAGTTCTCCGGCGAGTACGGCCTGCTGCCCGTCACCACCTCCGCCTCCGAGGCGATGATGGCCGACGACCACTACGCCAAGCTGCACAGCTTCCTCAAGCAGCTGGCCGGCGCCGAGTTCTACCCGGCGGACAAGACCTCCTGGCCGCTGGTCTCCAAGACCATCAAGGCCAGGATGGGCGCCGCGGTCGGCCCGAACGGCAACCCGGCCGGTGTGCTCACCGACATCCAGAACACCGCGGACACCGAGGACAACAGCGGCGAGTGAGGCCGCGCGCGGGGGACCGGGCCACCCGCCCGGCCCCCGCCCCGTCCGACCGTGCGCTTATCGTGGGAACGTGATGACGAGCGGCACCGGCAGTACGGACGACCCGCAGGCCACCGGCGGCGCGGGCGGCTCCGGGCTGTCCGCCAGGGACGAGGCGGTGCTCGCCGTCGAGCGCCGCTCCTGGCCGGGCCCCGGCCCCAAGGAACGGGCCATCCGCGAACGCCTCGGCCTCTCCCCGACCCGCTACTACCAGCTCCTCAACGCCCTGCTGGACGACCCCCGCGCGCTCGCCCACGACCCCGTCACCATCAACCGCCTGCGCCGGATACGCGAGGCGCGCCGCGCCCGCCGCTGATCGGAGGGGCCTGCCGCGCACCGCGACCCGTCGGCCCGATGCGCCCGTGCACCGGCCGTGCGCCCGCCCACCGCCGGTAGGGTCGGCGGCATGGGCAGCCCCCCGAACGTGCCGACTCCCGTCACCCCCGCCGGCCGCGACGGCCTCGCCGCGCTGCTGGCCCACCCGGAACGCGCCGTCGTCGCCCTCGACTTCGACGGCACCCTCGCCGACATCGTCCCCGACCCGGAAAAGGCCCGCGCCCACGACGGCGCGGTCGCCGCCCTCGGGCGCCTCGTGCCGCGCCTGCGCGCCGCCGCGGTGATCACCGGCCGCCCGGCCACCGTCGCGGTCCGCCTCGGCGGCTTCGCCGCCGTCCCCGGACTGGACCACCTCACCGTCCTCGGCCACTACGGCGCCGAGCGCTGGGAGGCGTCCACCGGCACCGTGCACGCCCCGCCGCCGCACCCCGGCATCGCCGCCATACAGGCCGAACTCCCCGGCGTCCTGGACACCTCCGGCGTCTGGCACGGCACTTGGGTCGAGACCGCCATCGAGCGCAAGGGCGGCCGGGCCATCGCCATCCACACCCGCCGCGCCGACGACCCCCAGGGCGCCTTCGAGCGGCTGCGCGCACCGCTCACCGCGCTGGCCGAACGCCACGGCCTGATCGTCGAACCGGGCCGCCTGGTCCTCGAACTCCGTCCGCCCGGGATGGACAAGGGCGTCGCGCTCGCCGACTGGATCCGCGAAACCGGCGCCTCGACGGTCCTCTACGCCGGCGACGACCTCGGCGACCTGGCCGCCTTCGCCGCCGTCGAAAAACTCCGCTCCGAGGGCCTGACCGGCCTCCTGGTCTGCAGCGGCAGCAACGAGGTCACCGAACTCGCCGACCGCGCCGACCTGGTCGTCGCCGGCCCGACCGGCGTCGTGGACCTGCTGGGCGCGCTGGCGGCCCACCTCGACACCCGCTGAGCCGGACGCGCTACCTCCCCGCCCGCTCGATCCCCAGCACCGCCTCCGCCGTCGTCCAGTCCCGTGCGATGGCCTGCTGGGCCTCCGTCAGGTCGGCCTTGCCCGCGCAGATCGCGGCCTTGAGGCGGTTCTCCACCACGTCCTTGGGGTTGTTGGGGCCGGCGCCCGGCCGGTGCCCGGGCGACGGCGGCTCGACCCAGAGGTTGCGCGGATCGTTGGGGTCGCCGCCCAGCTGGAGGCTGATGAGGTGGTCGTACTCGGCGTCGTGCAACGGGCCGGTGTAGCCGTACGAGGCGGCGTTGGCCTGCTTCTCCCGGCCGGTGATGTTCACCGGGGGCCGGATGTCCTTGGTGTAGCCGCTCCGGCAGATCGTCGATCTGAGGGTCGCCGCGGTCACCTTGGGGTTCGTCGCGCCCGGCGTGCACTTCGGGTCCGGCAGCGGCTGCTTGCCGGCGGTGTGGCGGGCATGGCAGGTGCCGGGGGCGGGCTGCCGCTGCACGGTGTACGCACCCTGGGGGCCCGGCCCCACGGCTATCGCCCCCGAGGGCGAGGCGGGGGACGACGCCCCCGAACCGGCCGAACCCCCCTTGGCGTCGGGATGGGTCCGGGCGGACGAACACCCGCCGGCCGCGAGGGCCAGCACGGCGACGGCCGCCATCGTGGACGTACGGACGGAAGACGGCAGGGCACGCGCGGAGTTCGGCATGGAGAAAGAACTACCCCACCGCGGCCCGGAACAGCCCGCGCCCCGGCTTCCCGGCCCCGCCTCCCCGCTGC
The DNA here is from genome assembly GCF_043202395.1 of Streptomyces sp. NPDC048197. Lineage (NCBI taxonomy): Bacteria > Bacillati > Actinomycetota > Actinomycetes > Kitasatosporales > Streptomycetaceae > Streptomyces > Streptomyces sp. NPDC048197. The sequence goes on from NZ_JBIDAJ010000017.1 coordinate 100,684, forward strand.
GCCCCGCGCCACCTTCCCGCTGCGCCCGGCCCCGCCTCCCCGCTGCGCCCCGCGCCGCCCCGATCACCCCTCCCGCAACGCCGCCAACTGGTCCAGGAACCAGCGGGCCGGCGGCAGCGCGGTGGCCGCCGCGGCCAGCCGCTCGGTGCGCTCCGCCCGCTCCCCGGCCTTCATCGACAGCGCCTCGTGCAGCGCCCGCGCCGTGCCGCCCACGTCGTACGGATTGACCGTCAGCGCCGCGGACCCCAACTCCTCGTGGGCGCCGGCCTCCCGCGACAGCACCAGCGCGCAGCCCTCCTCGGACACCACCGGGATCTCCTTCGCGACGAGGTTCATCCCGTCCCGGATCGGATTGACCAGCGCCACGTCCGCGAGCCGGTACGCCGCCAGCGACCGCGCGAAGTCGTCCTTCACGTGCAGCACCACCGGCCGCCAGTCCGCCGTGCCGAACTCGGCGTTGATCTCCTCGGCCAGCCGCCCCACCTCCGCGGTGTACTCCCGGTACACCGCCAGGTCCTGCCGCGAGGGGTACGCGAAGGCCACGTGCACCACCCGCTCCCGCCACTCCGGCCGGTCCACCAGCAGCTCCCGGTACGCCAGCAGCCCGCGCACGATGTTCTTCGACAGCTCCGTACGGTCCACCCGCACGATGCTCCGGCGCGCCGCCCCGTCCGGGCCGGTGCCGATCTGCTCGCGCAGTGCCGCCAGCCGCTCCTCCACGTCCGACCGCCGCGACCGCTCCCGCAGGAACCCGGCGTCCGCCCCCAGCCCGTACACCCCGAGCCGGGTGCCGCCGGTGCCGCCCAGCACCTCGGCGCAGCACGCGCTGAACGCGTCCGCCCAACGGTGCGTCAGGAACCCCAGCTGGTCGGCGCCCGTCATCCCGCGCAGCAGCTGCTCGGCGATCCCGTCCGGCAGCATCCGGAAGTACTCCGGCGGCGCCCAGGGGGTGTGCGAGAAGTGCGCGATCTTCAGGTCCGGCCGCAGCGCCCGCAGCATCCCCGGCACCAGCGCCAGGTGGTAGTCCTGCACCAGCACCGCCGCGTCCCGGCCCGCCTCGTCGGCGAGCGCCTGTGCGAAGGCGTGGTTGTACGCCTCGTACGCCCCCCACTGCCGCCGGAACTCCGCGTCGAAGACCGGCTCCAGCGGCGTCTGGTAGAGCATGTGGTGGACGAACCACAGCACCGAATTGGCGATGCCGTTGTAGGCGTCGGCGTGCACATGGGCCGGGATGTCCAGCATCCGGACGCACTGTCCACCGGTGTCGGCCGGGTCCAGCGCGCCCCCGGTCCGCCGCGCTGCCTCCCGGTCGCCCTCGCCGAGCGCGGCACACACCCACACCGCATCCGTCTCGGGACCGATCGCCGACAGCCCCGACACCAGCCCGCCCCCGCCCCGCTTCGCGGTCAGCGCCCCGTCCTCGCCCAGGGCGTACGAGACCGGTCCGCGATTGGACGCGACGAGAACCTCGGCACCTGCGTTCACCACACTGCGCTCGGAGACCATGTCGCGAGATTAACCAGTGACAGATCCGTGCAAACGTGCGACGCGGGTCAGGCCGCCCGCCTGGCCGCGTATTCCGGGACGTCGGCCATGGGCGGCCGTTCCTCGGTGTCCACGTCCGTGGTGCGGGGCACGAAGCCCGCCTCGCCGCGGTCGAACTGGGTGAGCCGGGGCCGCACCAAGTGGCCGCGGGCCAGCCGGAGTTGGGCGGTGCGGTAGATCGCGGCGGCCATCCGGCCGAGGGCCTGGCCGTCCTGATGGCGGTGCTTGCGTACGCCGACGTCCACCTGGGCGAGGGCGTCCAGGCCGACGGTGTGCAGCGCGTCGACGAGCAGACCCAGCTCGACGCCGTAGCCGACCGGGAAGGGCAGCCGCTCCAGCAGGGCCCGGCGGGCCGCGTACTCGCCGCCCAGCGGCTGGACGAAACCGGCCAGCTGCGGCCAGTGGAGGTTGAGCAGCGGACGGGCGACGAGTTCGGTGACCCGGCCGCCCTGGCCCGGCCCCGCGCCCTCGCCCCCGGTCTCCAGCGGGCGGTCGTACATCGCCTTGACGAACTGCAGGTCCGGATCGGTCAGCAGCGGGCCGACGATCCCGGAGACGAAGGTCGCGGAGAACTCGCGCAGATCGGCGTCGACGAAGCAGATGATGTCGCCGGTGGTCGCGAGGAGCGAGCGCCACAGCACCTCGCCCTTGCCGGGGACGGCGGGGATCCGCGGCAGCACCGTGTCACGGTGGACGACCTTGGCGCCGGCCGCCGCCGCGACCTCGGCCGTCCGGTCGGTGGAACCGGAATCCAGCACCACCAGCTCGTCGACCAGCGGGACGTCGTCGGTCATCAGCTCGGCACGGATCGTCGCCACGATCGTGCCGACCGTCGCCTCCTCGTCCAGCGCGGGCAGCACGACGCTGACCGTCCGGCCCGTCTGGCGCTTGGCCGCCAGCAGCTGCTCCAATGGGCGATCGGCAGCCGACCAGGAGCGGCTGCGCAGCCAGCGCTCCACCTCTTCCAGCACGTCTACGACTCCTCGGTGGCCGCCGGTGCAGCGGTCGGTATGTGATCCATCGTGTGATCCATCTCGCGGTTCGGACGACTATCTCAACTGTCAGTGCCTTCGGTTACAGTCTTGAACAACGCGGATGACCCTCGCATGTCGGGGTCGCCACGCGACAAACGCCTGGGTTTCGGCCCAGCGCCATACCGCTCATCCAGAGGGGCAGAGGGATACGGCCCGTTGAAGCCCCGGCAACCCTCCAGTCGGTCTCCGCGTGCAGCGCGCGAGGCTCCCGGCTAGGGAAGGTGCCAAATCCGTCTCGCGGCGAGATGCGCCGCGAGGAAGATGAGGAGAAAGGGCCTCGCCTCCATGGCTGTGCAAGTTACCGAAACCGCCACAAACGCCACCCCCGTCGCTCTGGGCCCCGCCGTCGCGCTGTCCTGCCGGGAGTGCGGCGAGCGCTTCGACCTCGGACCGATCTTCGCCTGTGCCAGCTGTTTCGGGCCGCTCGAAGTCGCGTACGACCTGCCGAGCGGCGACCCTGAGGCCCTGAGGAAGCAGATCGAGGCCGGCCCGGACAACATCTGGCGCTACGCCCCGCTGCTCCCGGTCCCCGTCGACGTGGCCGAGAAGCCGAACCTCAACCCCGGCTTCACCAAGCTCGTCAAGGCCGACCGGCTCGCCGCCGAGCTCGGCGTCACCGGCGGCCTGTACGTCAAGGACGACTCCGGCAACCCGACCCACTCCTTCAAGGACCGGGTCGTCGCGATCGCCGTCGAGGCCGCCCGCGCCTTCGGCTTCACCACCCTGTCCTGCTCCTCGACCGGCAACCTCGCCGGTGCGGTCGGCGCCGCGGCGCGCCGCGCGGGCTTCAAGTCCTGCGTCTTCATCCCGCACGACCTGGAGGCCGGCAAGGTCGTCATGGCCGCGGTCTACGGCGGTGACCTGGTCGGCATCGAGGGCAACTACGACGACGTCAACCGCTTCTGCTCGGAGCTCATCGGCGACCCGCTCGGCGAGGGCTGGGGTTTCGTCAACGTCAACCTGCGGCCGTACTACGGCGAGGGTTCCAAGACGCTGGCGTACGAGATCTGCGAGCAGCTCGGCTGGCAGCTGCCGGACCAGATCGTCATCCCGATCGCGTCCGGCTCCCAGCTGACGAAGATCGACAAGGGTCTCAAGGAGCTGATCGCCCTCGGGCTGGTCGAGGACAAGCCGTACAAGATCTTCGGCGCCCAGGCGGAGGGCTGCTCGCCGGTGTCGACGGCCTTCAAGGCCGGGCACGACGTCGTGCGCCCGCAGAAGCCGAACACCATCGCCAAGTCGCTGGCGATCGGCAACCCGGCGGACGGCCCGTACGTGCTGGACATCGCGCGCCGGACGGGCGGTGCGGTGGAGGACGTCAACGACGAGCAGGTCGTGGACGCGATCAAGCTGCTGGCCCGTACGGAGGGCATCTTCGCGGAGACCGCGGGCGGCGTGACCGTCGGCGTGACCAAGAAGCTCATCGAGGAGGGTCTGCTCGACCCGGCGCTGACCACCGTTGTCCTCAACACGGGTGACGGTCTGAAGACACTGGACGCGGTCGCGCCGACCACCGGGCCCACGGCCACGATCCGTCCGAACCTGGATGCGTTCCGCGCGGCCGGCCTGGCCGGCTGAGCCCGCGCCGCCCTTCGCACCCGTACTCCGTAATCCCTGTCCGGAAGGCAGAACCATGAGCGTCAAGGTCCGCATCCCCACCATCCTCCGTACGTACACCGGCGGCGAGGCCGAGGTCACCGCCGAGGGCGCGACCCTCTCCGAGGTGATCGCCGACCTGGAGAAGAACCACCAGGGCATCGCGGCCCGGGTGCTCGACGACGCCGGCAAGCTGCGGCGCTTCGTGAACGTCTACGTCAACGATGACGACGTCCGCTTCGAGCAGGGCCTTGAGACGCCGACGCCGGCGGGCGCGGGCGTCTCGATCATCCCTGCGGTCGCCGGAGGCTGCTGACCTTCCGTTCGGTTCTTACGCCGCGCGTCCCTCCTGGCGCGCGGCGTCATCCGGACGTTGATCGAACGGGCGCGGATTTGCGCCATCTCTTCCCCTGCTTGACCGGAATTGCCCCGTCCATCGAAATCGGACGGGGCAATTCCGTTTCGTGAAAGGGGATAGCATTGTGGCGATCTCCTCGCTGTATATGTCCCGGGGTATGCCGAGCGCATAAGAAACCGTGCTGAGTTGTGCTCAAAGTGTGTGCGGCATTTGTCGGTTAGGCATGTCTATGCCTGGCCCGGCTTGCCCGGGAGAATCGCGATTTCACCGCATATAGCCGATTCTCCGGCGCCAGAATTCTCGTCCGATTGACCTGTTGCGCTGGGCATCGGTCCAGATACATTCAGCGGCGGTCGACGCGTTCCGGCGCACACCCCACGGGCCTTTCGCGGGGTGAGGTCTGACCCGGGTCCGCGGAGTGCGGTCCTGCGCAAGGGCCAGTAATAGGGGAGTTAGGCATGGCTCAGGGCACCGTCAAGTGGTTCAACGCGGAGAAGGGGTACGGCTTCATCGCGGTCGACGGTGGTGCGGATGTATTCGTCCACTACAGCGCGATCCAGATGGACGGCTACCGCACCCTTGAGGAGGGCCAGCGGGTCGAGTTCGAGATCTCGCAGGGCCAGAAGGGGCCGCAGGCGGACATGGTCCGGGTGGCCGGCTGAGGCGCCGACCGACTGCTGCGTTGTGAAGGCCCGTACCCCTGAAGGGGTACGGGCCTTCTGCTGCACCTCGAACGACGGACGGGCCTCCCGGCCGCCCCCTCGATGGGTGGCCACGCTCTGAACGGCTTGCGCCCACCCGTCGCCCTACCGCCACCCCCCAATGACGCCCTCCGGGCGGCTTGCGCCCACCCGTCGCCCGACCGCCAACCCCCGATGACGCCCTATCGGGCGGCTTGCACTCGACTGCCCCGAGTGCTAATCATTGGCGTTAGCACTCTCCGAGTGAGAGTGACAATGAAGGACCGGGTCGGTGAGGCCCGCAGGCCGGGTGGGGCAAGGAACCACAGCAGGTCTGCAGGTCGTCCGTCGCGGGCGCCAGCGCGGTCCGGAGCAATCCACCCCAGTCCGGGAGGACCACTTCACATGGCCAAGATCATCGCGTTCGACGAGGAGGCACGGCGCGGTCTCGAGCGCGGGATGAACCAGCTCGCCGACGCCGTCAAGGTCACCCTCGGCCCCAAGGGCCGTAACGTCGTCCTCGAGAAGAAGTGGGGCGCCCCCACGATCACCAACGATGGTGTGTCCATCGCCAAGGAGATCGAGCTCGAGGACCCGTACGAGAAGATCGGCGCCGAGCTGGTCAAGGAGGTCGCGAAGAAGACGGACGACGTCGCCGGTGACGGCACGACGACCGCGACCGTCCTGGCCCAGGCCCTGGTCCGCGAGGGCCTGCGCAACGTCGCCGCCGGCGCCAACCCGATGGCCCTGAAGCGCGGTATCGAGAAGGCCGTCGAGGCCGTCTCCGCCGCCCTGCTGGAGCAGGCGAAGGACGTGGAGACCAAGGAGCAGATCGCCTCCACCGCCTCCATCTCCGCCGCCGACACCCAGATCGGCGAGCTGATCGCCGAGGCCATGGACAAGGTCGGCAAGGAAGGCGTCATCACCGTCGAGGAGTCCCAGACCTTCGGTCTGGAGCTGGAGCTCACCGAGGGTATGCGCTTCGACAAGGGCTACATCTCGGCGTACTTCGCCACCGACATGGAGCGTATGGAGGCGTCGCTCGACGACCCGTACATCCTCATCGTCAACTCCAAGATCGGCAACGTGAAGGACCTGCTGCCGCTCCTGGAGAAGGTCATGCAGTCCGGCAAGCCGCTGCTGATCATCGCCGAGGACGTCGAGGGCGAGGCCCTGTCGACCCTGGTCGTCAACAAGATCCGTGGCACCTTCAAGTCCGTCGCCGTCAAGGCCCCGGGCTTCGGTGACCGCCGCAAGGCCATGCTCGGCGACATCGCCATCCTCACCGGTGGCACCGTCATCTCCGAGGAGGTCGGCCTCAAGCTCGAGAACGCCGGTCTCGACCTGCTCGGCCGCGCCCGCAAGGTCGTCATCACCAAGGACGAGACCACCATCGTCGACGGTGCCGGTGACAGCGAGCAGGTCCAGGGTCGCGTCAACCAGATCCGCGCCGAGATCGAGAACAGCGACTCGGACTACGACCGCGAGAAGCTCCAGGAGCGTCTGGCGAAGCTGGCCGGCGGCGTGGCCGTCATCAAGGCCGGTGCCGCCACCGAGGTCGAGCTCAAGGAGCGCAAGCACCGCATCGAGGACGCCGTTCGCAACGCGAAGGCGGCCGTCGAGGAGGGCATCGTCGCCGGCGGTGGCGTGGCCCTGCTGCAGGCCTCCTCGGTCTTCGAGAAGATCGAGCTCGACGGTGACGAGGCCACCGGTGCCGCGGCTGTGAAGCTGGCCCTGGAGGCCCCGCTGAAGCAGATCTCGGTCAACGCCGGCCTCGAGGGCGGCGTCGTGGTGGAGAAGGTGCGCAACCTGGCCGTCGGCCACGGTCTGAACGCCGCCACCGGCGAGTACGTCGACATGGTCGCCGAGGGCATCATCGACCCGGCCAAGGTCACCCGCTCCGCGCTGCAGAACGCCGCCTCCATCGCGGCGCTCTTCCTCACCACCGAGGCCGTCATCGCCGACAAGCCGGAGAAGGCCGCCGCGGCCGCTCCGGGCGGCATGCCGGGCGGTGACATGGACTTCTGATCCATCGCGCCGGACCTCCGGCCCGCTGGACCAGAACGCTGATCCTCCCGGATCACCCGTCCTGAACGCCGGGGCGGCACCCTCCTCCCAGGGGGTGCCGCCCCGGCGGCGTTTGTACCCCGGCCCGCCGCCGTGCCCTGAGCCTCTCGGGGCCGAGACGGCAGGGCGGTTACGCTGTGCACTGGATCGGCTATGGACAGTCACGGCCAAGGGTCTCGGGGTGGCCGCGCCCCCTGTGATCGCAAACGAAGGAGTGTTCGTGCGAGCCAGGGTGCGTAGAGGTCTGATCAGGTCCGATGCGGGCGGCGACTGATCATGTCCGGGCAGGAGCGGAACGCGAACCGGCAGGGGGGACGGGCGCGAGGCGATGACCGGGCGGTGCGGCCGCGGCGGGCGGGCGGAGCGGCCCAGCGGCACGCGGGCCGGCTGCCCGGCGATCCGGGCCGGCGGGACGCCTGGGCGGCCCGGCTGCTCGCCGTGGCCGCGGTGCTCTACAACGGCTGGCTGCTGGAGTTCGTCCTGCCGACCGGCCTCGACCCGCGGCACTCGTACGTCAGTGAGCTGTACGCCGCCGACCAGCCGCTGCGCGGTCTCTTCGGCGGCATCGAATGCGTCTGCGCCGCCCTCGTCGTCCTGGGGGCGCTGCTGGCGTACGGCCCGGCGGCGGGCCGCTGGTCCCGTGCCGGGTGGGCGGCGCTGGCCGGCCTCGGGCTGTCGTCGCTGGCCGATGTGGCGCTGCCGATGCGCTGCGCGCCCTCCCTGGAGCCCGGGTGCGAGGCAGTGCATCCCTGGCACACGGCCACCAGCGCCCTGGCCCACTTCTTCCTCTTCGCGTCGATGGCGCTGCTCAGCCGCGCCGCCGTGACCGAGCGCCCGCACCGGCAGCTGATCCGCCGGTGGGGGCCGCGGGTGCTGGCGCTGGCCCTGCCGGCCGCCGTGTGCACCGTGGGCCCGCTGTTCGGCCGGCCCGGCTGGCACGGCGTCCCGCAGCGCATCCATCTCGTGCTGGTGGGTGTGTGGTTCGCGCTACTGGCCGCCGAATCGCTCCGCTCGGCCGCGACGGCCCGGACGTCCGCCGCACCTCCTGCGGAGATCCCGGCGCCTGCGCCTACTTCCTGAGCGGTCGTTACGCGACTCGGGGAAGGCCGGTGAGCGGTCGTTGCGCGGCGGCGGGGGTGGGCGGGCCGGTTGTCATGCGGAGGTGGGGGGCGGTACCTGGCCGTCTCCGCCGCGAAGGAGTCCGTCGACGGTGTGGGCGGACCGGCGCGGTCACCGTCCTGTACGGCGCTCCCTCGGGCCTCGACACCGGCCACCGCGTCCAGTACTTCCACCAGACCTCCCCGGGCGTCCCCGGCGCCAACGAGAAGGACGACCTCTTCGGCGGCGAGGTCTTCCTCTCCGACCTCAACGGTGACAAGAGGGCCGATCTGATCGTGGGCGTCACCTACGAGAACGGCGGCGACGGCGCGGTCATCACCCTCCCGTCCGACGGCAGCCGCCTCACCACCACCGGCTCCCGCTTCATTTCCCCGTCGTCGGCAGGCGTCTCGACGGCGGGTGCGCCGCAGTTCGGCAGCGTGACGGCGGGCTGAGCGACCCGGCTGGCCGGGCGGCGGGCGGCGGGTGGCAGATGGCGCCGGACGTCAATCGCAGGGGGTGGTCTCACCCCTTCGAGGGTGGCGGGTGTGCGGAGGTCCTGGTATTTGACCGAACCGATCGATGGCCGCCCGCCGGACGCGTACGCTGCTCCGACGATGACCGAGTTTGTCGAAGAAGTCCGTTCCCGTGTGGTGCGCCTGCTCCAAATGGCCAACACCACGGACGACCGGCTGCGCAAGCAGATCATCGCCTACGCCGACGCGACCCCCGAGCCGCCGCTGATGGGCGCGGACGGGATCGGCACGACGGGCTGTCCCCGCTGCCGCCGCACGATGTGGCAGCAGCGGGATACCGAAGGACCCGTCTGGGTCTGCGCGTTCTGCGGCCATGTCGAGGCGGTGGCCACCCGCACACACGAGGGCTCCGGGGCGTAAGGAGGCTGTCTCCTCCTTACGTTCCGGCGGGTGCCCGGGGGGTGGGTGACGGCGCGGCGGGGGCCGCGGTCGCCGTTTCCGCTGCCTGCGCCGGTTCTGGCGCTTCCGGTGTTTCCGGCGTCTGCGGTGGGGCGTTGAGGTCGGTGCGCATCTGTCTGCTGAAGCCGAAGAGGTACGTCGCCAGGAAGCCGGTCAGATAGCCGACGGCCAGCCCCGTCGCGTAGACCACGAGCGTGGTGACGATGCCGTGGTTGCCCTGGATCAGGGGGAACAGCGCCCAGCCGGAGGGGCCGATGGCGGTGGCGCCTACGGTGTCGCCGAGCTGGTGGAACAGGCCGATGAACCCGCCGCCGAACGCGCCGCCGAGGCAGGCCGTGATGAAGGGCCGCCCGAGGGGCAGCGACACGCCGTAGATCAGCGGCTCGCCGACGCCCAGGAAGCCCGCGGGCAGGGCCGACTTGATGGTCGTACGGACCGAGCGGTTGCGGGGCAGGCGGACATAGACGGCGAGAGCCGCGCCGACCTGGCCTGCGCCGGCCATGGCGAGGATCGGCAGCAGGACGGTGTAGCCCTGCTGCTGGATGAGGGTGGCGTGCAGCGGGATGAGGGCCTGATGGAGGCCCAGCATGACGAGGGGGAGGAAGAGCCCGCCCAGCAGGAAGCCGGCCGCCGCGCCGCCGTGCGCGAGCAGCCAGGTGGCGAAGGCACCGATGGCGGTGGCGGCCTCGCCGGCGACGTACATCAGGCCGAAGAGTGTGACCAGGCCGGTGACCAGGACCGTCAGGGTGGGGGTGAGGAGGACGTCGAGCGCCTCGGGGATTCTTTTGCGGCAGTGCTTCTCCACCTGTACGGCGAGCAGCGCGGCGGCCAGTGCGCCCAGGACGCCGCCCTGGCCCGGGGAGAGGTGCCGGCCGAAGGCGGTGATGTGGGCGACGCCGGGGAAGACGATGACCGCGGCGACCGCACCGCCGAGCACCGGTGTCCCGCCGAACTCCTTGGCGGTGTGGTGGCCCACGAACACCGCGATCAGCGACATGAAGCCGGAGGCGATGGCGGTCAGCGCGGGGATGACGGACGGCAGCCAGCCGAGGTTGGTGAGCAGACCGTTGATCCCGGCGACGATGCCGCAGCCGATCAGTGCGGGGATCAGCGGGACGAAGATGTTCGCCACCCGGCGCAGGAACAGCTTGACCGGGGTGGCGTTCCGGGCTTTCCGGCGCGCCTTGAGCGCGGCCCCCTGCGCGGCGAGGTGCTCGGCGGTGGTGGGCGGTGTGGTGCTGGTGTGTTGTGCGGTGGTGGGTGGTGTGGCGGTGGGCGGTGCGGATTCCGCTTCCGCGGCGGCGGTCTCCCATTCCGCGGCGTCGGTTTCCGCGCCGGCGGTTTCCCGTTCCGCGGCGTCGTGGGCCTGGGCCAGCAGGGTTTCGAAGGCGGGGGTGACCCGGGCGACCGCGCCGGGCCCCAGCACGATCTGGTACGTGGGCCCGTCCTCGACCACTCCCATGACGGCGGGCAGCGCCTTGAGTTCCTCGTCCCGGACCAGGGAGCGGTTCCGGACACCGAGGCGGAGCCGGGTCATGCAGTGGGCGACGGAGGTGACGTTGGGGGCGCCGCCGACCAGCGGGAGGAGCGCGGCGGCGGTGGCGCGGTGGGTGTCTTCGGACATGTGCGGTGCCTTGCTGTGCGGACGAACCGGGTGCGGGGGTCGGCGCGGGCGGGGCGAAGGGACGGACGGGTGACGGGAGACGGAGGGGTGACCGGAGACGGACGGGTGGCCGGAGTGACGAGGGCTGCCGCTGCCCGGCGGCGAGAGACGCCGCCGGGGGGCGGATGACAGGGGTACCGGGCGCTGGTGGCGGTGGTCAGCGGGCTCGGGCCGCTTCCAGGGCCGCGCGCAGATGGCCGTCGGAGGCGGCGAGGAGGCGGGCGGCGGTCGGGCCGTCGACGCCGGCGAGCACGGTGAGGATGGCGTTCTTCACCTCGCCGTCCGTTATGGCCAGCGCGGTCTCGATCTCGGCGTCGGTGGCGCCGGTGGCGAGCGCGACGATCCGCCGCGAGCGGGCCCGCAGCTTGTCGTTGGAGGCGCGGACGTCGACCATCAGGTTCCCGTAGGTCTTGCCCAGCCGGATCATGGTGATGGTCGAGAGCATGTTGAGCACCAGCTTCTGCGCGGTGCCCGCCTTGAGCCGGGTCGAGCCGGTCAGCAGCTCGGGGCCGACGACGATCTCGATGCCGTGCTCGGCGGCCGCGGCCAGCGCCGAACCGGCGTTGCAGGACAGGCCGATGGTCAGCGCGCCGCGGGCCCGGGCGTGCTCGACCGCGCCGATCGCGTAGGGCGTGCGGCCGGAGGCCGAGATGCCGACGACGGTGTCCCGCTCGGTCAGCTTGATCTCGGTCAGGTCCTCGGCGGCGAACTCCTTGCTGTCCTCGGCGCCTTCGACGGCCGTGACCAGCGCGGACGGGCCGCCGGCGATCAGGCCGAGGACCTCGGAGGGGTCGGTGTTGAAGGTCGGCGGGCATTCGCTGGCGTCCAGCACCCCGAGCCGGCCGGCGGTGCCGGCGCCGGCGTAGACCAGTCGGCCGCCACGGGCCATCCGGGCGGCGGTGGCGTCGATGGCGGCGGCGATCTCGGGGAGCCGGCGGGCGACCGCGGCGGGGACGGTGGCGTCCTCGTCGTTCATCGTGCGGGCGATGTCGAGGGTGGAGCGGCGGTCGATCTCGGCGAGGTCGGGACGGAACGCCTCGGTGGTGAGGCCGTCCAACTCGGCGCGCAGTTCTGCGTAGTGGGGGTGGTCGGCGGTGGAGGTCATGGCTCGGCGGCTCTTTCCGGGTCGGGCGCACGCCGCCCCCGTGCGGCGGGCGGCGGTCAGGGCTGGTGGCGGTGGGCCAGCGCCTCGTAGGAGGCGGAGAGGGCGGGGGCGGCGGTCTCGTACGTCCGCTGCGCGACGCCTATGAACAGGCAGTCCACGACCAGCAGTTGACTCGTCCGGGAGGACATCGCGGCCGGGCGCAGCTCGCTCTCGCGCGCGGTGGAGGTGGTCAGGATGTGGTCGGCGTACGCGGCGATCTCGCCGTCCGGGCGGCCGGTGATGGCGATGGTCGTCGCGCCGTGGTCGAAGGCCACCCGCAGGGGCTCTATGACGTCGGTGGTCCGGCCGGAGTGGGTGATCGCCAGGGCGACGTCACCGGTGCGCATCTGGACGGCGTTCGTCACCGCGAGGTGGGGGTCGGCGTGCGCATGCGCGATCAGGCCGATGCGCAGCAGCTTCTGGGCGAGGTCCTGGCCGACGAGGTTGGACGCGCCGATGCCGTACACATCGATGCGGCGGGCGGAGGCGAGCGCGGCGACCGCCGCTTCGAGCTGGGTGACGTCCAGCGCGGCCGCGGTGTCGGCCAGGCACTGCTGCTCTTCCTGCGCCAGCTTGGCGACGACGTCGACCAGGGAGTCGTCGACCGCTATGTCGGCGGTCACCGCGGGCGCGCCGCCGGCCGCCTGCTGCGCGGCGAGCGCGGCGAGCGCCAGTCGGAGGTCGCGGTAGCCCGGATAGCCGAGCAGCCTCGACGTGCGTACGACGGTGGCTTCGCTGGTGCCGGTGCGCTCCGCGAGGCCGGTGACGGTCAGTGCGGCGCAGCCGGCCGGGTCGCTCGCGACGGTCTCGGCGACCCGCTGCATGGAGCGGGTCATCGTCGGCGCGAGGGTGCGGACCTTGGCGGCCAGCGCCGCGGGGGCGGGTGGGGCCGGGGCCGGTCGGGTCTCGACGGCCACGTCCTTGAAAGTTTCCTTCAGGCTGCTGCTCACGCTTGAAAAGTAATTTCATCACCGGCACCGCGTCAATACCCTCCGTGAGGGCTGTGGACAACGCCCGGCCTCCGCCGCCGGGCCTGTGGACAACGCCGAGCGGCGTCCGGCGCACGGGAGACAATGGGGGACATGGAGCTGGAACAGGCATTGCACGCCGCGCGGGCGCTGGTGCTCGCCGACCTGATGGCGGACGAGGTGGCCGACGCCGACATCGTCTCGCTCGTGGAGGATGCGGTCGTCCACCGCCGGTGGTGGGTGGAGCAATGGCCTGAAGGCGCGGCGTTCGTCGCGGGACTGATAGCGCAGGACGTCCAGGACGCCCTCCTGGAGCGGTACGGCCGCTGGCCGTTGTGCCCGGTGTGTACGGAGTCGGGCGACCCCCATGCCCTCGATGTGGAGCCGGAGTTGGGGCCCGACCCGCACTGGGTCTGTCCCAAGACGGCGGTCGCGGTCGCCCCCGTCGGCCGGCTCCGCACCCTGGCGGAAGGCTGAGGTGGCCGTTGGCGATCTACATAGACCCGCCGATATGGCCGGGGCACGGCCGGATGTGGTCGCACCTGGTCAGCGATGTGTCCTTCGCCGAGCTGCACGCCTTCGCCGCCCGCATCGGCGTGCCCCGGGGTGCCTTCGAGCGTGACCACTACGACCTGCCGGCCGAGCGGTACGGCGATGCGGTGCGCGCCGGGGCCGTGGAGGTCGGCAGCAAGGAACTGCTCCGCCGGTTGACGGCCGCCGGCCTGCGTCGCCCCAAGCACCGGCCGGCGCGCATGCCGTAGGGACGCGGGAGTCATACGGACGCGAGCCGTATGGGCGCGAGCCGTACGGACGCGAGCCGTGCGGAAGTGCGCTGTACGGAAGCGCGGTGTACGGAAGCGGCCCGGTGCGCCTGTCGGTGCGCCGGGCCGCCGGGCCGTTGTCGCAGATGTCCGGAGTTGCCTCGCGATCTGCGGAACGGTCTCCCTGGTGCTGTTTCGCGTTCTCGGGAGTTGCTTCGCCGTCCTAGAGCTGCTTCGCCGTCTCCGGTACGGCCGTCGTGGCGGGGGTCGTGGCGGGAGCCGTGCCCGTAGCCCCCGACGGCGTGTCCGCCGCCCCCGACGACGCGACCAGCCGTGACCGGTTCGTCGTGCGGTGCAGCCGGAAGGCGACGGCGGTGGTGAGGACCGCGACCGCGGCCAGCGCCGCACCCGTCCAGGCCACGGACGGGTAGCCCCAGCCCGCGCCGATGACCAGACCGCCGAGCCAGGGGCCGACGGTGTTGCCGATGTTGAAGGCGGCGGTGGTGGTCGCGCCGGCCAGCGTGGGCGCGGCGTTCGCCACGTTGAACATCCGGGCGTTCAGGGCCGGGGCCGTGGCGAACGCGGTCACCCCGAGCATCAGCGACAGCGCGATCGCGGCCACCGGGCTGTGGGCGGTCAGCGCCAGTACGGCCAGGACCACCGTGGACGCGGAGATGCCGGCGAAGAGCGTCCCGAAGAGATGGGCATCGGCGACCCGGCCGCCGATGAACGTGCCGATCAGCGCGCCCACGCCGAACAGCGCCAGCACCGTCGGCACCCAGCTCTCGGCGAGCCCGGCGGTGTCGGTCAGCAGCGGCGAGAGGTAGGAGAACAGCGCGAAGACCGCGGCGCCGTTCATGGCGGTCGCGGTCAGCGCCAGCCACACCTGCTTGTCCTTGTAGATGGTCAGCTCGCGGCGCAACTGCGGGCGGTCCGCGCCGGTCGGCACGCTCGTCCGCGGCACCAGCGCGACGACGCCCAGCAGCCCCACCGCGGCCAGCCCGGCCACGGCCCAGAAGGCCGCACGCCATCCGGCGTGCTGACCGAGGAGAGCGCCGGCCGGGACGCCCGCGATGTTGGCGATGCTCAGCCCGCCGACCATCACGGCCATCGCCCGGGCCCGCGCGGTCACCGGCACCAGCGAGACCGCCACCGCCGCACCGACCGCCCAGAAGCCCGCGCAGGCGAGCGCGCTGACCACCCGGGAGACGAACAGCACGCCGTACGTCGGAGCCAGCGCGCCCGCCACCTGGCCCAGACCGAAGACCGCGAGCAGCGCGATCAGCGTCGTACGGCGCGGCAGGCGGAGGGTGGCCGCGGCGAGCACCGGAGCGCCCACCACCATGCCGATCGCGAAGGCGGACACCAGGAGCCCGGCCTGCGGAATGGAGACCCTCAGATCACGGGCCAGGGGCTGGAGGATCCCGGACAGCATGAACTCGGACGTGCCGAGGGCGAAGACGGAGAGGCCGAGGACGTAGACGGCGATGGGCAGTCGGGCACGGTCGGACGGTGCGGGAGCTGGCATGTCAGCTACTAACACCGATAGGACGCCTTACATTCCCGCCGCCGGTGATCGATTGTCCGGCAGCCCGCCGACGCCGCCCTTCCGGTCAGCCGCCGCCGGACAGCAGGTCCAGCTCCGTCGCCAGGTTGCGGCGGGCCAGGTGTTCCCACCGGTCGTAGCCCTGCGGGGTCCTGAACAGGCGTGGCAGGGCCAGGAGTTGGCGCAGTACGGCGGAGCGGCCGGCAGCGAAGTCCGCATCGGGCACGAAGGCGTACTCGTCGCGGACCGAGGCGGCGTAGGCGGCGTACGCGTCGGGCGAACCGGCGAGCACCGCGAGATCGGCGTCACACAGCACCTCGCCGTCCGGGTCGTCGGGCGCCGGGTCGTGGGTGACGGTGAGCCGCACCAGCCGGGCCACCTCGGCCGTACGGGCCGCGCCGACGCCCAGTTCGGGCAGTGCGCGCTCGGCCAGGGCCGCGCTGCGCTCCTCGTTCTCGGAGCGGTCCGGCCGGTAGACCGCGTCGTGGAACCACGCCGCCAACTGGACGACGGGCAGGTCATCGGCGTGCTCGGCGAGTTCGTCGATCCGGTCGAGGACCGCGGCCAGGTGCGCGACGTTGTGGTACCGCCGCTGCGGCTCGCTCCAACGGGAGAGCAGGTTGTCCGCGTAAGGGGTGGGGTCGGGCGCCGGGGCGCCTCCGGGCGCGGCGGACCTTCTCGCGCCGCGGGCCGCGGCGACCGTGATGGCCCAGCGTGTGCGCAGCTCCGGTACCGGGTCGATGGTGCTGCCTGCCGTACGGGACACGGACGTCATGCGAATCATTGTGCCTTGCGCCTGGCGACCCCGTAGGCTGGGAATATTGGACTAGACCTGTTGGGTGGTGTGCGGACGCAGAGCTTCCGCGCCACTTGTCGCCGAAGGATTGGGGTCATATGAGCAAGCGCGCACTCCTCGAGGTGATCGCGCTCGGCCCGCAGGACGCGGTCGCCGCCCAGGAGGGCGGTGCCGACCGCCTGGAACTCGTCACCGACATGGCGGCCGACGGGCTCACGCCCGCGACGGCCACCTTCGCGGCGATCCGGGCGGCGGTCGATCTGCCGCTGCGGGTGATGCTGCGGCTGGCCGACGGGTTCGCGGCCGGCGATCTCCCGGCCCTCTGCGGCCGGGCGGCGGCCCTCCGGGAGGCGGGGGCCGACGAGTTCGTCCTCGGCTTCCTGACGCCGGACGGGCGGCCGGACCTCGCCGCGGTGACGGCGCTGGCCGACGTGATCGACGGCTGCCCCTGGACCTTCCACCGGGCCATCGACCGGTCCGCCGACCGGGACGCGCTGCGCAAGGAGCTGGCCGGCATGACGAGCGCCGGGCCCGACACCTATCTGACCGCCGGCGATCCCCGGGGCGTGGCGGCCGGGCGGGCGGTCCTGGTGGCCGAGCAGGCCCGTACGGCCGTGGGTGAGCCCGGTTACGCGCCGCGCATCCTGGTGGGCGGCGGCCTCGGCCTCGACCACGTCCCGGCGCTGCGCGCGGCCGGCCTCGACGCCTTCCACATCGGCGGCGCCGCCCGCCCCGACGGCTGGTCCGCACCGGTGGACGCGGGGGCGGTACGGCGCTGGCGCGAGGCGCTGGACCAGGAGGCGGAGCGGCCGGTTCCGCTGGGGTGAGCGGGGGTGGGGGCCAGAGGGGCTGAGGCCCGGGGGAGCGGACGTGCGCCTTACGGGCGGCCCCCCTGCGGGCGTACCTTCCCGGACGCGCCTCTCGCGGGCGTGCTTCTTACAGGTGTGCCGCCGGAGCCTCGGCCCCTGATACGGGGGCGGAGCCGGGGGATGAAGTGGACGCGGCCGCCCCGGTTGCCCCAGCTGTTTCTCCCGGAGGAGCCATCCCACCCGCCCCGGCCGTCCGCCGGCGGGTCGTGACCGCCGCGAGGACGACCGACACCAGGCTCAGTGCGGTCGAGGCGAGCGGGAACCACCGGTCGCCGAGCACGGTGAGGGCGAGACTGCCGGCGCCGCCCGCGGCCGCCATGCCCAGATAGAGCGCACTGCTGTTGAGGGAGATCAGTAGCGGCGCGTTGGGCGGGTCCAGAGAGGCGAGCCGGTGCGGCAGTGCCACCGCGACCGCCCATCCGGCGAGCGGTGAGAGCGCCGCGTACGCCAGCGCGCCGGGCATCGTCGCCGAGACCCAGGGCAGCGCGAGGAAGGCGAGGGCGGCCAGTGAGCCGCCGGTGAGCAGGACGGTCCGGACGCCCAGCCGGTCGACCGCCCGGCCGCCCAGCCAGTTGCCGGCGATCGAGGCGAGGCCGGACACCAGCATGATCAGGCTGAGCCGGCCCGCATCGCCTCCGGTGGCGGGGCGCACCACCGTGCCGAGGTAGATGTAGACCGTGTTGAAGGCCAGGAAGAACACCAGCGTGGTGGCCGCCGCGGCCAGCACGTTCCCGTTGCGCAGCGGTGCGAGCCGGGCGCGCAGGCCCGGCGCGGTGGCCGGCGCCGGCAGGTCGCGCAGCAGCAGGGCGAGGCCCAGGAACGCCGCGGCGCCCAGTGCGACCACCAGCCACATGGTCAGCCGCCAGTCCGTTCGCCCTATGTAGGTGCCGAGGGGGACGCCGAGCGCGGTGGCCACCGTCATGCCGCCGAGCACGGTCGCCAGCGCCCGGCCGCGCCGTTCGGCGGGTACGAGCGTGGTGGCCACGGCGTTGGCGGTCGGGGTGTACAGGGCGGCACCGGCCGCGGCCAGCACCCGAGTGGCCAGCAGGAGGGGGTAGTTGGGCGCCAGGGCGCTCAGTGCGTTGGCGGCCGTGAAGACGGTGAGCGCGGTCAGCAGGACGCGGCGGCGCGGCCACCGGGCGGCGGCGGTGGCGAGTACGGGGGCGAGCACGGCGTAGGAGAGTGCGAAAACGGTGACCATCTGGCCGGCGGCGGGCACGGAAACGCCCAGGTCATGGGCGATCAGTCCGAGGATGCCGGCCATCACCATGGAATCGGTGCCCATGGCGAAGGTGCCGAGGGCGAGCAGGAGCAGGCGGAGACGCACGGGTGTCCTTCCCGGTACGAACGGGGACGAGCTGATGCGCAACTACGCAGCAGCCACACGCGGTGGGACGTGGCGACGGGGCCGCGGCGTGTGTTTGATGTGCGTCAAACAATATTGGTTGTTGGATGGATGTCAAACAGATTGGTCGAGGAAATACAGTGGGGCGTGAACGAGCGACGGAAGGAGGCCGGACGGCCGTGGTGAGTGGCGTCGGTACGGACGACGGTGACGGCGCGCTGCTGGCGCAGCCGGAGACCGAAGACATCCAGCTGGTGAAGGTGCTGCACGCGCTCGGGGACCCGGCCCGGCTGCATCTGCTGCGGATCTACGCGAGCGGGCAGCAGTACGACTGCTCGTCGGAACGGCTGGGCCTCGGCCATCTGCACAAGTCGACCGTCTCGCACCACATGCGGACCATGCGCGAGGCCGGGATCACCTCCACCCGGGTCGTCGGCCGCAACCGCTATGTGCAACTACGCCGCGCCGACCTCGACGCGCGCTTCCCCGGCCTCCTGGACGCGCTGCTCCACTCCGTCGAGGGGGAGGACCTGTTGGGGGCGGGTGGCGGCGGGGCCTGAACCGGGGGCCGGGGCCTGATGGTGCTGCGGCGGCCGGCCCCGCGGACTGCGTCGGGGCCCGGCGGGGGCCTGGCGCCTGATGGCGCTGCAGCGGCCGACCCCGCGGTTCGCCCCTGAGTCGGCCGTCGGGAGAGGGACTCTAGGCAGGCCCGTCCGCCAGCTGCTCCGGCAGCGGCGCCGCATGGATCACCGTCAGGCCGGACACCGGGCGGGTCAGGCAGACGTACAGGCGGCGCAGGCCGGTCCGCTCGTCCGGTTCGCCGTCGACGATCGCGGCCGGCTCGTCCAGCACCACATAGTCGTACTCCAGACCCTTGGCGAGCGTGGCCGGCACCAGCGTCAGCCGGGACCCGGCCGACGTCTCCTCGCCCGGGGCCAGCACGGTCACCCCGGCCGCCTCCAACGCCGCGCGTAGCTCCGGAATGCGCGCCTCCGCCGCGATCAGGCCGATCGAGCCCTCCTTCGCCAGCGCATCGTCGCAGGCCGCCAGGGTCGCCGCGGTCAGTTCCGCGGCCTCGACCCGGCGGATCGCGAAATCGCCCGCCGACTCACGGATCGAGGTGGCCTCCGACAGATCCGGCGCGATGGCCGGCAGCAGCCGGGACGCGTAGGCGATCACCTCGCGCGGCACCCGGAAACCCTGCGTGAGCTCCTCGACCGCCGCCCCCGGCTTGCCCAGATGGGCCAGCGCCTCCTCCCAGGTGTCGGTCGCCCACGGCGTCGTCCCCTGGGCGATGTCGCCGAGGATCGTCGCCGAACCCGTCGTGCAACGCCGGCCGACCGCCCGGTACTGCATCGGCGAGAGGTCCTGCGCCTCGTCGAGCACCACATGGCCGAGCGAGTGCGTGCGCTCCACCAGGTCCGTCGCCTCGTCGATCAACACCGCATCCGCCGCGGACCACTTGGCGCTCTTCACGCTGCGCGCCGGTTTGGTCCACAGGATCGTCTTCTGCTCCTCGGGGGAGAGGATCCCCTCGGCCTGCTCGGCGAGGAACTCGGCGTCGCCCAGCAGCCGCAGCACCAGCTTCGCCGGATCGACCGGCGGCCAGACCTCCTTGACCACGGCCTTCACGGCGGCGTTCCGGGCCACCGCGTTCTGCACCCGGTCGTCCGGCGCCTCCCCGGCCTGCTCCATCCGCACCAGCACGGCATGCGCGATCCGCTGCGGCAGCGCCTCACGGGCCGCGCCGTAACGGATGTCGCGCGCCATCAACTCCTCCACGATCTCCTGCAGTTCGTACGCCGGTACGCGCCAGCGGCGGGAGCCGCGGACCACCATGCAGGGCTCCTGCGGCAGCGTGATGTGCGAGCGGACGGCCCGCCGCAGGACCTCCGCCATCCGCGCGTCCCCCTTGACCGTCGCCGCGGCCGCCTCGTCCGTACCGCGCACCTCGACATGTCCCACGAGGTCGTCGACCGTGGCCTGCTTGACCTCCAGCTCGCCCAGCGCCGGCAGCACCTGCTCGATGTACTGCAGGAAGGAACGGTTCGGCCCGATGACGAGGGTGCCCGCCCGCGCCAGCCGCTCCCGGTGCGCGTACAGCAGATACGCCACACGGTGCAGACCGACCGCGGTCTTTCCGGTGCCCGGCGCCCCCTGCACACACACCGAACCGGTGATGCCGGCGCGCACGATCTCGTCCTGCTCGGGCTGGATCGTCGCGACGATGTCCCGCATCGGTCCGACACGCGGCCGCTCGATCTCCGACTGCAGGAGCCGGCTGGTCCGCTCCAGTTCTGCGGGGTCGGTGAGGTGCTCGTCCTCGTAGGCGGTCAACTCGCCGCCGGTGTAACCGAAGCGGCGGCGCAGCCTGAGGTCCATCGGGTCCTTCTTGGAGGCCCGGTAGAACGGCTGGGATACGGGCGCGCGCCAGTCGATGACCATCGGATCGCCGTCGGCGTCGTGGACGTGCCGCCGGCCGATGTAGAAGTTCTCCCCGTCCGCCCCCTCGGCGAGGTCGAGGCCGGGGGCGTGGAGGTAGTCGAGGCGGCCGAAGAACAGCGGGGTGTGGGAGAGGTCGGCGAGCGCCTTGATCCGGGCTTCGATCTCGCCCTGGAGCACCTCGGCGTTGACCCAGTTCGCGGTGACGTCCGCGATGTTCAGCGACTCGGCGTCGGCGCGCATGGCGCGGAGCGCGGCGCGGGAAGCGGCGAGGTGGGCGCGTTCGCGCTGGAGCGGCTCGTCGTCGGACAGGTCGTGGGCGTGCGAGGGCACGGCATTGCCTCCGGTGGCGGTACTGCGGCGGGCGCGCCATGGTGCGCGGGCGCGGCGGGCCGGTGTCGGTGCGTAGCGCAGGTCATGCGATGCGCGGGTCAGCGGCGTGAAGCGAAGGCCGGCCGGTTTCCGACCGGTCGGCGGCACTCCTCGGCGGGAGGCAGGCAGACGCGCGATTGTAGTCAGGGGTGGATGGGGGCGCCAACGAATTATTGGCGGGGGGGGGGCGGGTGCGGGGGGGGGGGGCAGGCGCCGCGGGGCCGGGGCGGGGGCCGAAGGACGAGGCCGGCGAGGGCGGGCGGGCCCGGGCCCCGCGCAGGCGGGCGAAGGACGAGGCCGGGCGAATGACGAGGCCGGGGCGAAGGCGCGGGCGGGGCGGGGGCGTCCACGTTGTCCGGTGGGGCGCGCCGGGCGGTCAATGCCGTACCGCGGGTTGACGACCCCTACAACCGTGGGTCTCCCGTAGGGGTTGGAGTGGGTCTGGAGACTGACGCCAGGCCCGCCCAGGATCGACCCGTGGACCGATGTGCGGCAATCGCGTGAAATTCATCATTGACCCATGAGCAGCGCAACGATTCCCCCCGCATCCATCCCGTCCCTCCCCTCCCTCGCCGCCGCCTCTCCCCACCCGGCCAAGGGCGCCACGGCCCTCGGCGCGGCCCCGGCCGACGGCGCCGCCCCGGTGGCCGGGCACCGACACCTGGTGGGCAACGCCCTCCGCGCGATAAAGGTCTTCGCCACCGCGGCCTTCAGCGTCGTCGTCCTCGGCGAGTACGCGGACGACCGCCGGGCCGCGGGCTGAGCCCCGGGGGCCGAGCCGCGGGGCCCGACCCCCGGCCCCGGCTGGTCTTGTTCGACGCCGTGACGACATCCGGATGACCGGAAACCGTTACGGCCTGCCGGTCCCGATCCACTAGCGTCGGCGCGGAGTGCGCGCTCAGGGCGTCGAGGCGAGGCGACGAGAGGGGTCAACGGGTGTCTTCCGCCGACGGTACGCGGACGGAGAGCGAAGAGACCGAAACGCAGGGGGAGGGGGAGGGGGAGGGGAGGGGGAGGGCCCCCCGAACCAGACCCGACGAAACCCCGCCCCCCACCCCCACAGACACCACCCCTACCGGTACGAGACCCACCAGTACCGGTACGAGACCCAGCCCTACCGGTACGAGACCCACCCCTACCGGTACGAGACCCAGCCCTACCAGCACGACGTCCGCTGCCACCCGCACCCCCCGCCACCTCCTCTACGCCGCCGCCCTGTTGCTCGTTTCGTTCGTCGGGCTGTGGGTGCTTTACGAGGTGCAGCCGCTGCCGATGTCCGACATAGCGGTCTACCGGGCCGAGGGGGAGGCCGCCGCGAGTGGCGGTGATCTCTACGGCTTCACGGTCACCAAATGGGACCTCCCGGCCACCTACCCGCCCTTCGCCGCCCTCCTCTTCATCCCGACGACCTGGCTCTCCCTCGGCACCCTCAAGATCGTCTGCGTGCTCGTCAACGCCGGGCTGCTCGCCCTGCTGATCCATCTCTCCTGCCAGGCCACCGGTGTGCGCCGGGCCGCGCACACCGCGCCGGCCGTACTGGCCGCCACCGCGCTCGGCCTCTGGCTCGAACCGGTCTTCCAGACGTTCGTCTTCGGTCAGGTCAATCTCGCCCTGACCTGCCTGGTCCTGTGGGACCTCGGCCGCCCGGACGGCGCCCGCGGCAAGGGGTTCGCCACCGGAATCGCGGCGGGCATCAAGCTCACCCCCGCGATCTTCGCCGTCTACCTCTTCATCACCGGCCGGGTGAAGGCCGCCTTCAGCGCCCTCGCCGGGTTCCTGGTGTCGGTGCTGCTGGGCTGGCTGGTGCTGCCGGACGCCAGCGTCGAATTCTGGACCCGGCGGATGTTCGAGACCGACCGGGTGGGCAAGGTCTGGATCGTCGACAACCAGTCACTCCAGGGCCTGATCAGCCGCGTCCTGCACAACCCCGAACCGGGACTGCTGTGGGCGGTGCCGGCGCTGCTGACCGCGGCCGCCGGGCTCTACGCCGCACGCCGGGTCTATCTGCGCCGCGGCCTCGACACCTGGGGCGTGCTGTGTACGGCCGTGACGGCGCTGCTGGTCTCACCGATCAGCTGGTCGCACCACTGGGTCTGGTGCGTACCGCTGCTGATCGGCCTCGCCGCCCGCGTCCGGCGGCACCCCTGGCGGCGGGCCCTGCTGGCCGCCGTCACCCTGGCCTTCACGGCCCGCACGATGTGGATCGTGCCGCACCGCGGCGACCTCGATCTGCACTTCTCCTGGTGGCAGCAGCCGCTCGCCGCGCCGTACCCCCTGCTCGGGCTGGCGCTGCTGGCGGCCCTGATCTGGTGGACCCGGCGTACGGGGAACATGCCGGGAAGGGAGGGAGAGCCGGGGGAGCAGGGGAAGCCGGAAGTGTCCGCGCGCCGCCGTATTCCCTCCCCGCGCGCCGACCAGGACCTGACCGCCCGGACCGCCCAGACTGCCCGGCCCACCCAGACGGCCCGGACCGCCCGGCCCCGGACCGCATGAGCCCGGACCGTATGAGCCCGGGCCGGGCGGACACCCCCAGGAGCGCCTGAACGTCCTCAACGTCCGGCCCCCTGCCGCTTCTCCCTACACGTCCTCGTCCGCCGCCGGAAGCTCCTACACGTCTCCTACACGTCCTCGTCCGCCGCCAGCAGTTCGTCCGCGTCGACGATCCGGTACGCGTAGCCCTGCTCGGCCAGGAAGCGCTGGCGGTGGGCGGCGAAGTCCTGGTCGATGGTGTCGCGGGCGACGACGGAGTAGAAGCGCGCCTCGTGGCCGTCGGCCTTCGGGCGGAGCACCCGGCCGAGCCGCTGGGCCTCCTCCTGGCGGGAGCCGAAGGTGCCGGACACCTGGATCGCGACCGTCGCCTCGGGCAGGTCGATGGAGAAGTTGGCGACCTTCGAGACGACCAGCACCGAGATCTCGCCCTCCCGGAACGCGTCGAAGAGCTTCTCCCGCTGGGCGTTGGAGGTCTCGCCCTTGATCACCGGGGCGTTCAGATGCTCGCCCAGTTCGTCCAGCTGGTCGATGTACTGCCCGATGACCAGGGTCTGGTCGCCCTGGTGGCGGCGGACCAGCGCCTCGGTCACGTACTGCTTGCTCGCCGTGGTGGCGCAGAAGCGGTACTTCTCCTCGGTCTCGGCGGTGGCGTACGCCAGCCGTTCCGACTCGGTGAGGTTGACCCGTACCTCGACGCAGTCGGCCGGGGCGATGTAGCCCTGCGCCTCGATCTCCTTCCAGGGAGCGTCGAAGCGCTTCGGGCCGATGAGCGAGAACACGTCCGACTCGCGGCCGTCCTCGCGCACCAGCGTGGCGGTCAGCCCGAGCCGGCGCCGGGCCTGCAGGTCGGCGGTGAACTTGAAGACCGGCGCGGGCAGCAGGTGCACCTCGTCGTAGACGATCAGGCCCCAGTCCCGGGAGTCGAACAGCTCCAGGTGCGGGTAGACGCCCTTCCGCTTGGTCGTCAGCACCTGGTACGTGGCGATGGTGACCGGCCGGATCTGCTTCTTCGTCCCGCTGTACTCGCCGATCTCGTCCTCGGTCAGCGAGGTGCGCCGGACGAGTTCGTGCTTCCACTGCCGCGCCGAGACCGTATTGGTCACGAGGATGAGCGTGGTGGCCTTGGCCTGCGCCATGGCGCCCGCGCCGACCAGCGTCTTGCCCGCGCCGCACGGCAGGACGACGACGCCCGAGCCGCCGTGCCAGAAGCCCTCGACGGCCTGCTGCTGGTACGGCCGCAGCGCCCAGCCGTCCTCGCGGAGCTCGATCGGATGCGCCTCACCGTCGACGTAACCGGCGAGGTCCTCGGCCGGCCAGCCCAGCTTGAGCAGCGTCTGCTTGATCTGGCCGCGTTCGGAGGGGTGGACGACCACGCTGTCCGGGTCCAGCCGGGCGCCGACCAGCGGCTGCACCTTCTTGGAACGGAGGATCTCCTCCAGCACCGGGCGGTCGGTGGTGGTCAGCACCAGCCCGTGCGTCGGGTGCTTGATCAGCGTGAGCCGGCCGTAGCGGGCCATCGTCTCCGCGACGTCGACGAGCAGCGCGTGCGGCACCGGATACCGCGAGTACTGCACCAGCGCGTCCACAACCTGCTCGGCGTCGTGCCCGGCAGCCCGCGCGTTCCAGAGCCCCAGCGGCGTCACCCGGTACGTGTGGATGTGTTCCGGCGCCCGCTCCAGCTCGGCGAACGGCGCGATGGCCCGCCGGCAGGCGTCCGCCAGCTCGTGGTCCACCTCCAGCAGCAGCGTCTTGTCGCTCTGGACGATGAGGGGTCCGTTCACGTACTACATCCCTTCCGAGCGGGCCAAATATCCAGTGTGCCTCATTCGCGGGCGATCACATCAGGCTCTCGACCGGGCGCAAGCCGACTCCGGTTCGCCTTCGCACCTGGTCGGCCAGGTCGAGCGCGTCGACGGCCTTCTCCGTATCGCCGGCCTGGTGATACAGCTCGGCGGCGAGCTCCAGGTTCTCCAGGGCCTCGGTGTTGCAGCCCTGCTGGAGCAGGGCGACCGCGAGACCTGTGAACTCGGTGGCCATGCCGTGATCGTCCTTGCTCTCAAGGAATGCCTCCAGGGCAAGGGTGTGCAGCCGCACCGCCTTGTTCCACTTGCCCTGCTCATGGCGTACGAGGGCCATGTTGCCCAAGGTCATCGCCTCACCACGATGGTCTCCCAGCTGCCGGAAGGTGCCCAGTGCCTCTTGTTGTGCGGTGAGAGCCGCTTCGAATTCCCGGGCGGCGGTCAGCGTGCCGGCGAAGTTGGACAGCTCGACCGCCCTCTCGTGGGGCAGCAGGAGTCCGTCGGGCATGTCGAGTGCGCGTCTGTGCAGTTCCACGGCCTGTTCGGCCTTCCCGTCGTTGCGCGTCGCCTTGGCCAGGCTGCCCAGAGCCTGGGCGTAGCCGCGGAGGTCCCCCTGCTTCCGGAAGGTTTTCGCGGCCTTCTGGAGGGCTCGGGTGGCTTCCCCTGTGCGGCCCAGCTCGGTCAGGGTCT
Source organism: Streptomyces sp. NPDC048197 (assembly GCF_043202395.1). NCBI lineage: Bacteria > Bacillati > Actinomycetota > Actinomycetes > Kitasatosporales > Streptomycetaceae > Streptomyces > Streptomyces sp. NPDC048197. The sequence continues at coordinate 126,882 of NZ_JBIDAJ010000017.1, forward strand.
CGCCGGCGTTGCTCAGAGCGCGCGCCACCCCGACCCGGTCACCGGCGTGCTTGAACAGCTGTGCGGCTTCGGTATGGGCCGCCACCGCCTGTTCGAACTCGCGCTGCTCGTGGAGGGAAAGCCCGAGGTTGTTGAGCGCACTGGCCAGGGCGCGGCGTTTCTTCAGTCTCCGGCAGATCTTGATGGCTTTGTGGTGCGCGCGAACAGATCTGCGCAGTTTGCGCATGTCCCGAAGGACCACACCGAGGGAGCTCAGCAGGGATGCCTCGCGAAAGCTGTCCTCGCACCGCTGGCTCGACCGGATGCCCGCGGACAGGACCCAGCCGGCTTCCTCCAGATACCGCATCTCCATGAGGAATTGCGAGATGGGCCTGGCCAGGGCCCCACACATCAGGTGGTCGTCGGCCTCGTGTGCCCAGAGGGCTGCCGCGACCAGGGTGTGTCGCTCGGCCTCCAGCCACTCAAGTGCTTCGGTTCGCCTCGTGAAGCCGGGCTCCGCCGCAGGGCGTGGTTCCGCGGGGTCGAAGAGCCTCTCACACGCCAGGGTGGCCATCTTGTGGAAGTAGGCGAGCAGACGCATGAGGCTCTGGCCCCAGGAGTCGTTGCCCGACACGAGTCGCTCCCGAGAGTAGAGACGCACGAGATCATGTTGTTGCCAGCGGCCGTACGGTTCTCGCGGCTCGATCAGGTGCCGCCGGGCCAGTTCCAGCAGGAGCCGTTCGCTCGCCTTGACGCTCTCGCCGTACAACTCTGCCGTGGCCTCGGTGGAGAAGTCCGGTCCGGGGTGCAGGGACAGCAGCCGGAAGAGCTTGGCCTGGTCCTTGGTGAGTCTTCGGTAGGAGAGTTCGAAGGCCGCGGTCACGGCGCGCTCCTCCCGGCTCAGCACGGAGAGCCTGGAGTGGGTGCCTTCGAGGTCCCGGCGGAGGTGGGCCAAGGGCCGGGTCGGCACGTCCACGAGCAGGGACGCCAGGATGCGCAGGGCCAGCGGCAGACCGCCGCACAGTGCGACGAGCCGGTCGGCCTCGCTCGCCTCGGCCGCCACCCGTGAGTCCTCGGGCAGAGCCGTGCGGAGTGTGTTGCCCAGCAGCTCCCGCCCCTCGTCGGCGGGTAGTGCCCGTAGGGTCAGAGCCAGCGCGTCCAGATTCGCGAGGGAGTGCCGCGACGACACGAGTGTGGCTGTGCTTCCGTCACTCGGCAGGAGGTGACGGATCTTGCCGGTGGCCGGTACGTCGTCCAGGACGACCAGGACCCGTCGCCCGGCAGCGGCGAGGGCGCCGAGCGCGGAGCGGAAGACGAGCGCGCGCTCCTCGATCCCCGGAGGAATGTGTTCTGGGGGGACCCCGAGCGCCCGCAGGAGGGTGCCGAGCGCCCGTTTCGGCGACACCCTGCGTCCCGCGTCGTAGCCGTGCAGATCGACGAAGAGCACCCCACCGGGGAACCACCCCTCTTCCCGCAGTGCTCGGTGGGCGGCTTGGACCATGAGTTCGGTCTTGCCCACCCCGGCGAGCCCGGTCACCGCCACGGTGCTGGTCGTTCCGCCCGGCGCTGCGGGTGCCAAGGCGGCGAGGAGCTGTTCCAGCTGGGGACGTCGCCCCGCGAAGGCCGCCGACCGCAGGGGCAGACCGGCGAGTGCGGGATCCGGGCGGTCCGGGAGCGTCAGGCTGACGGTTCGCCCCTGGACGACGACGCCGAAGAAGACTCCTCCGCTGATGTGGTTCTCGGTGCTGCCGGTCATTCCCCGGCCTCCCGGTGCCGGGCGAGGGATCTGTTGAAGGCGATGACTTCGGCAGCGGTGAACCCGCTTCTGGTTTCCTCGGTGACCACATACCCGACCTCGCGCCAGGCGTGGAAGAACGCAGGGTCGACGCCCATCTCGCCGGCATGTTCCGCCATGCGCAGCAGCATGTCGTCGAAGTACTCCCTGGAGAGACGGGTGGGTTCGTCGGCGTCGGGGTCGAAGAACAGCGGGTCGTCCGGACCCGGCTCGCGGCCGAACTTCTCCCGGAAGGCGTCCAGTTGGCCTGCCAGGGCTTCTTTCAGGTCTCGTCCGTGCGAGGTGTGGGTCGAGATCCGTATCTCGGAACTGCCGTCTGCGTTCCAGATGCGCTCGACGGCATGGTCGGGTGGGCGGTTCATGGCGTCCGTTCCGCCGGACTTCTTGCGGATCTTCTGCCGCGCCGCCTCTCGGACGGCCGCACGCCGCTCGGCCCAGTGCTCGTCCGAATCCTTCTGTGCGCTGTCCGTGCTGTCCGTGTTGTCGGCGCCTTCCGTCTCCTCGACGTCGATATCGGCGCCGCTGCTGCGAACGGCGGCACTCAGGCGCATTCTCGCGTGCATACCCGTCCAGTCCAGCAGGTCCGGGGTGACCGTTCGGTCGCGGGTCAACACCTCTGGAATGCCCAGCTCGAAGGCCAGGCGGGGGAGGGCGAGACCGGGCGAGCTGGTCCACAGCAGGGCGTCCGACGGGAGCGGCTCGGTGAAGGCGGGCACGGCGAAGAGATGCCCGAGGGTCTCCGCCACGGACAGCTCCCACTCGGGGGCGATGAGGAGGATGTCGAGCACCGGCACCAGCGTTGACGCCTCGTCCAGGGAAAGGGCCCATGCCCGGGCATGTTCGCCCGTGTCCTCCAGCAGCTCGCCGGGCTTCGTCATGAGCACCGCGTACAAGGCCGGCAGCAACAGTCCCGACTCCTCTTCCACGGGCAGCCCCGCATCCCGGAACCGGCGCAGCCCGTCGCGGAGCACCGCCCGGGGCGTGTCATCGGCCCACGGCTCGTCTTCCGTGTCCTCCCAGAAGCGCCGGATCCGCTCCTTCGCGTCCTCGGGTGGGTCGGGGAGCCGCAGATCCAGAGACGGTCCATGGGCCGCACGGCACTCCTGCAGGGCTGATTCCGGCAGCAGTTGTCGAGGCAGCCGACGCCGGTCGAGTCCGGCCGCTTCGAGGCGGTCGGCGAGCGCCAGCATCAGTTTCCCGTCGTCCACGGGGAGCCCCAGTTCCTCGCTCGCCGAGACAGCCTCGCGTACGAAGCGCTGAATGCCCTTCTCGTGCACGGTGCCGCGCAGAAGGCGCAGCCATGTGTCGCGTGCGTTGGCGAATTCGAACTCGTCACGGAACCATTTGGGCCAGGCGGTGCCCAGGAACAGCACGTCCAGGGGATCGATCTCCTCGTACCAGCCCGGATCGGTTCCCTCCTGCTGGGCGTGTCCCAGCGCCGCGTAACCCCACGCGTAGGCGCCCGCCAGGCTGAGCTTCCCTGGTGTGTTCGAGCGCATCAGGCGGCCGAGCGCCTCCTCGCCGAGTGCTGGTGGATCACCGCCGCCCTCGACTTCGGTCGAGGGGGCCGATGCTGCTGGTCTCCGAGACCGCCGTTCGTGTTTCTTCCTCGATGCCTTTCCCACGTCACCCTCCCAGTGGGAAGGATGACGCATCGCACCGTCCTCGTCCGGCGTATCCGAGGAAGCCTCCTCGGGCGGGAAGAGAGTGTTCCCTCGACGGGGTGCCGCCTGCCTCGGCAGGTGGGCGACCGCCCAGCCCGCCTAACAGTGGCTCTGCCGCCGCCTCACACCACGTCGTCCGCGAGTTCCGCGACCCCGGTGATCCGGTGCAGCGGATAGGTGCGTACCTCGTCGGCGGTGTGGTCGTACGCCGTGACGAAGCCGCCCTCCACCCGTACCGGGGCGATCACCCGCTGGCTGGCCGCACCGTCGGCGTTGACGTAGCCGATCCACAGGGCGGAGTTGGTCAGCACCGCGGCCTGCATCGTGGCGAGGGTCTCGGCGGAGGTGGTGCGCGGGAGCGTGCCGGGGGCCGGGGCGGGGGCGTGCACCGGCTTGCGTTCCGCCGTGGCGGCGAGGTCGCCGGCGCGGATGGCGCGCACCGCCGCCTCCAGGAGGGTGCCGTCGGGCGACGGCGGGCCGTCCGGGACGGGGGCCGGGGCGGTCCGCGGCGGGGTGCGGTACGAGTCGGCGCGGGCGATCAGGACGTCGCCGGCGGCGGACTCGGCGGCCGGGGCGTAGCCCATCGCCCGTAGTCCGTCGAGGAGTTGCTCGGGTGCGGTCTGGGCGGCGAGCACGGTGGGGGCCAGCCGGCGCAGGCGGAGTCCGGCGGCGCGCCGGTCGGCGAGGATCTCGGAGAGCAGCGCGTCGTCGTCGCAGCGGACGTAGGCGGCGGCCGCGCCGATCCGCAGTCGGCCGTGCTTACGGGCCACGTCGTCGATGAGGTAGGCGAGCGGCTGGGGGACCGGGGTACGGGAGTGGCTGCTGAGGAAGTCCTGCAGTTCGGCGGCGGAACGGCCCGCGTCGAGGGCGCGGCGCACCGAGGCCGGGGTGAAGCGGTAGACCGTCGCACCGCCCTTGGACTCGATGTCCGCGAGGACGTCCAGCGCCTCGGCGAGCGGGCGCTGCAACGGGCCGGGGGCGACCGCGGTCAGGTCCGCCTGGAGGAGGACGTGGTCGAGGGGTTCGGGGAGGAGGGGGGCGAGCAGGGCGGCGGCACGGGTCGCCGCGGCACCGATCTCGGCCCCGGATGCCACCCCGCCCCCGTATGCCGCTCCGGCCGCGAGGGGTGCTGCCCCCGCTCCGGCTTCCGGCCACGTGCCGGTCCGCGTCCACGTGCCGGATTCCGTTCGTGTACCGGCTTCCGTCCATGTACCGGATTCCGGCCCCGTGCCGGCTGCCGTCCTCGTACGGGCTTCCGGTCCCGCTCCGGCCTTCGCTCCCTCCGCGCCGATCAGCGTCCGGCCGTGGGTGGCGAGTGCGCCGCGCCCGGTGACGCCCAGCAACTCGGCCTCCTCCAGGGCCCATTGGGCCAGGCGCGAGCGGAGGTCGTCGGCGCCGGCGGATTCGGCCTCCGCGCCCCCGCCTGCCGTCGCTCCCGCGCCCCCGCCCGTCGGTCCTGCGGCACCACCCGTGGCCGACCCTGCGGCACCGCCTGCCGTCGGTCCCGCGGTCCCACCCGCCGTGGCTCCCCCGGCCCCGGCCGCCGTCGGGCCCGCCCCGCGCAGTGGGCGTTCCCAGCGGAGCCGGGAGAGCACCGTCGCCGCCGGTACGGACGTACCGGGCGGCAGGGTGGCGAGCAGGGTGAGGGCGCGGCGGCGGACCTCGGGGGCCGGGGAGCGGTCCAGGTGCGGTCCGAGGGCGGCGAGCGCGCGGCCCTTCGCGTCGGCGGTGCCGACCACGCCCGAGGTGCGGGTCGCGGCCAGCCAGCCGGCCGCCAGCTCCGCCCACCGCTCGTGATCGGGCAGCTGCCGCCACTCCTCGGCGGCCGGGGTGGCCGCGTACCGCTCGTCGGCCTCGCCGTCGGAGGCGATCAGCCCGGCCGCGTAGGCGAGTTCGAGCCAGAAGGCGGCGAGCCGTTCGGTGGTGTCCAGGGCGGTGGCGGTGCGCTTGAGGTCGCGGACGCTCATCCCGCCGGCGCGCAGCACGGGCGGGCCGCCCAGGTCCCACTCCTTGAGGAGTTCCTCGACGGTCGCCAGGGCGGTGAACGCCTGGCTCGCCGCGGCGTTGTCCACAAGCTGTGGATCACGTTCCGTCGTGGGCGCGAGCGCCGGCGGCACCGGCTCCGGGCTGCGGTGGGCGCGCCCGCCGCGCAGGTGGAGCGCCGCCTCCCGCGGCAGGACGACGTTGCGGGCGCCCGCCGGGAGCAGCAGACCGCGGTCGAGCAGCCACTGCAGATGGGGGGCCGGGCGGTCGGTGACCGCGCCGTACGGCGGGCCCCACAGCAGTTTGTCGAGGACCGCGACGGACTCGGCCGGCGCGGTGTCCAGCAGCGCGGCCATCCGCTCCCGGTCGCGGAACAGCGCGGTCAGCGCGGCGACCGCGGAGACCGGGTCGTGGGTGGTGGGCAGCCCGGCCGCGGCCAGGATCTCCTGCAGCCGCCCGGGCGACATCCCGGCGGCGGCCTCGGCGACGGTCGGGCCCAGACCGGTCGGCGAGGGACGCGCGGCGCCGGGCGCCAGCAGCTCCCGGGCCGTCCGCACCAGCCGCAGCCGGTCGTCCGGCCCCCACACCAGGGCCTGGCCGCGCAGCTCGGCGACCGCCCGGGGCAGCGCGGCGGCCACCGCCTCGTCCCCGGCGTCCCCGCCCATCAGCGCGCCCAGCGTGTCGTACGGGCACGGGTCGGGCGCCACCGCCAGCGCCTCGGCGGTCTGCAGCGCGAACCGGTCGAGCCGCTCCACCGCGCGTACCACCGATGCCCGGGTCCCGGCCCGGGTCGCCAGCTGGGTGACGTCGCCCGGCACCGGGCTGAGCAGATCGGGCCGTGCCCGCAGCAGCCCGACGAGCCCGCTGTCACTACGGGTCCGCAGCTCCTCGGCGAGGGTGCGGGGGGTATCGGTGGTCATTCGTACAACGTTAGCGGGGCGACCGGGCCAGGGGCAGGGAGCGGCGGCGGGGTACCGGAGGATCCGGCGCCGGGCCGCTCGCGGCGGATCCGCCGGCGCCCCGCCGCCGCTCCGGGCCGGGTGGCGGCCGGCGCGGTACCGTCGGGGCAGTAACCAGCGGACGCCGCAGGGGATTTCGTGGGGATCGAGAGTGAGCAGCTCGTCTTTGACTATCTGAGCCGGGTCGGTGACCTGGCCCAGCAGCGGGGCCTGCCCCCTGCCGCGCGGATGCGGCTGGTGACGGGGCTCCGGACACAGATCGAGGCGCAGAGAGCCGACTCGGTGGTGGGCACCAAGCGGATGCTGGCGCGGCTGGGCACGCCGGAGGCGCTGGTCGAGGCGGCCGGCGGCGCCCCGGCGGCGGCCGGCACCCCGCAGCCGGACCCGGCCCCGCCAGCCCCGTCCACCTCGTCCGCCCCGTCCGTTTCGTCTATGTCATCCGCCCGGTTCGGCTCGTCCGCCCGGTCCGCCGCCCGTGATCGGCTCGACGCCTTGACGGCCTGGCGCGACGGGCTGCTCGCCAAGGCGGCGCCGAAGGAGCGGGCGGTACAGAAGCGGGCGGCGGACGCGGCAGGCACGGCGAACGGGGACGGGAGGGCGACCGGCGACGGCGCGCCCCGGAACGGCGACCGGCCGGCGTCCGGCAGGAGAGGTCTCTTCACCAAGGGAGCGGCGTCCGGCAAGGGAGCGGCGTCCGGCAAGGTGCCCGGCCCGCGCGCCGGTGCGCCGGAGTCCGCGCCGTCCGTCGGGCTGCCGCCGCACCTCGCCGGCGCGGACGAGCTGGGCGACGGGCAGGACGTCCCCGACTGGTGGCGGGTGGAGCCGGGGCCCTACGGGCCGGGGGAGACCGTGCCCGGCTTCGTGGGCGGGATCGAGATCCCGGAGATATGGCAGCACCCGAAGGGCGACCCCGCCGGGCGGCGGCCGTCGCTGCGGAAGGACGGCACGGAGGCGGACGACGACGCGGACGGCGAGGACCCCGGGGCCCGTACGGAAGACGGTGCGGGCGGCGGTGCGGACGAGGGCGCGGGCGACGACGGGGCGGCGGTGGAGGCCGTCCGGCCGGTGCCGCTGCGGGCCTGGCTCAGTCCGGTGCCGGCGCTGGCGGTGGTCCTCCTGGTGGCCGGGGCGGTGCTGGGGTCGTGGCTCGCGCTGGCGGGCGGCTGGGCACTCGCCTACGTGTCGCGGCGGCTGAGTCCGGCCGAGGCCAAGTTCGCGGCGCTCGGCGTGCCCGGGACGGTCGTCGGCGGTCTGCTGGTGTGGCTGTGGGGCCGGTTCGACGGGCGGTGGGGCGAGCCGATCGCGCAGGGGCGGCTGGGCCAGGAGCTGATCGATGCGCTGCCCGGGGTGGTGCGGGGCGCGGCGGTCGCCTCGGCGCTGTTCCTGCTGTGGCGGATGCGGCGGGCGGCCCGCTAGGGACACTCGTCAGAGACCCTGATCCAGAGACCCTGATCCAGAGGCCCTGGCCGCCCCCGGATCAGCCACGGAGCTTCACGACGAAGGATCCCACTGACCGGGCCCGTCGAGCGACTGGGCCCGTCGAGCGCTGGGCCCGTCGAGCGACCAGGCCCATCGAGTGACCAGGCCCATCAAGACGGCTGTCTATGCGCGATCCGGTCGTGGCGTGGCGGTGCCGTCCGGGGCCGTTTCCGTTCTGGTGTAGAGGACCTCGCGGCCTTGCTCCGCGGCGCGGATGAGCGCTTCGCTGACGAAGTCGAGGAAGCGGGCGGCGTTTTCGAGGCGGGTGGCGGCCGGGGTGTCGCGGCCGAGGACGACGGCACCCTGCCGCGCGGCCTCGATGAACTCGTCGTTGGCGCGGGCGCTGCGGAGCATCGACTGGTACCAGAGGTCGTCGTCGACCACGTAGCGCTCGCGGCGGCGTTCGCCTGATTCCCGGCGGACAAGCTCCAGGCCCTCGAGGAACGTGATCGCTTTGGAGATGGACGCCGGGCTGACCTGGAGGCGTTGGGCGAGTTCGGCGGCGGTGAGGCTGCCGGTGTCGGTGGTGTAGAGGCAGCCCAGCACCCGGGCCATCATCTTGGGCAGGCCCGAGGTCATGAAGACGGTGGTGAGGCTCTCCTGGTAGTCGCGCACGGCCTCGGCGTCGCGTCCGTAGGGCTGCGGAAGCGCCTGCGCCCCCTGGGGAGCGGCTTGTTTGCGCCGGTGGGTGCGCTGCTGGGTGGCGCGGTGGGCGAGGTCGGCGCGGTATCCGGTCGGGCCGCCGTTGCGCATCACCTCACGCGTGATCGTGGAGGTCGGACGGTCGAGACGGCGGGCGATCTCGGCATAGGCCAGGCCGTCGGCCAGCCCGGTCGCGATCTGCTGGCGCTCGGACTGGGTGAGTCTGCCTCCCGGCATCACGACCCCCTTCATGCCCCGTGGGTGCTCCACGGCGCTGCTCGATGTTCCTCAACGCCTCCACCATAGCGTTCATCTTCAATGCGTTGCAACGGGCGCATATGTCATCGTTGCGTTAAACGAGAGGGCGTTGCAATGATTATTCGCCTCTCACCTGCGTAAACCCTAGCTCTGCGCAAAGATCTCGTTGCGACGAACCGTAAAGCAACGTAGCGTTTCCGTTGTTCCGAAACAGCGAACCGCAGGTACAAGGGAGAGCACGATGCAGAAGTTCGACACCCCCGCCCCGATCGCCGCCGTCCTGGCCGTCCCCGCCGGACGTGTCCAGTTCATCGCCGCCGACCGTGCCGACACCGTGGTCGAGGTCCGGCCCGCGAACGCCTCGAAGGGCCGCGACGTGAAGGCGGCGGAGCAGACCACGGTCGACTACGCCGACGGGGTCCTGCGGATCGAGAACCTGACGAAGAACCAGTACCTCGGCCCCACCGGAGCCATCGAGGTGACGGTCAAGCTGCCCGCCGGTTCCGGCGTCGAGGCCAAGACGGAGAGCGCCGAACTCCGGACCCTCGGCCGCCTCGGCGACGTCGCCTTCGAAGGCGCATACCGTCAGATCAAGATCGACGAGGCTGCGAGCCTTCGTCTCACCGCGGTCGACGGCGACGTCGAGGTCGGCCGGTGCGGCCCCGCGGACATCAGCACCGCGAGGGGCGACATCCGGATCGCCGAGGCCACGGGCGGCAAGGTCGTGCTCCACACGCACTCCGGCGACATCACGGTCGTCGCCGCCGCCGGCGTCTCCGCCGCCCTGGACGCCGGCACCAGCCACGGCCGCGTCAGCAACGCCCTCACGAACGACGGCACCGCCGAACTCGACATCCACGCCACCACCCCGCACGGCGACATCACCGCCCGCAGCCTCTGACCCGCTCCCTCCGAGGAGCACCCGCAACGCCCCCGGCCACCGGGCGAACGCGAACCCGCGAACGCGGCACCCACACCCACACCCACACCCGCACCACAAGGAGCACTCAGCCATGTCCCTCAACCCCACCGGCCGGCACAGCGGTTTCTCCGAAGCAGGGCTGCGCAGGATGCGCGACGTGCTGGCACGGCACGTCGAGTCCGGGAAGATCCCCGGACTCGTCGCCCTGGTCAGCCGGGGCGGTGAGACGCACGTCGAAGCGCTCGGAACGATGCGCCATGACGGTGGCGCAGCGATGCGCCGGGACACGATCTTCCGGATGGCGTCCACGTCCAAGCCGGTCACGATGGCGGCGGCGATGGTCCTGCTCGACGAGTGCCGACTACGGCTGGACGACCTGGTGGAGCCATGGCTTCCGGAACTGGCCGACCGCCGGGTGTTGAAGCGGACCGACGGCCCGCTGGACGACACCGTGCCGGCGCGGCGGCCGATCACCGTGCGGGACCTGCTGACCTCCACGTTCGGGCTCGGCGTGGATCTGACGTCGATGGGCACCCCGATCATGGACGCGATCTTCGAGCGGGGCGTCTTCTCCCAGAGCGCGCAGGAGACGCCCGGGCCGGATGAGTGGATGCGCCGGTTGGGCACGCTTCCGCTGATGCACCAGCCCGGGGAGCGCTGGCAGTACCAGATAAGCCACGATGTGCTCGGCGTGCTGGTGGAGCGGGTCACCGGCCAGTCGTTCGAGGCGTTCCTGCGCGAACGCGTCCTCGACCCGCTGGGCATGACCGACACCGGGTTCCACGTGCCCGCCGGCAAGATCGACCGGCTGCCGACCGCCTACGTCCCCGACCCGCAGACCGGGGAGTTCACCGTGTGGGACGAGGCGGCGGGCGGGCAGTACAGCCGGCCTCCGGCGTTCCAGTCCGGCGGTGGTGGGCTGGTCTCCACCGTCGACGACTACCACGCCTACTTCCGGATGATGCTCAACGGCGGGATGCACGGGAGCGAGCGGATCCTGTCCCGGCCCGCCGTCGAGCTGATGACCACCAACTGCCTCACGCCCGAGCAGACCGCCGCCCGCAGCGCCATGGCCCGTGACAACGTCCACATCTCGTTCGGCCAAGGGCAGCACGGCGGTTGGGGCTTCGGGATGGCGGTACGCACCTACCGCGGCGACTACGCGCCCATCGGCCAGTTCGGCTGGGACGGCGGAACCGGCACCACCACCTACGCCGACCCGCACCACCAGGTCAGCGGAATCCTGCTCACCCAGGTCGGCATGTCCACCCCGGATTCGGCGCGGGTCATCCACGACTTCTGGACCACGGTGTACCAGGCCATCGACGACTGACGCCGCCGGCAACAGCAAAGGGCTCTTCCCCGGACGGGGAAGAGCCCTTGTGTGTGGAGCGCCCGGCAGGCCTTGCACCTGCATTTCCCACCGGTTGGTGGACGTCTTTCCTTGGACCACAGACGCGCGACTCCCGCCCGCGGGCGGAAGCTTCATCATGATCATACCGGATCGGCGGGCCGGCGAAAAACAGTCCCGCCGGGCTGTGGCGCCGGGGACGCCCGCCGGACGCCCACCCGGGCCACCGTCCGGCTGCCGCGGGCCCCCGGGCACAATGGCGGGCATGGCTGCGTACCCCCTGACGGTCGGCTTCGACCTCGACATGACGCTGATCGACTCCCGCCCCGGAATCAAGGCCGCCTACGAGGTGCTGTCCGCCCGGACCGGCACCCATGTCGACGCCGACGCCGCGGTGACCCGGCTCGGGCCGCCGCTGGAGGAGGAGATCCGCCGCTGGTTCCCCGCGGAGCGGGTGGCGGAGATCAGCGCCCAGTACCGCGCGCTGTACCCGGAGTACGCCATCACCACCACCCCCGCGCTGCCCGGCGCCCACGAGGCGATCGCCGCGGTGCAGGCGGCCGGCGGGCGGGCGATCGTGGTGACCGCCAAGTACGAGCCGAACGCCAAGCTCCACCTGGCCCACCTGGGCCTCGAACCGGACGCGGTGATCGGCTCGCTGTGGGCGGAGGCCAAGGCCGAGGCGCTGCGCGACCACGACGCGACGGTCTACGTCGGCGACCACACCGGGGACGTGCGGGGCGCACACACCGCGAAGGCGCTGTCGGTGGCCGTGGCCACCGGGCCCTGCGACGCGGCGGAGCTGCGGGCGGCCGGCGCCGATGTGCTGCTCGCCGACCTGACGGAGTTCCCGGCCTGGCTGGCGCGTTACCTCGCGGAGGGCGCAGGGGGCGCGGACGGTGCGGAGCCCTCGGCGGCCGCCACCGCCTGACGCCGCTGGACCACCGCGGAGCGGATCACTCCGCTCGCGGCGACCAGGAAGCCGGCGCCCATCAGCATGCACAGCCAGTAGAAGCCCCACGGCAGCGGCGTGGTCCCGAGGAACAGCGGCGTCACGGTGGCGAGAGTGGCCAGTGCGCCAACTAGGAACATGATCGCGCCGATTCGGACCAGCAGATCCCCTGCGCGGGGCGTTTCGTCAGACACCTGACCAGGGTAAGTCCGCACCGGAAGCAGAGAGGATCCACCCGGCGGCGTCTTGTCACCGGCCGGGGGACCATTAGCCTTGGTGGTGGCGGGTCCTGCGGCCCGCTGCATTGCTATCCAGACCGTTTTTCTTCCGCGCTTCCGCGGCGGACCAGCCCAAGTTTTTTCCAACGAGTACGAGGACGAGGACAGACGTGCCTACCGGCAAGGTCAAGTGGTTCAACAGTGAGAAGGGCTTCGGCTTTCTCTCCCGCGACGACGGCGGTGACGTCTTCGTGCACTCGTCGGTGCTGCCCGACGGTGTAGCCGCACTCAAGCCCGGCCAGCGCGTCGAATTCGGCGTCGTCGCAGGTCAGCGCGGCGACCAGGCGCTGACGGTGACACTCCTCGACCCCGCGCCCTCGGTGGCCGCCGCCCAGCGCCGCAAGCCCGACGAACTCGCCTCGATCGTCCAGGACCTCACCACGCTCCTGGAGAACGTCACCCAGCAGCTGGAGCGCGGCCGCTACCCCGACAAGGTGCACGGCGCCAAGATCGCCGGCATGCTGCGGGCGGTCGCCGACCAGCTGGACGTCTGACCGCACCGGGCAGCCCGGCCCACCTCACACGAAACGCAAGGCATCCCGGCCGAGGGGCGGCACCAGCCCCTCGGCCGCGGCACGGGTGAGCAGCCCGCGCACCGCGGCATAACCGTCCTCACCGAGGTCGGCGGTGAACTCGTTGACATACAGCCCGATGTGCTGGTCGGCCACCTTCGGGTCCATCTCCTGCGCGTGCTCCAGCACGTACGGCCGGGACGCCTCCGGGTCGTCCCAGGCCATCAGCACCGACGTCCGGATCGCCGCCGCGAGCTCCCGCAACGCCCGCTCGCCCAGCGACCGCTTGGCGATGATCGCGCCGAGCGGGATCGGCAGCCCGGTCGTCTGCTCCCAGTGCTCACCCATGTCCGCCAGGCACACCAGCCCGTAGTCCTGGTACGTGAAACGGGCTTCGTGGATGACCAGTCCGGCGTCGACCTTGCCGTCCCGCACCGCCGGCATGATCTCGTGGAACGGCAGCACCACGATCTCCCCGACCCCGCCCGGCACCTCGGCCGCCGCCCACAGCCGGAACAGCAGGTACGCCGTCGACCGCTCGCTGGGCACCGCCACCGTCTTCCCCGCCAGGTCCGCCGCCGCGCCCTGCCCGCGGGTCAGCACCAACGGCCCGCAGCCGCGCCCCAGCGCCCCGCCGCAGGGCAGCAGCGCGTAGTCGTCGAGCACCCAGGGCAGCACCGCGTACGACACCTTCAGCACGTCGAACTCACCGCGCTCGGCCATGCCGTTGGTGAGGTCGATGTCGGCGAAGGTCACCGCGAGCTCCGGCGCGTCCGGGACCCGGCCGTGCGCCAGCGCGTCGAAGACGAAGGTGTCGTTCGGGCACGGCGAGTAGGCGATGTTCAGCGGCCGGGTCACGGAATCCTCCTGGCGGGACGGTGGGGGCCCGGGGCCGGCCGGGCGGTGGCCACCAGGGCTCCGGGAAGCGTACGGAAGGCGCCGGTCAGCGCGGTCAGCGCGGCGCCGATGCGCCAGGCGGCCCGGTCGCGCGGGCCGACGGCGTTGGAGACGGCCCGGACCTCCAGCACGGGCACCCCGTGCGCGGCGGCCGCCTCGGCGACCCCGAAGCCCTCCATGGCCTCGGCCAGCACCCCCGGGTGACGCCGTGCCAGCTCGGCGGCGCGGTCGGCGCTGCCGGTGACCGTGGAGACCGTGACGACGGTGCCGGTGACCGCGCCGGCCGCCGCCGCGAGGGCCTTCACCAGCGCCGGATCGGGGCGGTGCCGCACCGTTCCGAAGCCCAGGTCGGTGACCGGAACGAAGCCGTCCGGGGTCTCGGCGCCCAGATCGGCCGCGACGATCGCGTCCGCGACCACCACCGCGCCCAGCGGCGCATCAGGCGCCCAGCCGCCACCGATACCGGCCGAGACCACCAGGTCGTACGGCGCTCCGGCGAGCGCCGCGGCGGTCAGCGCGGTGGCCGTCCCGGCGGCCGCGGCGGCCGGTCCGACCCCGGCGGCCAGCACGTCGAACGCCACCGGCCCGCCGTCCGCCCGGCACAGCTCGTGGCCGCCCGGCAGCACGGTCGGCGCGCCGCACTCCGCCGCGGCGCACACCGCGTCGCGCTCGGCGGCCACCGCGGTGACGGCCAGCACCCGCAGCGGCCGCCCGGCGTCGCTCAGCGGGCTCAGTCCTTCTGCTTCAGCGTGAAGTGCCACATCGTGGTGGGGCCGTCGCCCTCGTGGAGCTCGGCGACCTGCAGGGTGACGTCCTTGGTGTACGTCGTCTGACCGGTCTGCGGGTTCTGCTGCATGAACAGCGCGTCCGCGTCGAAGCTGCGGTACGTCTGCTTGCTCGGCTCGCGCATCACGGGCCCGGCACCGATGACGATCCAGCCGGACTTGGCGACGTCCGGGTCCACACCCACGCGCACCTTCTCACCGGGGTGCACGGTGATCGTCTTGCCGCCCTTCTTGGTGATGCAGGCGGCCACGGCCTTCCTGGACAGTTCCTTGCCGTTGCCGTCGCAGCCGGGGGTGGCCTCGGCCGTCACCGTCGACGAACCGACGGTCACGGTCGCGAGCGCGGTCGGCTTCTCGCAGGCGGAGAGGGTCACCAGACCCAGGGACACGGCACCGATGGCGGCAGCGGCGCGGCGGCCCTTGCCCCAGGAGATCAACGCAGCGGTCATACGGGCAGGCTATCTGGCGCCCCGGCCCACGCCACCCCCGGGTGCGGCGTGCCGCGCGGCACGCCCCCAGGGGGTGCCCCCGGGCACGCCGGCCCGATCGGGGAGCCACCCTCTTCCGGTCCGGCCCGCCCGCGCTCAGGCCACCCGCGGTGCCGGCGTACCGCCCCGCCGCGTCGCCTGCAGCAGCCCCCGAACCGACAGCGCCGCACCCACCGTCACCAGGCCCGCGGCCACTGCCATGCCCACCACCCCGACCAGCGGCAGCGCGATCCCGAGCGCGCCGCCCACCACCCACGCCAGCTGCAGCGCCGTCTCCGACCGGGCGAACGCCGAGGTGCGCACCTCCTCCGGCACATCGCGCTGGATCATCGCGTCCAGCGACAGCTTCGCCAGCGCCTGGCACAGCCCCGCGGTCGCCGCCGCCGCGGTGACCACGACCACCGCCAGCACCGGGTAGAACACCGCGGCCAGCACCGTCGCGCACAGCGCGAGCCCCAGCATCGACGCGACGATCGGCTCCGGCCCGCGCGCCCTCAGCCACGCCCCGATCGCCGTGCCCAGCGCATTGCCGGTCCCGGCCGCCACCGCCACCAGCCCCAGCGACGCCGCCGCGCCCAGCCCGTCCAACGGATGCTCGCGCAGCAGGAAGGCCAGGAAGAACGTCAGGAAACCGGACAGCGCCCGCAGCGCGGCGTTCGCCTGCAGACCGTGCAGCACGGACGGCCCGACGGTCCGCAGCCCCGGCTTCGGCACCCGCCCCGCCGCCCCCGCCGCAAGACCGTTCCGGGACGCCAGCCGGGCCCGCCGCTCACCCTTCGCCGAGTCGACCTTGTGCGGCAGCGAGAACGACAGCACCGTGCCCACCGCGAACACCACGAACGCCCCGTACAGCGGGCACGCCGGCCCGAGCAGATGCAGCCCCGCCCCCGCCGGCGCGGCCAGCCCGGTCGCCAGCAGCCCCGCCAGCGTCACCCGCGAATTCGCCTTCACCAGCGAGATCCGCGGCGGCAACAGCCGCGGCACCACCGCACTGCGCACCACGCCGTACGCCTTCGACGACACCAGCACGCCCAGCGCCGCCGGATACAGCTCCAGACCGCCGCTCGCCACCGCCCCCGACATCGTCAGCGCCAGCAGCGCCCGGGCCAGCATCGAACCGGCCATCGCCGCCCGCCGGCCGTGCGGCACCCGGTCCAGCAGCGGCCCGACCACCGGCGCCAGCACCGCGAACGGCGCCATGGTCACCGCCAGATACAGCGCCACCCGGCCGCGCGCCTCCTGGGTCGGCACCGAGAAGAACACCGTCGACGCCAGCGCGACGGTGATCAGCATGTCGCCCGCGGAGTTCACCGCGTGCAGCTCGATCAGCTTGCCCAGCCCCGACTCGCCCGCACCGTGCGCATGGGTGGCCCGCCGCACGCCCTGGGCCGCGCCGGTGAACGGCCGGTGCAGCGCCCGCCCGACCGCCCGCGCGGCCCGCCGCCCCCGGCTGCCGCCGAACCCGCCGCGCGTCGGTGCGCGCGGCTTCCGTACCTTCGACGCCCTCGCGGCAGCCACCTGGCCATAGTGCCCCAACTCGCCCAAGAGGGGGCGGTTCCTCCCGCTTGCCGCGCGGGGCGCACCGGCCCGCCGTCGCCACCTGCTGCCAATTGCCGCTCCCTCCGAGGAGTCGTACACCGTTGAAGGGGTAGCGTGTCTAGCGCGCCACCGGCGGTCGGTTTTGGCCGCGTGTCTCATTGCGATCCGCGATCCCGCAGAATGGGTTGTAAGAGGTGCGCTCGACCAACCGATCGGGCGCGGACGTCGACGCGGTCCCCAGGTCCGCTCCGCCCGCCCCGGCCTCCGGACGGACAAGGACAGCTCCGGCTGGCGCACTCGTGAGACGGCGTGGAAGAGAGAATCGATTCTTGTGAGTGCTGCGATGCGAAGCCGTACCCCTGACCGCCTGTGCGCCGAGGCGGTCGACCTCGCCCGGGCGGCGGCGGAGGAGACCGCACTCCCCGGCATGGTCGGCGAGCACATCGAGGTCGTGGCCGACGGCGACCGCGTCGTCACCCATCTCTTCGCCTGCAACGAACCCGGATACCGCGGCTGGCGCTGGGCCGTGACCGTCGCCCGCGCCTCCCGCGCCAAGGTCGTCACCCTCGACGAGACGGTCCTGCTGCCCGGCCCCGACGCCCTGCTCGCCCCCGAGTGGGTCCCCTGGAGCGAACGCCTCCGCCCCGGCGACATGGGCCCCGGCGACCTGCTCCCCACCGAGGCCGACGACCTCCGCCTGGAGCCCGGCTACACCGGCGAGGACGTCCCGCCGCCGAACTCCCCGGTCGCCGAGGGCATGGCCGCCGACGTCGCCGACTCCGAGGAGGCCGACGTCGTCCCCGGCTCGCCCGCCGTCCAGCCCGCCCCCGCCCGCGGCGGCATCGCCGACGTCGCCGAGGAACTCGGCATGCGCCGCGCCCGGGTGCTGTCCCGCTACGGCCTGCACGCCGCCGCCGACCGCTGGGAAGAGGCCTTCGGCGCCAAGACCCCGATGGCCCAGGCGGCCCCCGCGACCTGCATGACCTGCGGCTTCCTCACCCCGCTCACCGGCTCGCTGCGCCAGGCGTTCGGCGTCTGCGCCAACGAGTTCGCCCCCGCCGACGGCCGCGTGGTCTCCCTCTCCTACGGCTGCGGCGCCCACTCCGAGGCCGCCGTCATGCCCAAGCCGCCGCGGCCGGCGCCGCCGGTGGTCGACGAAACGGTCGTCGAACCGCTGGCCCTGCGGCCGGAGCGGGACGGAGGATCCGTGGAGGAAGCGGGCCCCGCGGAGGAACTGGGCCACAGCTGAGACCGCACGGGCCGGGGCCCGGACGCGCCGGGAGCGCGGCCGGGCCCCGGCCCTCGTCCTGCCCCTCCCGCCGTGGGCGGCCGCGCCGCCGCGGCCGCCGACGTGGGGCGATACCGTCAGGGCAACCGACGGACACAGAGGAGACGAAGACGTGGCAGCTACGTCGTGGGTGCGAGGCGCAGCCGGCGACCCGTTCGGGACGGCCCGTCTGCGGCGCGGTGTGCTGGACGCCTGGGCCGCCTCGCCGGCCCGGTTCCGGGAGGACGCCAACGCCGAGGAGGACCTCGCGCTCGGCGGCTACCGCGACCGCCTCGCCGTCGAGCTGGCGCAGAACGCCGCGGACGCGGCCGCCCGGGCCGGCGTCCCCGGCCGGCTCCGGCTGACCCTGCACCCGGCCGACGGCGACGCCCCCGCCGTCCTCGTCGCCTCCAACACCGGCGCCCCGATCGACGCCACCGGCGTCGAATCGCTCTCCACCCTCCGTGCCTCCGCCAAGCGGGAGGCCGGCGTGGCGGCCGGCGCGGTCGGCCGCTTCGGCGTCGGCTTCGCCGCCGTACTGTCCGTCAGCGACGAACCGGCCCTGGTCGGCCGCACCGGCGGCGTCCGCTGGTCGCTGGCCGAGGCCCGCGCGATGACCGAGGAAGTGGCCGCCCACAGCCCCGGCCTCGGCGGTGAGCTGCGCCGCCGCGAGGGCCACGTACCGCTGCTCCGGCTCCCGCTGCCCGCCGAGGGCACCGCACCCGAGGGCTACGACACCGCCGTCGTCCTGCCGCTGCGCGACGGCGCCGCCCAGGACCTCGCCGAACGGCTGCTCGCCGGCATCGACGACGCGCTGCTGCTCACCCTCCCCGGCCTGGCCGAGGTCATCGTCGAAACCCCCGACGGCGTACGGGAGTTGCGGCAGACCCGGCAGGGCCCGTACCTCGTGGTCGAGGACAGCGAGCGCGGCACCACCCGCTGGCGGGTGGCGTCCGACAGCGGCCGGCTGGACCCCGCACTGCTCGCCGACCGGCCCGTCGAGGAGCGGCTGCGCCCGTTCTGGTCGGTGACCTGGGCGGTACCGGTGGACGCCGACGGCGCCCCGGCGCACCCGCGGACCGCACCGGTCGTGCACGCCCCGACGCCCACCGACGAGCCGCTGGGCCTGCCCGCCCTGCTCATCGCCTCCTTCCCGCTGGAGCCGACCCGCCGCCACGTCGCGCCCGGCCCGCTCGCGGACTTCCTGGTCGCCCGGGCCGCCGCCGCCTACGCGGACCTGCTCGCCGGCTGGCAGCCGGTGACCGTCGGCACCCTCGACCTGGTACCCGGACCGCTGGGCAAGGGCGGCCTCGACGGCGAACTGCGCCACCAGGTGCTCGACCTGCTGCCGCGGGTCCGCTTCCTGCCGAGCGCCGCCGCGCCGAGCGCCGCAGCACCCGGCACCACCGCGTTCGACGCCGTCGAGCAGCCCGGGCCCGCGGGCGGCACACCGCACGACGAGTGGGACGGCGTCGACGGCACCGACGACACCCCGCGCTACGTCCTGCGGCCCACCGAGGCCGAACTGCTGGAGGGCGCGGGCGCCGCGACCGTCGCCGTCCTCGCCGAACTCTTCCCCAGCCTGCTCCCCGCCGGTCTCGAACGCCGCCCGGAACTGCGGTCGTTGGGCGTGACCCGGGTGCCGCTCGGCGAGATGGTCGACCGGCTCGCCGGCGTCGAGCGCCCGCCGGGCTGGTGGTGGCGGCTCTACGACGCGCTGGCCGGCACCGACCCCGACCGCCTCACCGGCCTGCCGGTCCCCCTGGCCGGCACCGCGACCACCGGCCCCGCCGGGGCGCACGGCGCGGTACGCACCACCATCGGCCCCCGCCAGGTCCTGCTGCCGCTGCCCGGCGGCGCCCCGGACGAGGACGACGGCCCCGCCGCCCGGCACCGCACCCTCGCCCGGCTCGGCCTGAAGGTCGCCCACCCCGAGGCCGTCCACCCGCTCCTGGAGAAGCTCGGCGCCACCCCCGCCGCGCCCCGCGCCGTACTGACCACGCCCCAGGTGCGCGCCGCCGTGGCGAACTCCCTCGACGCCGACGAGGACGCCTACGACCTCTTCCCCGACGACGACCCCGGCGGCGCCGGCCCGGGCGGCCCGCTCGGCTCCGAGGAACTCGCCGACACCGTCCTCGCCCTGGTCCGCGACGCCAACCTGGCGCCGGGCGACGAGCCCTGGCTGGGCGCCCTCGCCCTCCCCGACGAGGACGGCGAACTGACCCCGGCCGGCGAACTCGTCCTGCCCGGCAGCGACTTCGAACGGGTCATCCGCGAGGGCGAACTGCCCGCCTGCGACGCCGAGCTGGCGGCCCGCTGGGGCGAACAGCCGCTGACCGCGGTCGGCGTGCTGGCCGGCTTCGCCCTCGTTCGCGCCACCGATGTCGTCCTCGACCCGGACGAGATGGAGCCGCGGGACACCGACTTCGCCGAGCCCGACGACGTCGGCCTGCTCGACGCCGTCGACGTCTGGTGCGAGGACGTCCTCGACACCCTCCCCGACACCCCGGTGCCCCCGGTCGTCACCGAACTGGTCGCCGTCCGCGACCTCGACCTGGTCGACGACGACGCCTGGCCCGAGGTCCTGGCCATGCTCTCCCGGCCGCCGCTGCGCGACGCGCTGACCGCCCCGGTCCGCGTCCTCCTCCCCGACGGCACCACCGAATCCGTCCGCCCCTACACGGCCTGGTGGCTGCGCGGCCACCCGGTCCTGGACGGCCGCCGCCCCGCCGGGCTGCGTTCGGCCGGCGGCGACCCGCTGCTGGCCGGCCTCTACGAATCCGCGGACGCCGGGGACGTCGACGCCCAGGTGCTGCGCGCCCTCGGCGTCCGCACCTCCGCCGCCGCCCTCCTCGACGAACCGGGCGGCGCCGCGGAACTCCTCGCCCGGCTCGCCGACCCGGACCACGCCGTCGGCGCCGCCCAACTCCACGCCCTCTACGGCCTGCTGGCGACCCTCGACCCCGACCAGGTCACCCTCCCCGACTACTTGCGCGCCGTCGTGGACACCGAGGCCCGGGTGGTGGACGCAGCCGACGCGGTCGTCGCCGACGCCCCCGACCTGATGCCGCTCGCGACCGGCCTGCCGCTGCTCCCGGTCGTCCCGTCCCGCGCCGCCGACCTGGCGGAACTCCTCCAGGTGCGCCGCCTGAGCGAGGCGGTCACCGCCGAGGTCCGCTCCGAGGGCGTCCGCCACGAGGTCCCCCCGACGGTCCGCACCCTCCTCGGCCCCACCACCCCGCCCACCTACGACGAACACGAGGAACTCCTCGTCACCGCCGCCCCGGATCCCGCCGGCGGCCCGGCCGCCACCACCGAACTCGACTGGCGCTGGACCCCCGACGGCACCCTCCACGCCGCCACCCTGGAGGGCGTGGCCGCCGGCCTCGCCTGGGCCACCGCCCAGTGGCCCCGCCGCTTCGAGGTCGCCGCCCTCCTGGAGGATCCCGACCGGGGGGACGAACTGGAACGCGCGCGCTGGTTCGACTGACGGCATCCGCCTGACGGCATCCGACCGACGGCACCCGCGGGACGGCACAGCGGCCGGAAGACCTCAACCGGCCGCTGCCTCCAGCCCCTCCGCCAGTACCTCCGCCAGGTGCCGCCCTTGCCGGTCGCCGAGCTGCTGGAGCTGGGTGCGGCAGGAGAAGCCGTCCGCCAGGATCTCCGTGCCGGGGGCGGCCTCGCGTACGGCAGGCAGGAGCTGTTCCTCGGCGCAGGCGACCGACACCTCGTAGTGGCCGCGTTCGTAGCCGAAGTTGCCGGCGAGGCCGCAGCAGCCGCCGGAGAGCGTGCCGGTGAGGCCGGCGCGGGCGCGCAGGCGGCGGTCGGCGGCGTCGCCGAGCACCGCGTGCTGGTGGCAGTGGGTCTGGCCGGCGACCGGGCGGTCCAGGCGCGGCGGCCGCCAGGTGGGGGCGTACTGCTCCAGGGTCTCGGCGAAGGTGCGGACGGCGGCGGCGAGGCGGGCGGCGCGCGGGTCGTCGGGGAGGAGCTCGGGGAGGTCGGTGCGCAGGGCCGCGGCGCAGCTCGGTTCCAGGACGACGAGCGGCCGGCCGGGCCGGAGCAGGGGGGACAGGGTGTCGACGGTGCGGCGCATGACCCGGCGGGCCCGGTCGAGCTGGCCGGTGGAGACGTAGGTCAGGCCGCAGCACAGGGGGCGGTGCCGGCGGACGCGGAGGCCGGGGCGGAGCGGGGCCGTCGGCGGGAGCAGCGGGCGCAGGCCGGCGGCTTCTAGGACCTGGACGGCGGCGCGGCCGACCTGGGGCGCGAGGTGGTCGGTGAAGGTGTCGGGCCAGAGGATGACGGTGGGACCGCCCGAGCCGACGGGTGCGGAGCCCGCCGTCCCCGCCGTCCGCCGCCTGTCCCACCACCACCGGGTGAAGGTCTCCGTGGCCAGTGCCGGCAGCGGGCGCTCCGGGGTGAGGCCGGCCAGGCGGGTGGCCAGGGCGGCGGCGAGGGGGGCGCGGGCCAGGGCGTTGACGGCGGGGGCGACGGGCGCCGCGAGGTGCAGCCACTCGGGCAGGCGGCCGAGGGCGTAGTGGGCGGCGGGGCGCAGCCGGCCCGCGTAGTGGTGGTGGAGGAATTCCGCCTTGTACGTGGCCATGTCGACGCCGACCGGGCAGTCGCTGCGGCAGCCCTTGCAGGAGAGGCAGAGGTCGAGGGCGTCGTGCACCTCCGGGGACCGCCAGCCGTCGGTGATCACCTCGCCGGCGAGCATCTCGTGCAGCAGCCGGGCCCGGCCACGGGTGGAGTGCTGTTCCTCGCCGGTGGCGCGGAACGACGGGCACATGACGTCCGGGGAGCCGGCGGCGCTTGCGGCGTTTCGGCATTTGGCGACGCCCACGCAGCGGCGGACGGCGGCGGTGAAGTCGCCCTCGTCGTGCGGGTAGCCGAAGGCGACCGGCACCGGGTTCCGGGGGAGCGGGGCGAAGCGGAGGTTGTCGTCGAGCCGGGCCGGGCGGACGAGCATGCCGGGGTTGAGGCCGGCGGCCGGGTCCCAGAGGTCCTTGAAGTCCCCGAAGAGACGGACCAGTTCGGGCCCGTACATCTTCGGCAGGAGCTCGGCGCGGGCCTGCCCGTCACCGTGTTCGCCGGACAGCGAGCCACCGTGGGCGACGACGAGCCCGGCCAGGTCCTCGGAGAAGGCGCGGAAACGGCGGATGCCGGGCGCGGTGAGCAGGTCGAAGTCGATACGGATGTGGATGCAGCCGTCGCCGAAATGGCCGTAGGGGGTGCCGCGCAGGCCGTGCTGCGCCAGCAGGGCGCGGAAGTCGCGCAGATAGGGGCCGAGCCGGGCGGGCGGAACGGCGCAGTCCTCCCAGCCGGGCCACGCCTCCGCGCCGTCCGGCATCCGGGTCGCGGTGCCGGACGCGTCCTCGCGGATCCGCCACAGCGTCCGCTGCCCGGCCGGGTCGGTGACGATCGCGTGGTCGGTGCTGCCGTCCGCGGCCGCCGCCCGGGCCAGCGCCTCGGCCCGGGCGGCCGCCTCCGCGGGGCCCGCACCGCCCACTTCCACGAACAGCCAGGCGCCGCCCCGTGGCAGCCCTTCCGCATCGCCCACCAGATCGGCGGCCATCCCCTCGACGGTCAGCGGCCGGTGGACGAGCAGGGTGTGGGCGGCCTCGGCGGCGGCGCTCTCGTCGGGGTAGCCGAGGACGGCGAGCGCCCGGGCCGCGGGGGTCTCCACGAGCCGTACGGTCGCCTCGGTCAGCACGCCGAGGGTGCCCTCGCTGCCGGTGAGGGCGCGGGCCAGGTCGGTGCCCCGTTCCGGCAGCAGCGCGTCGAGGGCGTAACCGGAGATGCGGCGCGGGAGATCGGGGTAGCCGGTGCGCAGGAGCGCCAGTTCGCGGTCGACGAGGGCCTTCACGCCGCCTTGGAGGCGCGGCGGAAGACCGGTGGGGGCACCGGTGGCGTCGGTGCCGCGGCCGGCCCGGACGCCCTCGCCGCCGTAGGTGAGCAGGGCCAGTTCGCGGACGTTGTCGGCCGTGGTGCCCCACGCGACCGAGTGCGAGCCGCAGGCGTTGTTGCCGATCATGCCGCCGAGGGTGCAGCGGCTGTGCGTGGAAGGGTCCGGGCCGAAGGTCAGCCCGTGGGCGCCGGCCGCCGCCCGCAGGTCGTCCAGGACCACACCGGGCTGGACGACGGCGGTGCGCGCCCCGGGGTCCAGGGAAACGATCCGCCGCATGTGGCGGGTGAAGTCCAGGACCACGCCGACACCGGTGGCCTGCCCGGCGATGCTGGTCCCGGCGCCGCGCGGCACCACGGGCACACCGTGCTCCCGGCACACCCGTAGTGCCGCGGCGACGTCATCGGCGTCCCTGGGGGCGACCACCGCCTGCGGCACCCGGCGGTAGTTGGACGCGTCCATCGTCATCAGCGCCCGGTCGGCCGCGGAGAACGAAACCTCCCCCCGCACCGCCGCCGACATCTCCCGCGCCAGGTCCCGCTGCTCCCTCTGCGTACGCTCAGCCATGTCTCCAGCCTGCCCACCGGGGCGGGGTCATGCGACGGCCGGCGGGTGCCGGCGCGTGGCGGCCGCGGCCGGGTGGAAGCGGAACAGGTCACGCGGATCGAGGCGGGACTTGAGGGCGGCGAGCCGGCGGTGCGCGTCGCCGTCGTGGACGCTGCGGGCGACCTCCGCGGCGTCCGGCCGCTCCCCGTGGCGGCCGAAGAGGAAGTTCACGCTCCGGCCGAGCCGCCAGGGCTCGACGGCCGCCAGCGCCTCGGCGTGCAGGGCCCGTACGGTCCCCAGGTCGTCACCCTGGAGCGGCGAGAGGAGACGCAGCGCGTAACGGGCGGCGCGGTGGCCGACGGTGGCGGCGCCGGACCGGGCGGCCAGGGCGCCGCCGAGGTGGTTGAGCTGTACCACGCACATCGCCGGCGCGTCCGGCCCGGTGAGCCGTGCCACCCGGCGCAGCGCGGCCGCGTCCAGGTCGCTGAGCAGCGCATTGTCGCCGTCGTAGGCGTGCGGATCGCTGGGATCACGATGGATGGTGTGCGATGCGGCGTACGGCATTTCGCGCAGGTCGTCGCTGACCCGCGGGCCCACCGCCCGCAGCGGCGCGACCAGTTGCCCGCCCCGCTCCGCGCTGCCCGTGTACGCGATACGGACGTGCGCGAGGTGCCGGCCGCGCAGCTGCTCCGGCAGCTGCGGCAGGTCGGGGTAGGCGATCAGGGCGACGGAGGAGGTCAGCTCGTCCGGAACGGTCCCGGTCCAGCGCAGGTACGCGGCCAGGAGGTCGTCGAGGTGCTCGGCGCCGAAGACCAGCTGGCCGCCGTAGAACCGGGCCACCGGCATCAGCGCGAACTCCATCGCGGTGACCACGCCGAGCCCGTGGCCGCCGCCGAGCAGCGCCCCGAACAGCTCGGGGTCCCCCTCGGCGGTGAGGTGGCGCAGCCGGCCGTCGGCGGTGACCAGGTCGACGGCGCGGACATGGTCGGCGGCGTACCCGTAGGTGCGGGCCAGGACGCCCACCCCGCCTCCGAGGGTGTACGAGATGACGCCGACGCCCGGGGACGAGCCGTTGAGCGGCGCGAGCCCGTGCGGGGTGGCCGCCTCGACGACCTGGCCCCACACGGCGCCGGCCTCGGCCCGCGCGGTGCGGGCCACCGGATCGACCGTGACCCGGGCCATCCGCCCGGTGGTGATCAGCAGCCCGCCGTCGGTGCCGGCGGCCAGGCCGTGCCCGGTGGCCTGGACGGCGACCGGCAGGCCGTGCGCGCCGGCGAACCGCACCGCGGCGACCACGTCGTCGGCGCCCGCCGCCCCGACGACGACGGCCGGCCGGTGCGGATGCGCCAGCTGGAAGCCGGTGCGCTCGGCGTCGTACCCGTCGTCGCCGGGGAGCAGCACGGGGCCGCGCACGGCCCGGGCGAGGGCGGCGGTGTCGAGCGCGGCGGTGTCGAGCATCGTGGGCGCCGGGACGGCGGCCTGCGGGGCGAGGTCGTTGATCTCCATGCCCGCACTCTCGCGGCATAAGTTGACACCGGCCGTCATATATAAATCGGGTGTGAAGTCGGACCGTCTGCTGTCGATCCTGCTGCTGCTCCAGACCCGCGGCCGGGTCCCGGCCAGGGAGCTCGCCCAGCGGCTGGAGGTCTCCCCCCGCACCGTCTACCGCGACGTCGAGGCACTCTCGGCGGCCGGCGTGCCGGTCTACGCCGAACGCGGCCGGCACGGCGGCATCGCCCTGCTGCCCGGCTTCCGCACCGACGTCACCGGGATGACCACCGACGAGGCGCGCGCCCTGTTCGTACTGGCCGCGCAGGGCGCCCACACCGCCCTCGGACTGGACGACGCGCTCGGTTCGGCGCTGCGCAAGGTGATGGCGGCGCTGCCCGCCCCGCACCGGCCGGCCGCGGAACTGACCGGCCGCCGCATCCTCGTCGACCCGGACCGCTGGCTCGGCGGCCCCCGCCCGGCGGCCGACCTGGACGCCCTGCAGACCGCCGTCTTCACCGACCTGCGGCTGCGGATCCGGTACCGCCACAGCGGCGAGACCCGCCTGCGGACGTACACCGTCGACCCGTACGGGCTGGTCGCCAAGGCCGGCACCTGGTACCTCGTCGCCGACCGGCGCGGCCGGCCGCAGCTGTTCCGGGCCGACCGGGTGGCGTCCGCGGCCGTCACCGACGCCCCGGTGCGCCGCCGGCCGGGCGTCGAGCTGGCCGAGGTCTGGCAGCAGCTGCGCCGCCAGGTGGAGGACCGGCCCGCGGACTTCCGGGTGACCGCCCGGATCCGCCGCGACCGGCTGGACCTCGCGGTACGGATCCTGGGCGGCGCACTGACCGGACCGCCCCGTACGGGTGACCCGGACGGATCCGGGAACGGCAAGGGGAGTGGGAAGGGGCACGGCAACGGGGACGGGCCCGGGAACGAGGACCGTAACGGGGACGAGCAGTGGGCCGTCATCGAGCTGGCCTTCCCCGTGCTGCGCGCCGTGCGGCAGCTGCTGCAGTTCGGCGACGCGCTGGAGGTGCTCGATCCACCGGAGGCCCGCCGGGTGCTGGCCGAGGCCGCGGCCGGCATCACCGCGCTGTACGCCGCCGACCCACCGCCCCCGTAGCCCACTGCTGTCCGCGTGACCCCGCCCGTCCGCACCGCATCGCCCCGCCCTGTCCACGGACGACGCGCCGCCATCTCACCGTCTGGACGTGCCGCCGGAGTGCGGACGGTGACGGATTAGGCTTCCTCCGTGGCTGATATCCAGATTCCCGCTGACATCAAGCCCGCCGACGGACGCTTCGGCGCGGGCCCCTCCAAGGTGCGGACGGAGGCGCTGGCCGCCCTGGCCGCCACCGGCAGTTCCCTCCTCGGCACGTCCCACCGCCAGGCACCGGTCAAGAACCTGGTCGGCAAGGTGCGCGACGGCGTACGCGACCTCTTCCAGCTCCCCGAGGGCTACGAGGTCGTCCTCGGCAACGGCGGCTCGACCGCGTTCTGGGACGTCGCGACGCACGGCCTGATCGAGCGCAAGTCCCAGCACCTCTCCTTCGGTGAGTTCTCCTCCAAGTTCGCCAAGGCCGCCAAGCTGGCGCCGTGGCTGGACGAGCCCACCGTCATCTCCGCCGACCCGGGCAGCCACCCGGAGCCGTCGGCCGAGCAGGGCGTGGACGTCTACGGCTTCACCCACAACGAGACCTCCACCGGTGTCGCCGCCCCCATCAAGCGGGTGGCGGGTGCCGACGAGGGCGCCCTGGTCCTGGTCGACGCCACCTCCGGCGCCGGCGGCCTCCCGGTGGACATCGCCGAGACCGACGTCTACTACTTCGCCCCGCAGAAGTCCTTCGCCTCCGACGGCGGCCTGTGGATCGGCGTGTTCTCCCCGGCCGCCATCGAGCGCGCCGAGCGGATCCACGCCTCCGGCCGCCACGTCCCGGAGTTCTTCTCGCTCCCCACGGCGATCGACAACTCCCGCAAGAACCAGACGTACAACACCCCGGCGCTGTCCACCCTCTTCCTGCTCAACGAGCAGCTGGAGTGGATCAACGGCCAGGGCGGCCTGGACTGGGCGGTGCGCCGCACCGCCACCTCCTCGCGCACCCTCTACGGCTGGGCCGAGGACGCCAAGTACGCCACCCCGTTCGTCACCGACCCGGCCAAGCGCTCGCAGGTCATCGGCACGATCGACTTCACCGACGAGGTCGACGCCGCCGCCGTCGCCAAGGTCCTGCGCGCCAACGGCATCGTCGACACCGAGCCCTACCGCAAGCTCGGCCGCAACCAGCTCCGCATCGCGATGTTCCCGGCGATCGAGCCGTCGGACGTCGAGGCCCTGACGGCCTGCATCGACTACGTCATCGGCCGGCTGTAACGGCAGGTTCCGGGCCGCACTTCACGACAGGCCCCGGCGGGCGACCGCCGGGGCCTGTCGCATGGCCGGCGCCGGCCCGGCGCCCCGAGGGCACGACCACCCGAACGGGCCGCCGAAGCACCACCCGTACGGAGGCATCGCGGAGTGACGAAACCGCCCGGATGTGCCGTTATGGGGGCATGACGACTCCCCCGAGCCCCGGCCTCGCCCCCTTCGAGCGGCAAGGGGCGGTCTTGCTGACCACCTACAAGCGGGACGGCACCGGCGTCGGCACCCCCGTCAACCTCGCCGTCGACGGGGACCACGCCTACTTCCGCACGTACGGCAGCGCCGGCAAGGCCAAGCGGATGCGGAACTTCCCGGACGTGGAGATCTGCGCCTGCACCTGGCGCGGCCGCCCCACCGGCCCCACCGTCAACGCCCGGGTGCGCCTGCTGGACCCGCAGACCCGCGAATACCGCCGGGCCGAGCGCTCCCTGACCCGCAAGTACCCGCTCATCCACGGCCTGTTGGTGCCCCTGCTGCACCGGCTGAAGCGGGAGCGGACCCTGCACTACGAACTGCGGCCGGCGCCGGACGGCTCCTCCTAGGACGCCCCACCCGCCTACGAGCGACGCCGCAGCAGCCTGCGCACCACCACGACCAAGCCCGTCGCCACCGCCAGGACCAGCGCCCCCTTGGCGTAGCTCGGGCCGAGACCCTTGCCTCCCGAACTCCCCTCGCCGGCAGAGGAGTTGCCCGAACTGTCCGACGTGCCGCCGTCCGCCCCGTCACCCGCC
Source organism: Streptomyces sp. NPDC048197 (assembly GCF_043202395.1). NCBI lineage: Bacteria > Bacillati > Actinomycetota > Actinomycetes > Kitasatosporales > Streptomycetaceae > Streptomyces > Streptomyces sp. NPDC048197. The sequence goes on from NZ_JBIDAJ010000017.1 coordinate 155,724, forward strand.
CGGGCCGAGTCCGGCAGCTGACTGCCGCTCAGGCCGACCGGCGTGACGTCACTGTCCCGGCCCTCCGAGCCGTACATCAGCGTCCGGCCGTCCGGGGTGAAGGTCACCGATTCGCCCTGCTGCTGGATCGGCACCCCCACACTGCCGAGGTCCTTGGGGCGGCCGTTCGCCCACCGGAAGATCCGCGCCCCGAAGTAGCCGCGCAGCACCAGCCGGGTGCCGTCGGGGGAGAACGCGCCGTCCGTCACCCACAGCTCGGCCGGCGCCACCTTGCGGAAGGTGTTGGTGCCGGAGGAGGTGAGATGCGGCGGGCCCTCGTAGAGCGCGCCGGTGCCGTCCTGCTTCTTGCTGGCCAGGTAGACCCGGCCGGTCCGGGGATGCACCATCAGCGCCTCGGCGTCACGCGGGCCGTCGGCGTACTTCACGGTGTACTGGGTCGCGGTCACCGTCGCGTCGCGCAGCCGCTTCGGCTCCGGGAAGCGGTAGATCCAGACGTGGTTCCAGCTGCCGCCGAGGTTGTCGCCGATGTCGCCGAGGTAGAGGTCGCCGTCCGGGCCGAGCGAGATCGCCTCGACGTCACGCGGCGCCCCGATGCCGCGCAGGGTGATCCGGGCGACGGTCCGGCCGGTCCGGCCGTCCACGGCGTAGACGTAGGGGCCGTCGTCACTGTCGTTGTGGGTCCAGTAGATGCCGGGGTGCGCGCGGCTGGCGGCCAGACCGCTGGACTCGGTGATCCTCGGATCGCCGATCGTGAAGCCGTCCGGCTCATCGGCGGCGGCCGGCACCACCGCCACCGCCCCCACCCACAAGGCCCCCGCGGCACCGGCCGCGCACAGAAGCGAACGCATGGGCACAGACTGCCATCCGCGGGGCCGGGTGCGGACCCGGGAGGCCGCGGCGGCAGCCCGGGCACCCGGGCGTGGCCAGCGTCACGTACCCCGCAGTAGGGGTTCTCGGACATCATGGCCGGATGAGGATCATGTTCGTCGGCGACTCGATGACGATCGGGAGCGCCGGCGATTTCACCTGGCGATACCGGATGTGGCAGCACCTGAACGCCTGCTTCGGCGGCCCGTACCGGATCGTCGGCCCGCGCCGGACGCTCCACGAACCGGCCGAGGACGCCGCCACCTCGCACGCCTACCGCGACCCGGACTTCCCCGAGTCCGCCCGTGGGCACCTCGCCGGGTGGGGCGAGGGCTGGCTGCACATGGCGCCGGTGATCGGCGAGACGGTACGCCGGCACCGGGCCGACACCCTGCTGGTCTCGCTCGGCCTGATAGACCTCGGCTTCTACACGAACGCCGCCCAGACGGCGCAGAACGTCCGCGAGTTCGTGGCCGGCGCCCGGGCCGCGGCGCCGCACATACGGGCGGTGCTGATGCCGGTCATCCCCAACGTGCGGGCCGCGGCGGACCCGGCGTTCGGCGCGGAGTGCGCACACTTCAACGAACTCCTGGCCAAGGCCGTCGCCGACCTCTCCACCCCCACCTCACCGCTCCTGCTGGCCTCCGAGCCGGCGGACTGGCACATCGACCTGGCCACCTACGACGGCACCCACCCCTCCGAACGCGGCGAACACCTCCTCGCAGCGTCCTTCGCCGACGCGATGCACCAGGGCTGGGGCTTGGGCCGCCCTTACGAGGCGGTCCGGGGGTGATCCCCACGTACTCGTTGCGCTTTGCGGCGCCTCCCACGTAGCTGTCTGCGGCGCCGCGGGTCGTCTCGCCGTTGCACGCTTTGCGGCGCCTCCCACGTACCTGGCTGTCCCGCCGCGGGTCGTCTCGCCGTTGCGCCTGGCGGCGGGCGTGGTGTTTTTGGGTGCGGTGACAGCCCTACAGACTTCGTCCTCCGGTCTGTCCCCTCCCGTTGGTGGGTGGTTGAGAGGCCGGTGGGGGTGGGCGTCGTCGTCCTGGGTGCACGCGCGGTGCACTCTCGCGTTGTGGGGTGGGGTGGGGTGGGGGGTGGGCGTGGGTGCCGGGAATACCTTCCCTACCCGTTGGGTTGAGGCCTGCAAGGGGCGCTCGCGACCCTTACGGGTTCTGTTCGACCGTCCCCTACGGGTCCCCAAGACCCCTTGCATCCCCAACGTCCACCCCCACCCACCGCATTCCCCTCCCCCAACGGGAGGGGACGGGCCGGAGGGGCCGGTGTTTGGGACGTAAAGCGACAGCAGTCCCAAACACCGGCCCCGGAGGTCCGTCACCGCACCCACCACAAACCCAGCCCGCCGCAGGCGCAACGGCGACCAACACCCGCGGCGCGAGAGACGGGTACGTACGCGGCGCCGCAAAGCGCAACGGCGAGAAACCACCGCGGCGGGACAGCCAGCTACGTGGGCGGCACCGCAAACCGCAACGCCCCTTGCTTAGAGCGCACTTGAACCGCTTGGCTGAATGGCCATGAAGTACACGCAGCTCGGACGCACCGGACTCAAGGTCAGCCGACTCGTCCTCGGGACGATGAACTTCGGCCCGCAGACGGACGAGGCCGACAGCCACACGATCATGGACGCGGCGCTCCACGCGGGCGTCAATTTCTTCGACACCGCCAACGTCTACGGCTGGGGCGACAACAAGGGCCGCACCGAGGAAATCATCGGCTCGTGGTTCGCCAAGGGTGGCGGCCGGCGCGACAAGACCGTACTGGCCACCAAGGTCTACGGGAACATGGCGCCGGACGGCGATGCGGCCTGGCCCAACCACGACAAGCTTTCCGCCGTCAACATACGGCGCGCGGTGGACGCCAGTCTCAAGCGGCTGGGCACCGAGTACATCGACGTCTACCAGTTCCACCACGTCGACCGGGACACGCCCTGGGACGAGATCTGGCAGGCCATCGACGTCCTCGTCCAGCAGGGCAAGATCCTCTATGCCGGCTCCTCCAACCACGCCGGCTGGCACATCGCCCGCGCCAACGAGACGGCCGCGCGCCGCGGTTCCTACGGGCTCGTCAGCGAACAGTGCCTCTACAACCTCTACGAGCGGCGCGCCGAGATGGAGGTCATCCCGGCCGCGCAGGGCTACGGCCTGGGCGTCATCCCCTGGTCCCCGCTGCACGGCGGGCTGCTGGGCGGCGCGCTCCGCAAGGAACGCGAGGGCGGCGGCGCCCGGTCGGTCTCCGGCCGCTCGGCCGATTCGCTCGCCGACGCCACGATCCGCGCGAAGATCCAGGCCTACGAGGACCTGCTCGACAAGTACGGACTGGAGCCCGGCGAGGTCGCCCTGGCCTGGCTGCTGACCCGGCCCGGTGTCACGGGCCCGATCGTCGGCCCGCGCACCTCCGCCCAGCTCGCCTCCGCGCTGCGTGCCGTCGAACTGGAGCTGCCGGACGAGCTGCTCGCCTCGCTGGACGAGATCTTCCCGGGCCCCGGACCGTCCCCGGAGGCGTTCGCCTGGTGAACTCCGGTTCGTTCGCGAATCGCGCTGCGGACGTCCTCAGCGCATCCTGACCCGCATCTCCTGGCCGGCGCATCCTGACCCGCGCTCCTGATCCGCGAACCGTAGGCCGCATGCGCCGCATACGTCGCGTACGCCGCGGTCGGGTGGGACTCAGCGCAGGGCTGCCGCCACGATCACGACGATGAGCAGCACGGCGAGCAGGCCGGACATGACGCGGTTACGGGTTTTCGGGTCCACCCTCTGAGCGTAACCGGGGTGGACCCGAGCATTTCACCGGGCCGGACCGTCCGCCCGCCTCACTCGCCCAGCGGCCAGGAGGCGATCTCTTCGTAGTGGGACTGCGCTCCGGCCGTGCCGGGGGCCGGCGGATGGCTGCGCATCAGTGAGAGTGTCCCTACCGTCCAGGAGCGGCCGCTGAATTCCTTCAGGGCGGCCGCGTAAGGGGCGAGCTTCAGGTGGCCGACGCGGTTCCGGGCGAGGGTGAGGTGCGGGGTGTAGGGGCGGTGCTCGTCCACGTCGAGGCCCGCCCGCCGGCCTGCGGCCGCCGCCGAGTCGGCCAGCTTGCGCATGGCCGGCCGGTCGCCGTCCGCGCCGGCCCACACCACTCGGTCCGCGAAACGGCCACCGCCGGCGATCCGCAGCTCGTACGGATCCCGGCGGTGGGCCGCCCGGGCCAGCCGTTCCTGCAGCTCGGGCGTGGTGTCGTCGGGCACCTCGCCGTAGAAGGCGAGGGTGAAGTGCCAGCCGTCCCGCGCGCTCCAGCGCAAACGCTCAGCCGCGGGAAGCTTCTTCAGCAGCGCCACCTCGGCGGCGAGCTCGTCGAGCACGGCGGCGGGCGGCAGGACGGCGGCGAAGAGTCTCATGCGGTCAGTGTGGCGCAGCCGGGCGCCGTCCGGCCGGGTCCCGGAAGGCTCCTGGCCGCGTCCCGGAAGGGGACCGGCCGGTGCCCGGGAAGGCTCCCGGCCGGATCCGGGAAGGGTCCGGCCAGGGCTCAGCCGCTGATCTCCCTGCGGGACGCGTCCCCGCCGATAGTGATCTTGCGGGGCTTGGCGCGCTCCGCGATCGGGATCCGCAGGGTCAGCACACCCGCGTCGTAGTCGGCCTGGATGCGCTCGGTGTCCAGGGTGTCGGCCAGCATCAACTGCCGGGAAAAGACACCCAGCGGACGCTCGGAGAGCTCCATCTGCACATCGCCGGCCTTGGTGACCGGCCGGCGCTCGGCCTTGACCGTCAGCATGTTCCGCTCGACGTCGATGTCGATCGCGTCCGGCGAGACACCCGGCAGGTCGAGAGCGATCACATACTCGTCGCCCTCGCGGTAGGCGTCCATCGGCATCGTGGACGGCCGCGACCAGGTGCCGGACGTGCCCAGCAGCTGCTGGGTGAGACGGTCGAGCTCACGGAACGGGTCGGTGCGCATCAACATCGGGAAACACCTCCAGGGGGATCAGGCTCTGATGCCTGCCAATGCGCTTCACCTGTCTTCTGTTGTACATTGTCATCGGATGGATGACAAGTGGAACGTCATCGGTGAGTTGACATCTGGTGGACCCGGCACCTTGAGGCCCTCTCTTGAGGTAGGTATGGACGTCTTGGTGTCGCACGTCCCGACGTCGACGTGTCGCGAAGGAGAGGCCCGTGCCCGCAGACGAACACCCCCAGAGCGCCGCACCCGCGTCCCTCCTCGCCGCCACGGCTGCCCTCCGCACGATCGACGAGGCCCTGCGCGACGCCCGTACGCAGGAGATCCACATTTCGGCTGACGCACCCACCGCCGGCCCGGCTGCTGCATCCACCGGCGGTCCGGCCGACGCACCAACCGACGTACGCAACGCCGGTCCGGTCGCCGCGCCCTCCGGAGGTCCGGTCGGCGGGTCTGCCCCTACGTCGGCGTCGGGGGACGCATCGTCGGCCGTGGAGGGCAGCCGTGTCGAGCAGGCGCTGGCCTCGCTGCTGTTGTTGCGGGAGGTGCGTGAGCAGCTCGCGACGTGGGAGACGGGTCTGATCGAGACCGCCCGGGAGGCCGGCGCCAGCTGGGCCGACCTGGCCGGACCGCTGGGGGTGGCCAGCCGCCAGGCCGCCGAACGCCGCTATCTACGGCTGCGCCCCGGCGCCGCCGGCACCACCGGCGAACAACGCGTCAAGGCCACCCGCGACCGCCGCGCCGCCGACCGCAGCGTCACCACGTGGGCCCGCCACCACGCCGCCGACCTGCGCCGCCTCGCCGGCCAGATCACCGCCCTGACCGACCTGCCCACCGCGGCCCGCACGCCCCTCGAAGAGCTCGGCCAGGCCCTGGGCGACGATGACGCCGCCCAGCTCGTGGCCCCGCTCACCGCCACCCGCCCCCACCTCCAGCACCGCCACCCCCAACTCGCCGCCCGCATCGACGACCTCACCCGCCACACCGACCGCCTCCGCCAAAACAGCGACGACCAACGCCGCACCACGCCCTGAGGGCAGGGAGACCAGGTCGGGGGCAAGCCGGAGAGGCCAAGTCGGAGAGATCGAGCCGGAGAGGCCACGTCATGGCGGCCAACATGGACGGCCCGTAGTGCGGCCCCGATAAAAGACGCGGACGCCACCGGCGAGCTCCTCACCCTCCAGCGCGCAGCGCACGCCGACGTCCACGCCGGGGAAGCCGCAAGCCCCCCGGGCCGTCGCCGAGCTGACCGCCCGACCGGCCCGGTCTGCTCGGCAACCCGGCTGCTCAGCGACTCGGCAACCCGGCCGAGCCCCCGTACGCCCCCGCCCGCTACGACGCCGCCCGCTGCACCGTCGTCTTCGCCGCCCTCTACACCGCCCCTACGCCGCCCCTACGCCACCGGAGCCAGTTCCTGCTCCTCGGACCGCGTGCTGTCGGGGGCCCGGGGGACGAACCTGACGTGTGGGTGGCCGGGACGTAGGTCGATCTTGAGGCGGAGGCCGCCGACCCGGGCGAGGATCAGGCCGATGAGGGCCGCGGCCGCCATGGAGATCAGGCCGCCGGCCAGGAAGCCGATCCGGGGGCCGAAGGCGTCGGTGACCCAGCCGACGATCGGGGCGCCCAGCGGGGTGCCGCCCATGAAGACCATCATGAACAGGCTCATGACACGGCCCCGCATCAGCGGATCGGTGGCCATCTGGACACTGGAGTTGGCGGTGACATTGATCGTCAGGCCGACCATGCCTATCGGGGCGAGCAGCGCCGCGAAGACCCAGAAGGACGGCGCGAGCGCGGCGGCGACCTCCAGGAGGCCGAAGAGCAGCGCCGCGCCCACCAGCAGCCGCAGCCGCGAGCTGCCCCGGCGGGCCGAGAGCAGCGCGCCGATCAGCGAGCCGGCCGCCATCAGGCCGTTGAACAGGGCGTACGTACCGGCGCCCTGGTGGAAGACGTGGTAGACGAACGCGGTCAGCCAGATCGGGAAGTTGAAGCCGAAGGTGCCGATGAACCCGACCAGGACGATGGGCCAGACCAAATCCGGGCGGCCGGACACATAGCGCAGGCCCTCGCGCAGCTGGCCCTTGCTGCGCGGAACGCGGTCGACCTTGTGGAGTTCGGCGGTCCGCATCATCAGCAGACCGGCGACCGGCGCCACGAAGGACAGACCGTTGAGGAGGAAGGCCCAGCCGCTGCCGAAGGCGGTGATCAGGACACCGGCGACGGCCGGGCCGATCAGGCGCGCGGACTGGAAGTTGGCGGAGTTGAGGCTGACGGCGTTACGCAGCTCGTCCTGGCCGACCATCTCGGAGACGAACGCCTGACGGGCCGGGTTGTCGACGACCGTGACCAGGCCGAGCAGGAAGGCGACCAGGTAGACGTGCCACACCTGGACGTGTCCGGTGAGCGTGAGCGCGGCGAGGGCGAGCCCGGTGAAGCCCATTGCGGACTGGGTGAGCAGCAGCAACTTGCGCTTGGCGAAGCGGTCGGCGATCACCCCGCCGTAGAGGCCGAACAGCAGCATCGGCAGGAACTGCAGCGCGGTGGTGATACCGACCGCGGCGGAGGAACCGGTGAGGCTGAGCACCAGCCAGTCCTGGGCGATGCGCTGCATCCAGGTACCGGTGTTGGACACCATCTGCCCGGTGGCGAAAAGGCGGTAGTTGCGGATCCGGAGCGAGCTGAACGTGCCCTTACGCGGTGCGGCAGCGGGGCCGTTGGCTATCCGCACACCAGCGGCAGTACGAGCATCAGTACGAGCACCAGCAGGGCCGGCGGCGCCCGAGACAGAGTGGTCAGCAATGGGCGGCCCGCCGCGAGCCCGGATGCCCGAGGTGGCCCTGGCGGTGTCGGCCCCGGCCGCGTCGACCCTGGCCGCCTCACGTGTGGCCGCGTCGTCGGGGGACGCGTCGACCTCGGTGGGCGTGGCCGCGCCACCGTGAACCGTGTGGCCGTGGACGGTGTGACCGTGAACCGTGCCGTCGTGAACCGTGCCATCGCGAACCGTGCGGCCATGAACCGGGTCGCCATGAAGCGGAGTGTGACCGTGGACCGCGTCGCCATGAAGCGAGGTGTGACCGTGGACCGCGTCGTCGTCAACGGTGTGACCGTGAACCGGGATGGCCTTGAACCGTGTCGTCGTGAACGGTGTCGTCGTAGGAGTTCGGTGCGGGGGCGGAGTGTGCTCCGGATCCCGTACTCAAAGTGGGTTCGCCTCCTCGGCCTCGTGTTCTCTACAGCTGTGCCAGCTTCTCCAGTACGGGCGCGGCGGCCCGGAGCTTGGCCCACTCGTCCTCGTCCAGCCCGGAGGTCAGCTCGGCGAGCCAGGCGTTGCGCCGGCGGCGGCTCTCCTCCAGCATCGCCTCGGCCTCTTCGGTCTGGGTGACGACCTTCTGGCGGCGGTCGTCGGGGTGGGGCTCCAGCCGGACCAGTCCCTTGGCCTCCAGCATGGCCACGATGCGGGTCATCGACGGCGGCTGCACATGCTCCTTGCGAGCCAGCTCGCCGGGGGTGGCGTGACCGCACCGGGCCAGCATCCCGAGCACCGACATCTCGGTGGGCGTCAGCGACTCGTCCACCCGCTGGTGCTTCAGACGGCGGGACAGGCGCATCACGGCGGACCGCAGAGCATTGACCGCGGCCGCGTCCTCTGGGGAGCCCTCCCCGCCTTCCGGCTGGGAGTGGGACAGTTCCGGCATGGTCTTTAGCATAACTCATTACCCTCTCTAAGGAAAGCGAGGCGGCGCCGCTCGTCGCGGATCACCCATATGAGTGAGGACGCGGCGGAAAGTGACACACCTGACCGCTCAGGGGCGGGACCGTGTCCGTATGGGATCGCAAGTGCTCAGCCTGCGCGTGGACGGGGAGCTGCTGGAGCGCATTCGGCAGCACGCCACAAAACGCGGAATGAGCGTCCAGGACTATGTCGTCCGGACGCTCATCCGCGAAGACTTCGACGAACGCTTCAAATCCTCGGTCGACGAGACCGAACGCCTCGGCGTATGGGGAACGGTCACCTGACGGTCCCGGCGGCCATTTGGTGCGTGAGGAACGGTCGCCTGACGGTCCCGGCGGCCATTTGGTGCGTGAGGAACGGTCGCCTGACGGTCCCGGCGGCCACTGCCCGAGCGCCTGGAGTAGCCGCCCCCTTGCCCGAGCGCCTGGAGTGGCCGCCCCCTCGGAATGGGAACCGGAACGGCTACCCAAACCCTTCACTCTCCGCCACCCTCAGGCGAGAGTCGGTTACTCTCCGTGGAACTAATAACTCTCCGCGTTCGTTGCCGTAGAGGAAGGGGGCAGGCGGGGCGGGGGGAGGCAGCGTCGGCCGGCTACTTGACGCCGAGCGCCAGCTCGATCGGGTGCAGCAGGAAGTACACCAGGAAGCAGAGGCCGACGACGTCCAGCAGCCACGGGATCTGCTTGAAGCGCCCGGTGGCCGTGCGCAGCAGGATGAAGGCGAGCACGCCGATGCCGATGCCGTTGGTGATGCTGTACGTGAACGGCATCGAGATGATCGTCAGGAACGCGGGGATGCCGACGGTGAAGTCGCCCCAGTCGATGTCCCGCACGTTGGCGGCCATGATCAGGAAGCCGACGACGAGGAGCGCGGGGGTGGCGGCCTGCGAGGGCACCACCGTCGCCAGCGGCGTGAAGATCAGTGCCAGCAGGAAGAGGCCACCGGTCATCAGGTTCGCCAGCCCGGTCCGGGCCCCCTCGCCGACGCCGGCCGTGGACTCCACGAAGCAGGTGTTGGCGGAGGCGGAGCCGAAGCCGCCACCGGCGACCGCGATGCCGTCGACCATCAGGATCCGGCCCATGCCCGGCAGGTTGCCGTTCTCGTCGGTCAGTCCGGCCTCCTCGCCGACGCCGATGATGGTGCCCATCGCGTCGAAGAAGCCGGAGAGCAGCACGGTGAAGACGAACAGGCAGCCGGTGAGTACGCCGACTTCCTTGAAGCCGCCGAAGAGGCTGATGTGGCCGATCAGGCCGAAGTCCGGGGCGCCGATGATCTTGTCCGGGACGTTCGGGACCGCCAGACCCCAGGCGGCGTCCGGGGTGTTGGTGACGGCGTTGACGATGATCGCGACGACGGCCATGGTCACCATCCCGATCAGGATCGCGCCCTTGGTCTTCCGTACGACCAGCACGAACATCAGGGCCAGGCCGATGACGAAGACCAGCACCGGCCAGCCCTTGAGCTGACCGCCCTGGCCCAGTCCCATCGGGACGGTGGTGTGCGCGGCGTCCGGGTTGCGGCTGACGAAGCCGGAGTCCACCAGGCCGATCAGCGAGATGAACAGGCCGATGCCGATCGCGATGGCGCGCCGCAGGCCGTTGGGGATCGCGTCCATCACTCGCTGACGCAGGCCGGAGGCGACCAGGATCATCAGCACCAGGCCGGCGAGCACCACCATGCCCATCGCGTCCGGCCAGCTCATCTTGGGGGCGAGCTGGAGGGAGACCACGGCGTTGATGCCGAGGCCGGCGGCGATGGCGATCGGGACGTTGCCCATCACGCCCATCAGGACGGTGCTCAGGCCGGCCATCAGGGCGGTGGCGGTGACCAGCTGGCCGTTGTCGAGATGGTGGCCGAACTTGTCGACTCCGGAGCCAAGGATGATCGGGTTCAGCACGATGATGTAGGCCATCGCGAAGAACGTGGCGAGCCCACCGCGGAGTTCACGGCCGACCGTGGACCCCCGCTCGGAGATCTTGAAGAACCGGTCGAAACCGTTCTTCGGGGGCTGCGGGGCCGGGTTCTCAAGGGTGTCGACCGGCGTGGTGGCCGAGGGGGACATGCGGGACCTCAGTCGGACGGGCCTGGGCAGGCGCAGGGGCCCGAGGGCCCGGGAACACGTACAGGAACATCACTATCCGGATCGGATTGGATGAATCGACGATTCAAAACGGTCAGATCCAGAAAGGTTCAGTATGAATAAACAATGCGGTGATCGCTATCTCCGCGCGTAGACCCTTGGTGGGCAAGGGGCGTACTCAACGGCAGCTCTGGTGGAAGGCCGTCCGGCCGGCCCCCGTAAGCTGAGCACCATGTGGAAGAAGTCCGAACTGCGCGAGGCTCCGGCGCCTCTCGAGGGCCCCGTCGTCGGCACGATCACCGGCGGCACCATCATCTGGTTCGTGCTCTTCCTCGGCCAGCTCCCCTTCTATGGCTGGCTCGCCGACCGCGGCCACGCGTGGTGGGTGTGGACGTGTCTGGCCGGCGGCGGGCTCGGCCTGCTGGGCATCTGGTACGTCCGGAAGCGGGACGCCGCCATCAAGCGCGATGCCGCGGCCAAGCGGGCGGCGACCACGACGGACGCGCACTGATCGTCTGAAGCGCCTTTCCTCCTTTTCTCTTCCTCTTCCTGTTCCTCTTGCGCCTTCCCGCTTTTCCGCTGCCCTCTTCCTCCCTTCCGTCAGGTGTCCGGTCGACGGGTAATTCCGGCATTTCGCCCGTAACGTCGAGGGCATGACGGAGCGGGCCCGAACCGGAGCCGAGCACCCCGTACCGAGCGGCAGCGGTGAACGGGCTGGCCGGAAACCGACCGACGGTGAGCCGGGCGATGGCGAACCGGGCGGGCGGGAACGGGGCGAGCGGGAGCGGGATGACCGCGAGCCGGCCAAGCGAGAACTCCCCGACCGCGAGCCGGTCAAGCGAGAACCCGCCGACCGCGAGCCGGCGGACTTGAAACCGGCCGGGCCAGCCGAGCCAGCCGAGCCGGCCGAGCCGGCCGAACCAGTCGAGCCGGCTGGAGCGGCTGAATCGGCCGAGCCGGCCCCTGGTCTGACCCCCGCCGAAGTTGCCGAGCGCGTTGCCCGGGGGGAGGTCAATGACGTTCCCGTGCGGTCCTCGCGTTCGGCCGTTGAGATTGTCCGCGCCAATATCTTCACGCGGTTCAACGCGATCATCGGCGTGCTCTTCGCGATCATTCTCGTCGTCGGACCGATCCAGGACGGACTGTTCGGCTTCGTGATCGTCGCCAACACCGGCATCGGCATCGTCCAGGAACTGCGCGCCAAGAGGACGCTCGACAAGCTGGCGGTGATCGGTGAGGCGCAGCCGACCGTCCGCCGGGGCGGCACCGCATCCCGTGTCCCCACCGCCGAGGTCGTCCTCGACGACGTCATCGAGCTCGGTCCCGGTGACAAGGTCGTGGTCGACGGTGAGGTGGTGGAGACCGACGGGCTGGAGATCGACGAATCGCTGCTCACCGGTGAGGCCGACCCGGTCGTGAAGAAGCCCGGGGACCCGGTGATGTCCGGCAGCTTCGTCGTGGCCGGTGGCGGCGCCTTCACCGCGACCAGGGTCGGCCGCCAGGCGTACGCCGCCCAGCTCGCGGAGGAGGCCAGCCGCTTCACCCTGGTCCACTCCGAACTTCGCTCCGGCATCAGTCGGATCCTCAAGTACGTGACGTGGATGATGGTCCCGACCGCGCTCGGCCTGATCCTCAGTCATCTGCTCACCCTCGGGTTGCCCGGCGACGCCGCGATCCGCCGGATGGTCGCCGGTATCGTCCCGATGATCCCTGAGGGGCTGGTGCTGCTCACGTCCGTTGCCTTCGCCATCGGTGTCATCCGACTCGGCCGCAAGCAGTGCCTCGTCCAGGAACTCCCCGCCATCGAGGGCCTGGCCCGGGTCGACGTGGTCTGCCTGGACAAGACCGGCACGCTCACCGAGGGCGGCATGGACGTCTGTGACCTGCGCATCCTCAATGGCACCGATGTCGGCACGGATGTCGGCACGGATGTCGGCACGGATGTCGGCACGGATGTCGGCATGGGTGTCGGCACGGGTGTTGTCGATGTCGTTGATGACATCGATGACATCGACGGGTCCTACGTAGGGCAGGGCCCCGTCGAGTACATCCGTCAGGTCCTCGGTGCCCTAGGTAGCGCCGACCCCCGCCCCAACGCCTCCCTCCAGGCGGTCATCGATGCCTATCCCGCGGACGGGTCCTGGCGGTGTACCCGGTCGCTCCCGTTTTCCTCCGCGCGGAAATACAGCGGCGCGTCCTTCAGCGAGCCGTACGGCGAATCCAGCACCTGGTTGCTGGGCGCTCCCGATGTCCTCCTGCCGACGGGGGACCCCACGCTTACCGAGGCCGACGAACTCAACGCCCAGGGGCTCCGCGTTCTCCTCCTCGCCCGCGCCACTCGTGAGCTCGACGACCCCGAGGTCGCCCGGGGCGTCCGGCCCGCCGCTCTGGTCGTTCTGGAGCAGCGGCTGCGTGCCGACGCGCCCGACACCCTGCGCTACTTCGCCGAGCAGCGGGTCGACGCCAAGGTCATCTCCGGCGACAACGCGGTCTCGGTCGGCGCGGTCGCCGGCAAACTCGGGCTGCCGGGCGCCGACGCTCCTGTGGACGCCCGCGAACTTCCCCAACTCCCCGCCGGGCGGGATGCGTTGGGGGCCGCGCTCGACGAGGGTACGGTCTTCGGCCGGGTCACCCCGCGGCAGAAGCGCGACATGGTCGGCGCTCTGCAGTCCCGCGGCCATGCCGTCGCGATGACCGGCGACGGCGTGAACGACGTGCTCGCCCTCAAGGACGCCGACATCGGCGTCTCCATGGGTTCCGGTTCCGAGGCCACCCGCGCGGTGGCCCAGATCGTCCTGCTCAACAACAGTTTCGCGACCCTCCCTTCGGTGGTCGCCGAGGGCCGCCGGGTCATCGGCAACATCACCCGCGTCGCGACCCTCTTCCTCACCAAGACCGTCTACTCGGTCCTGCTCGCGATCCTGGTGGCCTGCTGTCAGATCCCCTATCCGTACCTGCCCCGCCACCTCACCCTGCTCTCCACGTTGACGATCGGCGTGCCGGCCTTCTTCCTGGCCCTCGCCCCCAACAAGGAACGCGCCCGGCCGCACTTCGTCCGCCGGGTCATGCGCTACGCGGTCCCCTCCGGCCTCATCACCGGTCTGGCCGCCTTCGCCACCTACCTCCTGGCGCGTGCCTACTACACCGGCCCCGGCGCCCTCGCCGCCGAAACCAGCGCCGCGACCCTGACCCTCTTCCTCACGGCCCTGTGGGTCCTGGCGATCATCGCCCGCCCCTACACCTGGTGGCGGGTCGTCCTCGTCCTCACCATGGGCGTGGCATTCCTCGTCGTCCTCGCCACGCCCTGGCTCCAGGCCTTCTTCGACCTCCGCCTGGTCGGCACGACGATGCCGTGGGCGGCCGTCGGTATCGCCCTCGTGGCCTCGGCCCTCCTGGAACTCACCTGGCGCCGGATCGCCCACCGTTTCCCGGCCTGAGCCCCTACGGGTTCGCCCACCGCCGCCCCGTATCTCATCCCGGTCACAGAACCCGTGCCACCGTGGCGCCCCCGTTGCCCTCCCCCTAACCTCCGCCCCATGAAGCCGATTACGGGGGACCTCACGTACGAGCTACTGGCACGTGGCTCCCACCATTCCCACCACTACCACCACACCGGCACCTACGGAGGCGGCGGCGACGGCGTCATCGACTGGTGGGAGTGGCTGATCCTGGGCATCGGCGTCATCGTCGTGATCTGGGCGCTGGTGAAGAAGTTCAGCTCGGACTGACGGGCGCCCGGCTGCGGGGGCCGACCGGCGCACATCAGGTCGCGCAGTCGTACGGCCTGGCGGGGTGCATCCCGCTTGGAGGCGGCGGCTGCGGTCGGCGCAGCCCGCCACCCACCCCCGTCGGCGACAACGACGAGCAGGACGACCGCCCGGTACTAGTCGGCGGCCGGCCGTTCTTCACGGCTGTCCGCGATCCGCCGGACAGCCCGCAGGGCATCGGCCAACCCACGGGCGAGGAAACGCACTTGCTGCGCACTGGTCGTACGGTCGGCGAGCATGTTCTCGGCGTACTCGAGGATGTCGTCCGCCATGCCCAACTGGACGCTCTCGACGTCGTCGGCCAAACGGGACACGAAGCCGGTGCCGTCACCGACGAGGTAGCAGGGGTTCCCGTTCGGACTGGTCCACGGCAACAGCCGCGCCGGGCCCGCAGATCGCTCGCTCATGCCACCGCCTCCAGCCCGTATTGCTGCTCGTACGCGACGAGGGGCGGGGGCAGGGGTGCGACGGCGTCGGCCCTACGGCGTCCCGAGGGCGGGAACAGTCGCCTCAGCAGTGGACCGAACAGCTTCGCGGTAGCGTGATACACGTCGTCGACCTCCACAGGATTGGTGACCATGCCCCCGGGTCGTTGCCGCGACCGCGGGGGTTTTCGTCACTCAGCATTGCCGATCGAGCACGCTCGGTGCACGCTGGGCGTGTCACCAAAGTCCCCTAGTGGACAGCAAGTTGAAGGTGTGTTCGTGCAATGGAGCTGAACAATGAGGACGACTGCAGGCCCACTCCGCGTACGGTGCTGGGACGGCGCCTACGACGCCTGCGGGAGGCTGCGGACCTCTCCCAGCGGGGCCTGGCCGACAAGGTCGGCTATCCGCACACGTACATCAGCCGGGTCGAGCGTGGGGAACAGCTTCCCTCCGAGGCGCTCGCGGAGGATCTGGACACGCATTTTGCGACGGCCGGACTCTTTGTCGAGTTGCTCTCGCTGGCGCAGGATGCGTCGATTCCGGACTATGGGCGGGTGGTCGTAGCGGGTGAGGCGAAGGCGGCCCGCATCCAGGTGTTCGGAAGCAGTCTGGTTCCTGGACTCCTGCAGACGGAGGAGTATGCGCATGCCCTGATGCGCGCTTCGCTTCCCGGTGAATCCCAGGAACGGATAAAGGAACGGGTCGCAGCGCGAATGCACCGAAAGCGCGTATTCAGCAGAGCCCAAGCGCCATTTTACTGGGCAATCATGGATGAAGCGGCCTTAAAGCGCCCAATCGGGGGTGCAGTGTGTATGAGAGGTCAGCTTCATCATGTACTGGATGCGGCTGATTCGCCCCGCATCTCGGTTCAGGTGCTCCCCTTCTCGGAGGGGGAACATCCCTTGCTCGGCGGCAGTTTGAGTCTGTACACCGTGCAGAACGGGTCAACCTTCGGATATGTAGAAAGCTTTGCTTCGGGCGAGTCCGTAGAGTCACCGGAGAGGGTTATCGAGCTCACGCAGAGGTTTGACGTTGCCCGTTCCAAGGCTCTGTCGGAAAGCCGAAGTCTCGACCTGATTCGAAGCTACCTGAGAGAGTACGGAGATGAACACAATTCCTGACGCGTCTGCTCTGAGCGGCTGGCGTAAGTCCAGTCACAGCAACGGCGAAGGGGCTGAGTGCATCGAGGTTGCCGACGGCTACCCCGGTCTCGTCCCCGTGCGCGACAGCAAGGCCCCGCAGGGGCCGGCGCTGTTCTTCCCTGCGGATGGCTGGTCGGCGTTCATCGCGGCCGTCAAGCGCGGTGAGTTCCGGGCCTGAGTCTCCCCACGCGAGACGTTCGGCGATGGTGTGGTTCCCCGGCCGTCGGCCCCGTCTCACGCCCCCGTGTCCCCCTCCTCGGGCTCCTCAGGTTCCCCCATCACCTCCCGCGCGAGCTGGATGAGGTCCGGGATGCGGGGGTGGCCGGGGGCGTCGCGCCAGGCGAGGAGGACGGGGACGGGTGGGGCGTCGGTGAGGGGGATGTAGGCGATGGAGGGGTGGGGGTACATGTCGGCGGTGGCGGTGGTGGTGACGCCCACGGCGCGGCCGGCGGTGAGGGCGGCGAACCAGTCGTCCTGGTTGGCGATGGGGAGGGTGGAGGTGGGGCGCGCCGTGGCGGGCCACAGGTCGAGGGTGGTGGTGCCGGAGACGGTGTTGAGGGCGATGGTGCGGGTGGCGAGGTCGCTGAGGGAGAGGGCGGGGCGGTGGGCCAGCGGGTCGTCGGCGGGGAGGCCGGCGACGCGGGGTTCGGTGGTGAGCTGGGCGGTGAGCAGGCCGGGGGTGTGGACCTCGCCGCGGAGGATGGCCGCGTCCACGTCGCCGCGGGTGAGGCCGGCCGTGCGGTCGTCGATGCGGAGGAGTTCGAGCGGGGTGTCGGGGTGGACCTGGTGCCAGCGGCGGAGCAGGGCGGTGGTGTCCGTGCCGGCGGCGGACCAGGCGTGGCCCACGCGGAGGGGCCAGGCGGTGTGCCGGCCGAGGCGCAGGGCGCGGTCGAAGGCGGTGACGGCGATGGCCGCCTGGTCGCGGAAGGAGGCGCCGTCGGGGGTGAGGGCGAGGTGGTGGGTGGAGCGGTCGACGAGCCGGCGGCCCAGTTCCTGTTCGAGCTGGCGGAGCGTCCGGGAGACGGCCGGCTGGGTCAGGTGCAGGCGTTCGGCGGCGCGGGTGATGCTCAGGGTGTCCGCGATGGCGAGGAAGCAGCGGAAATGACGCAGCTCGATGCTCATGCGCGCGGAGCATAACAAGAGGAAGAGCGGCATTTCACGGAGCGGATGGGCGGGCCTTAGCGTGGGGATGTGAACGCTTCGTCCGAGGGTCCTGAGGGACGTATTTCCGCCGCCTCCATCCACGATCACGCGCAGGGTGGGGGTGGCGCGCACGGTCACGGTCACGGGCCGGGCGCGCCCGGCCCGGACATTCTCCGGCCGGTGCCGGCCTCGCCCGAGGTGCTGACGGCGGAGGCCGGGGCCGCGGGTGCCGGCGCCGCCGGGGCGCGCGGGCGGATCGGGTCGGTGGCGCTGGTGATCGGCGGCATCGTGTCGCTGCAGTTCGGTTCGTCGGTGGCGGTGCTGCTCTTTCCGCGGGCCGGGGCGCTCGGGGTCGTCACGCTGCGGCTGGTCGTCGCCTCGTTGGTGCTGCTGATCGCCTGCCGTCCCAAGGTGCGCGGTTATTCGCGGGGCGACTGGGGGACGGTGCTCGCGTTCGGGGTGGCGCTGGCGGGGATGAACTCGCTCTTCTACCAGGCGATCGACCGGATACCGCTGGGGGCGGCGGTCACGCTGGAGTTCCTCGGGCCGCTGATCCTTTCGGTGGCCACGTCGCGGCGGCTGCTCAGTCTGGTGTGGGCGGCGCTGGCGTTCGGCGGGGTGGCGCTGCTGGGCCGGGAGGGGTTCGACGGGCTGAACCTGGCCGGCGCGGGGTTCGCGCTGGCCGCCGGCGGGCTCTGGGCCGCGTACATCCTGCTCTCCGCCCGTACGGGGCAGCGCTTCCCGCAGGCGGACGGGCTGGCGCTCGCGATGACCGTGGCTGCGCTGCTCAGCCTGCCGCTCGGGGTGTTCAGTGCGGGCGGTGCGTTGCTGGACCCGGTCACGTTGGGGCTGGGGGCCGCGGTGGCGCTGATGTCGTCCGTGCTGCCGTACACGCTGGAGCTGCTGGCCCTGCGCAAGCTTCCGGCGTCGGGTTTCGCGGTGATGATGAGCCTGGAGCCGGCCGCCGCGGCCACCGCCGGGTTCCTGGTGCTGAGCCAGGCGCTGGGGTGGCCGGAGATCGTCGCGATCGGGTTGGTGGTCGTGGCGAGTGTGGGGGCGGTGCGGTCGTCGGCGCGGTGAACCGGCCGGCTTCTGCGCCGGGGCCGCGTCCGGTGTGGCGCGGTCCCTTCCGTTCCGCGCGGTTCGCGGTGCCCTCGCCCGCCGGCCGCTCGTCACGTTCCGTGCGGGTCGTCGGTGCCGTCGCCCGCCGGCGGTGGGTCGGTGCGGTCGCGCGCCAGGCCCTCCAGGCGGCGGCCAGGTCGAGGTCGCGCCGGCTGCGGGCGTGGTCTCAGCGCGGTACCGCGAACCGCAGTTCCGGGCGTTCCCAGGTGATCTTCGGCGGTGACGGGGGGACCGTGCCCACCCGCTGGGCGCCGAGGCGCAGGTAGAACTCCTCGGCAGGGGGGTGGGAGACCACCCGTACCTCGGGCAGCCGGGCCTGCGCGGCGCGCCCGAGCATGTGTGCCAGCAGGCGTCGGCCGATGCCCCGGCCCTGTGCCTCGTCGGCGACGAATGCCAGGTCCAGTTCCGGCGGGTCCGGTACGAGGGCGTAGAAGCCCAGCAGCCGGTCGGCGGGGTCGGCGGCCAGGAACACCTCGTGCCGGGCGAGGTAATCGGCGGTGACGCGGTAGCCGGCGATGATCGGGGCGTACGTGCCCCGGTAGGCGCCGGACGATCGGACCAGGGCGGTGAGGCGGGCCGCGTCCGCTGTGGTGGCGCGCCTGATCGTGAAGGAGGGCTGCACCCGCGCGAGTATAGGGGCGCAGGCCGCGAGTGGGTGTTACGTGGGCCGAAATCATGCAGGCGTGCTTGATTGTTTCCCGGTGCGCTGGCACGCTCGGACCGCACGTCGTCCAGTCATCACCCGATGAGTCAACGCCCCCTGCGGTGAACGTAGTTGGGGCCGACGAGGGGAGTGCCCCCGTGTCCGACCGTGACCCCGGTGCCGTCTTGGCGGATCTCCTGGCGGACCTCCAGGTCGAGAGTGAGGAGCTGGACGCACTCGTGGCCGGGTTGCCGGCCGGGCGGTGGGCGGAGGCGACGCCCGCCGAGGGGTGGACGATCGCCCATCAGATCGCGCATCTGGCCTGGACGGACCGGCAGGCGCTGCGGTCGGCGACCGACCCGGAGGGGTTTGTGCGGGCCGCGCGGGAGGCGCTCGCCTCGCCGCTGACCTTCGTCGACGAGGCCGCCGGGGCGGGGGCCGCGGTGCCGCCCGCGGAGCTGCTCGCGGACTGGCGGGCCGGCCGTGAGCAGCTGCTGCGGGTGCTGGCCGAGCGGCCGGCGGGGGAGAAGCTGCCGTGGTTCGGGCCGCCGATGAGTGCCCTGTCGATGGCGACCGGACGGCTGATGGAGACCTGGGCGCACGGGCAGGACGTCGCCGATGCGCTGGGCGTCACCCGGCTGCCCACCGCACGGCTGCGGCACGTCGCCCGGATCGGCGTCCGCGCCCGGGACTTCTCCTACGCCGCGCACCAACTCACCCCGCCAGCCGAGGAGTTCAGGGTCGAGCTGCGGGCGCCGGACGGTACGGTCTGGGCGTACGGGCCGGCCGGGGCCGGGCAGCGGGTGACCGCGGACGCGCTGGAGTTCTGCCTGCTGGTGACCCAGCGGGCGCACCGCGACGATCTGCCGTCGGTGCGCGCGGAGGGGGCGGAGGCGGAGCGCTGGCTGGGGATCGCCCAGGCGTTCGCCGGCCCGCCGGGGAAGGGCCGGGCGCCCGGGGCCGGGGGAGCCACCGCGTGAGCGGGGGCGGGCCGCTGCGGATAGGCAACGCCTCCGGTTTCTACGGCGACCGGTTCGGTGCGTTCGAGGAGATGCTGACCGGGGGGCCGCTCGACGTCCTGACCGGCGACTACCTCGCCGAGCTCACCATGCTGATCCTGGGGCGGGACCGGCTGAAGGACCCGTCCCGCGGCTATGCCAGGACCTTCCTGCGGCAGCTGGAGGCGTCCCTCGGGCTCGCCGTCGAGCGGGGCGTGCGGATCGTCACCAACGCCGGTGGGCTCAATCCGGCCGGACTCGCGGATGCCGTACGGGAGGTGGCGGTCAAGGCCGGTGTGCCGGTGCGGGTGGCGCATGTGGAGGGCGACGATCTGCTGGCCCACAGGTCCTGGGGCGCCGGGGTGCTCACCGCCAACGCCTATCTGGGGGGTGAGGGCATCGCGGCCTGTCTGCGGGCCGGGGCCGATGTGGTGATCACCGGACGGGTCACGGACGCCGCGCTGGTCAGCGGGGCCGCCGCGGCGCACTTCGGCTGGCCGCGGACGGACTTCGACCGGCTGGCAGGGGCGGTGGCGGCCGGGCATGTGCTGGAGTGCGGGGCGCAGGCGACCGGCGGCAACTACTCCTTCTTCGCGGCGCATGACGTGCGGCGGCCCGGTTTCCCGCTCGCGGAGATCGCCGCGGACGGCTCCGCGGTGATCACCAAGCATCCGGGGACCGGCGGGGTGGTCGACACCGGGACGGTCACCGCCCAACTGCTGTACGAGACGGCCGGTGCGCGCTACCCGGGGCCGGACGTCACCACGCGGCTGGACACCGTACGGCTCACCCAGGACGGCCCGGACCGGGTGCGGATCGAGGGGGTGCGCGGCGAGGCGCCGCCGCCGGACCTCAAGGTGGGCCTGACCCGGCTCGGCGGCTGGCGCAACGAGGTCACCTTCGTGCTGACCGGGCTGGACATCGAGGCCAAGGCCGAGCTGGTGCGGACGCAGATGACGGCGGCCTTCGACGCGGCGGGCCGGCGGCCGGCGCAGGTGCGCTGGACGCTGGCCCGTACGGACCGGGCCGACGCCGACGTCCAGGAGGAGGCCGGTGCGCTGCTGCGGCTGGTGGTGCGGGACGCCGACCAGGAGGCGGTCGGGCGGGTGGTCAGCGGCGCCGCGGTCGAGCTGGCGCTGGCCAGTTACCCCGGTTTCCAGCTGACCGCGCCGCCCGGCAAGGGCGCCCCCTACGGGGTCTTCGAGGCGGCGGCGGTGCCCCAGGCGGAGGTGCGGCAGGTGGCCGTCCTCCCGGACGGGGAGCGGGTCGCGGTCCCGCCGGTCGAGGAGTGGGCAGCGCCGGTACCGGTGCCCGAACCGCCGCTGCCCGCCCCGCTGCCGGTCACCGCCACCCGGCGGGCGCCGCTCGGGCTGGTCGCCGGGGCCCGCAGCGGCGACAAGGGCGGCGCGGCGAACGTCGGGGTCTGGGTTCGGACCGACGCGGCCTGGCGCTGGCTCGCCCACACCCTCACCGTCGACCGCTTCCGCCGCCTCCTGCCCGAGACCGCCGAACTGCCCGTCGCACGCCACGTCCTGCCGCGGCTGCGGGCCCTCAACTTCACCGTCGACGGGCTGCTCGGCGAGGGCGCCGCGGCCCAGGCCCGGTTCGACCCGCAGGCCAAGGCCCTGGGGGAGTGGTTGCGCGCCCGGCACCTGGACATACCCGAGGAGCTGTTGTGACCGTACTGGGAACCGCGCTCGACACCGCCGGCCCCGGCTACGCCGAGCGGCGGACCGCGATGCTCGGCAAACTCGCCGAGGTCGAGGCGGAACACGCCAAGGCGCTCGCGGGCGGGGGCGAGAAGTACGTCCAACGTCACCGGAAACGCGGCAAGTTGCTCGCCCGGGAGCGCATCGAGCTGCTGCTCGACCCCGACACCCCGTTCCTGGAGCTCTCCCCGCTCGCCGCCTGGGGCAGCGATTACGCCGTCGGTGCCTCGCTCGTCACCGGCATCGGGGTCGTCGAGGGCGTCGAGTGCCTGATCACCGCCAACGACCCGACCGTACGCGGCGGCGCCAGCAATCCGTGGTCGCTGAAGAAGGCGCTGCGGGCGAACGAGATCGCGTTCGCCAACCGGCTGCCGTGCCTCTCGCTGGTCGAGTCCGGCGGCGCCGACCTGCCGTCGCAGAAGGAGATCTTCATCCCGGGCGGTGGCATCTTCCGCGACCTCACCCGGCTGTCCGCCGCCGGGATCCCCACCGTCGCCGTCGTCTTCGGCAACTCCACCGCCGGCGGCGCGTACATCCCCGGCATGTCCGATCACGTGATCATGGTGAAGGAGAAGGCCAAGGTCTTCCTCGGCGGACCGCCGCTGGTGAAGATGGCCACCGGCGAGGAGAGCGACGACGAGTCCCTCGGCGGCGCCGGGATGCACGCCCGCACGTCCGGCCTCGCCGACTACTTCGCCGTCGACGAGCAGGACGCGATCCGGCAGGCGCGGCGCGTCGTCGCACGCCTCAACCACCGCAAGGCGTACGGCGATCCACCGCTCGCCGAGCCACCCAAGTACGACCCCGACGAGCTCCTCGGCATCGTGTCCGACGACCTGAAGGTGCCCTTCGACCCGCGCGAGGTCATCGCCCGCCTCGTCGACGCCTCCGACTTCGACGAGTTCAAGCCGCTGTACGGGAGCAGCCTCGTCACCGGGTGGGCGGCGCTGCACGGCTACCCCGTCGGCATCCTCGCCAACGCCCAGGGGGTGCTCTTCAGCGCGGAGTCCCAGAAGGCCGCCCAGTTCATCCAGCTCGCCAACCAGCGCGACATCCCGCTGCTCTTCCTCCACAACACCACCGGCTACATGGTCGGCAAGGAGTACGAGCAGGGCGGCATCATCAAGCACGGCTCGATGATGATCAACGCGGTCAGCAACAGTCGCGTCCCCCACCTCTCCGTCCTCATGGGCGCCTCCTACGGCGCCGGCCACTACGGCATGTGCGGCCGCGCCTACGACCCCCGTTTCCTCTTCGCCTGGCCCAGCGCCAAGTCCGCCGTCATGGGCCCGCAGCAGCTCGCCGGCGTCCTCTCGATCGTCGCGCGGCAGTCCGCCGCCGCGAAGGGACAGGCCTACGACGAGGAGGCCGACGCCGCGCTGCGCGCCATGGTCGAGCAGCAGATCGAGGCGGAGTCGCTGCCGATGTTCCTGTCCGGCCGGCTCTACGACGACGGTGTCATCGACCCGCGCGACACCCGCACCGTCCTCGGCATCTGCCTGTCCGCGATCCACACCGCACCGTACGAGGGCGCCCGCGGCGGCTTCGGCGTCTTCCGGATGTGAGGTTCCCCGTGATCCGTTCGCTCCTCGTCGCCAACCGCGGCGAGATCGCCTGCCGTGTCTTCCGTACCTGCCGTGACCTGGGCATACGTACTGTCGCCGTGCACTCGGACCCGGACGCGGACGCCCTGCACGTCCGCGCGGCCGACCTCGCCGTACGACTGCCGGGGGCCACCCCCGCCGAGACCTACCTCCGCGCCGACCTCGTCGTGAAGGCCGCCCTGGACGCGGGCGCCGACGCCGTCCACCCCGGCTACGGGTTCCTGTCCGAGAACGCCGACTTCGCGCGGGCCGTCACCGACGCCGGGCTGGTGTGGATCGGGCCGCCGCCCGAGGCGATCGAGGCGATGGCGTCCAAGACCCGCGCCAAGGAGCTGATGGGCATCGCGCCGCTGGGGGAGGTGACCGCGTCCGACCTGCCGGTGCTGGTGAAGGCCGCCGCGGGCGGGGGCGGGCGCGGCATGCGGGTCGTCCGCGAACTGGCCGCCCTGGAGGACGAGTTGGCGGCGGCCCGGGCCGAGGCGCGGTCCGCGTTCGGGGACGGTGAGGTGTTCGTCGAGCCGTACGTCGAGGGCGGGCGGCACGTCGAGGTACAGGTGCTCGCCGATGCGCACGGCGCGGTGTGGCTGCTCGGTACGCGCGACTGCTCCCTGCAGCGCCGCCACCAGAAGGTGATCGAAGAGGCGCCGGCACCGGGCCTCGCCCCCGAACTCGTCAAGGAACTCCACGAGTTGGCCGAGCGCGCCGTGCGGGCCACCGCGTACGTCGGTGCGGGGACCGTCGAGTTCCTCGTCACCGACGGCACCGGAGGAGCCACCGCCCACTTCCTGGAGATGAACACCCGCCTCCAGGTCGAGCACCCCGTCACCGAGGCGGTGTTCGGCCTCGACCTCGTCGCGTGGCAGCTGCGGATCGCCGAGGGCGAGGCCCTGGACGCCTCGCCCCCGACACCGCGCGGGCACGCCGTCGAGGCCCGCCTCTACGCCGAGGACCCGGCCGCCGGCTTCGCGCCGCAGACCGGCACCCTGCACCGACTCGCCGTACCGGATTCCGTCCGCCTCGACACCGGATACACCGACGGCGACACCATCGGCGTGCACTACGACGCGATGCTCGCCAAGGTCGTCGCGTACGCGCCCACCCGCGCCGCCGCCGTCCGCGCACTCGCCGGAGCGCTGGAACGGGCCGAGGTGCACGGCCCGGTCACCAACCGCGACCTGCTCATACGGTCCCTGCGCCACCCCCGGTTCACCGACGCCCGCATGGACACCGGTTTCTACGACCGGCACCTCGCCGAACTCACCACCCCCGACGAGGACCCGTACGCGCCGCTCGCCGCCGCCTTGGCCGGGGCCGCCGGGGCGTCCCGCTTCGGCGGGTTCCACAACGTCCCCTCGCAGCCCCAGCACAAGCGCTACCGCTCCGAGCCGCACGGCACCGAGCACGAGGTCCACTACCGGCACACCCGCGACGGACTGGAAGCCGACGGAGCGCGGGTCGTGCACGCCACACCGACCCGTGTCGTCCTCGAAGTCGACGGTGTGCAAAGGAAGTTCAGCGTCCACACCTACGGCGACCGCGTCCACGTCAACGACGTCGCCCTCACCGCCCTGCCCCGCTTCACCGACCCCAGCGAGCAGCGCGCCCCCGGCTCCCTGCTCGCGCCCATGCCCGGCACCGTCGTCCGCGTCGCCGAAGGGCTCACCGAAGGCGCCGCGGTCACCGCCGGGCAGCCCCTGATCTGGCTGGAGGCCATGAAGATGGAACACCGCATCTCGTCTCCCGCCGCCGGAACGCTCACCGCCCTGCACGCCGCCGTCGGCCGTCAGGTCGAGGTCGGCGCGCTGCTCGCCGTCGTGGACGTCGCGGACCCCGCAGACGTCGTACAGGAGGGAACGCCCGCATGAGCACCGTCCTCGAAACCGAAGAGCACCAGGCCCTGCGCGCCGCCGTCGCGGCCCTCGGCAAGCGGTACGGCCGCGCCTACGTGACCCGCGTCGTCGGCGCCGGCGGCCACCTCGACGAGCTGTGGACCGAGGCGGCCAAGCTCGGCTACCTCGGCGTGAACCTCCCGGAGGAGTACGGCGGCGGAGGCGGCGGCATCGCCGAACTCTCCATCGTCCTGGAGGAGTTGGGGGCGGCCGGCTCCCCGCTCCTCATGATGGTGGTCTCGCCCGCCATCTGCGGCACCGTGATCGCCCGCTTCGGCACCGAGGAGCAGAAGCGGGCCTGGCTGCCGGGTCTGGCCGACGGCTCCCGGACCATGGCGTTCGGCATCACCGAGCCCGACGCGGGCTCCAACTCCCACCGGATCACCACCACCGCCCGCAAGGACGGCGGGGACTGGATACTCAACGGCCGCAAGGTGTTCATCTCCGGCGTGGACATCGCGGACGCCACCCTGATCGTCGGCCGTACACAGGACGCGCGCAGCGGCCGCCTCAAGCCCTGCCTGTTCATCGTGGAGCGCGAGACCCCCGGCTTCGGCCGCAGCCACATCCCGATGGAACTGGCCGCCGCGGAGAAGCAGTTCGAGCTGACCCTGGACGACGTACGCCTTCCGGCCGACGCCCTTGTGGGTGGGGGCCCCTCCCACGCCTTCGGCAGTGGGGGAGAGGACGCGGGGCTCCTCCAGCTGTTCGCGGGGCTCAACCCCGAACGCATCATGACCGCCGCGTTCGCCCTCGGCATGGGCCGCTACGCCCTCGACCGGGCCGTCGACTACGCCCGCACCCGCCAGGTGTGGAAGGAACCGATCGGCGCCCACCAGGCCGTCGCCCACCCGCTCGCCCAGGCCCACATCGAACTGGAACTGGCCCGGCTGATGATGCAGAAGGCCGCTCATCTCTACGACGCCGGGGACGACCTTGCCGCCGGCGAGGCCGCGAACATGGCCAAATACGCGGCGGGAGAGGCCTGCGTGCGGGCCGTCGACCAGGCCGTGCACACCCTCGGCGGCAACGGCCTCACCCAGGAGTACGGCCTGGCCTCCCTGATCACCGCCGCCCGGGTCGCCCGGATCGCACCGGTCAGCCGCGAGATGATCCTCAATTTCGTCTCGCACCAGACCCTGGGGCTGCCCAAGTCGTACTGAGCGGCGATGATCCCGTCCGGTGGGGCGGACGGCAGCCGCCCGCCCCACTGCCCCCGCCCCACCGCACAGCCCCCCAGCCCCCACAATCCCCGGAAAGATCCCCAAGACCCCCGCCCCGCGGCGTCAACGCGCCCGCCTGGGAAAGGAGTTCGACCGTCCGATGACCGACGCACCCGTGACACCGCTGGTGACGCGCTCCCACGAGCGCGGCATCACCACCCTCACGCTGGACTCGCCGCACAACCGCAACGCGCTCTCCGCCCGGCTGGTGGCCGAACTGCACCAGGCGCTCGCGGACGCCGCGGCCGACGACGAGGCCCGGGCGGTCGTGCTGACCCATACGGGCACGACGTTCTGCGCCGGCGCGGACCTGTCCGAGGCCACGTCGGGCGCGGCGAAGGACGGGCCGCTGGAGCTCGCCCGGCTGCTGCGCGCGATCGTGGCCCTGCCGCGGCCCGTCGTCGCCCGGGTCACCGGCCACGTCCGCGCCGGCGGCCTCGGGCTGCTCGGCGCGTGCGACATCGCGGTGGCGGGCCCGGCGGCCACCTTCGCCTTCACCGAGGCCCGGCTCGGGCTCGCCCCGGCCGTCATCTCACTGCCGCTGCTGCCCCGCATCGACGCCCGGGCCGCGGGCCGCTACTACCTGACGGGCGAGAAGTTCGGCCCGGCGGAGGCGGCCCGGATCGGGCTGGTCACGCTCGCCGCCGACGACGTCGACACCGGCCTGGCCCCCGTACTGGACGGCCTGCGCAAGGGCTCCCCCCAGGGTCTCGCGGCCTCGAAGAAGCTGGTCACGGCGGAGGTCCTGGCCACCTTCGACCGCGATACCGACGCGCTGGCGGAGGAGTCCGCACGCCTCTTCGGCTCCGCTGAGGCCCGCGAGGGCATGACGGCCTTCCTGGAGCGACGGGCCCCGGCATGGGCGCGCTGACCCCGGCCCGGGACGGCCGGACGGGCAAGGGGCCGCGAACCGATGGCCGGCCGCAGGCGGGCGGCCGACCACAGACCGGCAAGGAACCGCAGCAGGAGCGCAGCCGCGCCACCCGCCGCAAGCTGCTGGAGGCCGCGATCTCCTGCCTCGCCGAGCGCGGCTGGAGCGGCAGCACGGTGTCCGTGGTCGCCGAGCGCGCGGGCGTCTCCCGGGGCGCCGCCCAGCACCACTTCCGCACCCGCGAGGACCTCTTCACCGCGGCCGTCGAGCACGTCGCGGAGAAGCGGCAGGGCGCTCTGAAGGCGGTGGCGCACAACCTGCCGCCGGCCGGCTCGATCGCCCGTACCTGGATCATCGTCGAGGAACTCGTCGGCCTCTACACGGGACCGCTGTTCCGGGCGGCCCTGCACCTGTGGGTGGCCGCATCCGACGAGGAGCAGCTCCGCGAGCGCGTCACCGCCCTGGAGGCCCGCGTGGGCCGGGAGGCCCACCGTACGGCGGTGGCCCTGCTCGACGCGGACGAGTCGGCCCCCGGCGTCCGCGAAACGGTGCAGGGCCTGCTCGACATGGCCCGCGGCCTGGGCCTCGCGAACCTCCTGACCGACGACTCGGCCCGCCGGGAGCGGGTGGTGGAACAGTGGTCAAAGATCATCGACGCGGAGCTGAACCGTTCGGATTGATTCCCACGTAGCTGGCTGTTCCGCCGCGGGGCTTGCTCGCCGTTGCGCTTTGCGGCGCCCCGCACGTAGCTGTCTGCGGCGCCGCGGCTGTTGCTCGCGGTTCCGCTGCGCTTTGCGGTGCTGCGTACGTACCCGTCTCTCCCGCTGCGGGGCTTGCTCGCCGTTGCGCCTGGCGGCGGGCGTTTGTTTGTCGGGTGCGGTGCCGGCCCTCCAGACTTCGTCCTCCGGTCCAGCCCCTCCCGTGGGTGGGTGGTGTGAGGCCGGTGGGGGTGGGCGTCGTCGTCCTGGGTGTACCTCGTGTTGTGGGGGGAGCGGGAATATGTCCCCCTACCGTTGAGTTAAGGCATGCAAGGGGCGCTCGCGACCCCTACGGGATCTGTTCGACCGTCCCCTACGGGTCCCAAGGACCCCTTGCAGCCCCAACGCTTGCCCCCAGCCACCGCATTCCCCTCCCCCAACGGGAGGGGACGGGCCGGAGGGGCCGGTTGTGTGGACGTAAAGCGTCAGCAGTCCACACAACCGGCCCCGGAGGTCCGTCACCGCACCC